>CAYQCT010000005.1:44847-49058 GCA_964416015.1 uncultured Tepidisphaerales bacterium
TACGCAATGTCCGAGGTGTGCTATCGCGTTCCAGACATCGGCTTCGCCGATAGCTCTCCCTCACGGTCGTGCCTCGTTGCCAATAGTGCCCGCGAGCTCCGCCAGCGGCCGATCGAAGCGGATGAGGATGAACTCCGTCGCATCCGGCCCGGCCCGCTCCGGGCGGCCGTCGGTGAAGGGGTAGTTGTTGTCGTTGCAGACGATGACCGTCCGCTCGTCCACAACGGCGACGCTCTCGATCGTCAGGTACGGGAAGCGGAAGCGGTCCTTGCCGTCGCCGTCGAGGTCGTCCGGATCGGCGAGGTCGAGGAGGTCGGCGACCTCGGTCGACTTTGGGCTCATCACGAGATTCTCATCGTGTCCGTTGATGAAGCTGTCGACAAAAAGCTTCTTGTGTGCTGCCGTCTCTGCCTCTTCGTTGTCCCGCTCGATCGTCAACAACATCATCGGCAGGGCTGGATTACTCAGATCCGTCTCTAGCAGCAGCGTCTCTCCGATTGCTTGTGCGGCCGATGCGAGCGGTCGGATCATCAAGAAGTCGCTGGTTGCCCAACCGGTAACGGGATCGGCCGACATCACCGGGATGTCGGTGCCCCTCGTGTACTCGTGCATCAAAAAGATCGCCGTGCCGCGATCGAGTTCTGCTCGGTCCAACAGATTGGCATCAACCGGTTTCTCCAGCATCGGCATCAGGAGCGAACTCATGCCGTCTCCGAACTCTGGTGGTGTCGGCGTAGTAAGAATCGCCATCCCTTCGAACCCCGCACTTTGGCCGATCTTCGCCTTCGCCGGGTCCTTCGTCGGGTGATCCGGCGAGTGCATGTCCTCGCCCGGCAAGTCCACCGACGGTTCCAGCAGTCGTCCCTCGCCGTCGAAGTGCAGCAGGAATGGCCCGAACTCGTCGCCAATCCAGAAGGTGCCGTCCGGCAGGAGGACCATCGACTCGACGTCGAAGTCGGCCCCGGTCAGCAGGCGGTTCTCGCGGATCACAGCCGGCACGGGGATGCCGCTGTTGCCGTAGTAGACCTCGCTCTCGGCCACGATCGGAAAGCCGGCGTGCTCGTTCGGGTCGCTCAGGTGGAACGCCAGCTCCCACGCGACTTCCCCCGTCTCGAAGTCCGGCGTGACCTTGTAGACGCAGAGCAGGTAGTCGGCGGAATTGGCCTTGGCTCCGAAGCCGTTGTCGCTCAGGGCGTAGTAGCTGCCGGGTTGGTTGGGGATCGGCACGAGCGAAGAGATGCCTTGCACCGGCTGCTGGTTCACGAACGGCGGGCGGCGGCCGTTGGCGGTGTCGATGAACTGGCCGGACGTGGGCCCCTCGCGGAAGGTGTCCGCCGGCAGCCGCGCGTAGCCGACCAGCGTCGGCTCGGCGGAGGCGGTTGCAGCGAATCCAAGGACGGCGGCGAGGAGCAGGCGACGCATGCCTGCCAGCGTACCGCCCGCATTGGCCGTTCCAAGGAGAATCCGCCTGCGGTAGAACGGTCCGTCCGATGTCCGCCGATTCCACCGCACGAACGCCGTCCCGTCATCCCGCCGTCCGCCCGCTCGACGCCGGCCAGCTCCGCCGCCTCATGGACGGCAGCGCGGGCACCCCGGCCGTCTCGATCTACCTGCCGACGCACCGCAAATCCGCCGACACGCGGCAGAACGGCATCCGCTTCAAGACGCTCCTCCAGCAGGCCAAGGAAGAAGTCGGCCGCAGCGACCACGCCGCCGAGGCCGAGGCGGCGCTGGCCGAGCTCGACGCGCTCGCCGACGATAACGCCTTCTGGCAGCACCAGTTGGACGGCCTGGCGGTCTTCCGCTCGCCGACCTTCTTCGCTATGTACCGCCTCGGTCGGCCGGTCGAGGAGCGCGTCGCCGTCGCCGACAGCTTCCACGTCAAGCCGCTCGTCCGCATCCTGCAGACGGCCGGCACGTACCAGCTGCTCGCGCTGACGCAGAAGAGCGTGACGCTTTACGAAGGCACGATGGACCGGCTCGACGAGGTGCCGCTGGACGACGAAGTGCCGACGAGCATCAAGCAGGCCCTCGGCAGCGACTTCGACGGCCAGCTCAACGCCAACAGCTACGGCGGCCTGTCGTACAGCGGCATGTTCCACGGGCATCACGACCGCAAGGACGACCGCGACGCCGACCTCGAGCGGTACATCCGCGCGGTCGACCGGGCCGTCTACGAGTTCCACGGCCGCGAGTCAGACCTGCCGCTCTACTTCGCCGGCGACGTCGATTATCACGATCGGTTCTTCAAGATCAGCCACCATCCGCGGCTCGTGAAGAAGGGCGTGCGGATCAACCCCGACGCCGTCGAAGTCGGTCCGGACCGCCTGCGGGCAGAGATGGCCGACGTGATTCGGCCGGATTTCGAGGAAGAAGTGCACGAGCTTGTCGAGCAGTTCGGCAACGCCAAAGCCAAGGGCCAGGGCAGCGACCAGATCGCCGACGTCGCGCAGGCGGCGGCACAGGGCCGGGTGCTGACGCTGCTCGTCGACCAACACAAGAGCGTCGGCGGTCGGCTCGAGCCGGGCACCGGCGTCTTCACCGCCGCCGACGAGTCGGAGCCGGATGCGGACGACGTCCTGGACGACTTGTGCGAGCTTTGCCTGAAGACGGACTCGAAGGTGCGGGTCATCCCGAGCGACGTCCACCCGAGCCAGACCGGCGTCGCGGCCGTGTACCGGTACTAGAAGTCGTTCAAGACGTAGCAGCGGCGGCTCGCCGCTGCTACGACCCGAATCCTCAAACGACACCTAGCAGCAGCAGCAGCGGGCCGCTACTGATACACCGAATGCCGAGGCTGGTCAGGCGGCGGCGAGGAGCGGCCAGTCGTCGGTCGCTGCGGTCGGCGTCGCCGGCAAGAGGCGGCGGCCGGCGTGGAGGTGGACGTGTTGCCAGACCCAGCGGGTCGCGGCGTCGGCTTCGCGGGCGGGGTCGTACGCCGGGTCGAGCCGGGTCAGCGGCTGCCAGTCGATGTCGTCGGCAAGGCGGGCCACCTGCAAGAGAACGAAGCCCGCGGTGAAGGCACTGTCGATGCCACGACTCGAATCCGCCAGCCAGTCGAGGCCGCGGCGGGTCTGCGTCGGATGCCGCGCCGCAGCCAACCCGCGGACGCACAGGGCGGACACGAGGACGCCGCCGGGCCAACTGCCGTCGGGGTTCTGCGACCATATGAGCCGTTCGAGCGCCTCGCGGGCGAGCGGCGTCTCGAGCTGGTTCAGCTCCCGCAGCCGCACCAGCAGCAACGCCGCCGCCGGTAAGTCGCCGCCGATGCGGGTGTCGAGTTCGAGCCGCGCCTCCGGTCGGCCGCGGGTCAGGTCGCGGACGAGCGCCCGGTACCGGCGGGCGTGCCAGAGGCGAGAAAGCTTGCTGAGCGTGTGCATGAGTAGATCCTTCTACGCGGGCGGACGGGGCTTGTTCGGGATCGTAGTCTGGCAGATGTTCGCCGGGAACACAAGCCGAACGTTGTGGCAAAATCCGCGGCGGTGTACGGTGCGTGCATGGACCAGCCGCACGGCCGACGGGACGATCAGGGACTCGACGCCGTCGTCGCCCCCGGCACGCCCGTTCGGCGGCTGGCGACTGGGTTCAAGTTCGTCGAAGGCCCCGCCTGGGTCGGGGATCGGCTCGTTTTCAGCGACATCCCGGCGTCCGTCATGCACGTCTGGCGCGACGGCGAGACTGCCGTCTTCCGCGAGCCGAGTCACAACGCCAACGGCAACTTCCTCGACCGCGACGGCCACCTCGTGACCTGCGAGGGCGAAACACGCTGCCTCAGCATCACGGAGCCGGCGATCGACGGGCAGCGGCGGACCCTGTGCGACGGCTTCGTCCATAATGGCCGCCGCGTCCGGCTGAATCGGCCCAACGACTGCTGCGTGCACAAGGCGACCGGCGCGACCTTCTTCACCGACCCGACGCACGGGCACAGCGACGAGGAGTTCGCGAAGTACAGCGACTACGGCGGCATGTGGGTCTTTCGCCTCGACGCCGGCGCGACAGACGCGGTGCCCGTCGCGACGGACTACGACCGGCCGAACGGATTGTGCTTCTCGCCGGACGGGTCGCAGCTGTACGTCGCGGATGACAAGCGCAAGCACGTCCGGCGGCACGACTTGCTTGATAACGGATCCCTCGGCGGCGGCGACGTGTTCTGCGAGACGGACGCGGGCGTGCCGGACGGAATTCGGTGCGACGTCGACGGCCGCCTGTAC
>CAYQCT010000005.1:49068-51498 GCA_964416015.1 uncultured Tepidisphaerales bacterium
CAGGCGAGATCGCCCTCCTGCGGGAAGAAGTCGTGCACGAGCCGGACGGCAGGCGGCTCGGCGTCATCGTGACGCCGGAAGGCCCGGCGAACTGCGTCTTCGGCGGCGAAGGCGGACAGACGTTGTTCCTAACGGCCAGGACGAGCCTCTATGCGATCGACCTTCTGGCCGCCGGCGCGGCGTGAGGCGGCGTCACCGCCACCCGTGGTACTTCATGTAGGAGGGCGGCTTGACGTCGGTCGAAGGGCGGTGGCCGGGTTTGCGGAGGCGGGCGGGGACGAGCCGGTCGGCCCAGGCGAGGAGGGCGGAGTTGCGGGCGAGCAGGAAGCCGGCGGCGGCTCCGCCGAGGTGGGCGGCTTCGCCGCCGCCGTTGGCACCGGCCTGGTTGCCCCAGAAGATGACGACGTACGCGGCGAGGCCGAGGTAGACGAGGCCGAAGCGGAAGACGGTGATGTCGATCGGTGGCAGGGCGAGCCGGAGGATGCGGGTCGGGTAGAAGACCATCGCCGCCGCGATCGTGCCGAACAGGCCGGCCGAGGCACCGACCAGGATCGAGCCCCACCCGCCGGCGACGAGGTTGACGGCGGCCAGACCGACAAAGGCAAGTGCTCCGGCCGCACCGCAGAGCAGGTAAAACGCCAGGAACGGTGCCCGCCCGAGCTTGCGTTCGACCATCGGCCCGAACCACCAGAGGCCCAGCATGTTGAATGCCAGGTGCATCAGGTCCGCGTGCAGGAACTGGAAGCCCAGCAGTCGCCAGATCTGCCCGCCGAGCAGGGTCGCGCGCGGCACGAAGGCGAGTGCCGTGTAGATGCCCGGCAGGAGGACGGACAGCACGAACATCGCGACGCAGGCGACGACGAGCCAGGTCGAGACGTTGTGCCAAGGGACGCGTCGCCGGGCGGCGGCGAGCGAGCCGGCGGTGCCTTGTGCGGGCGAAGCCATGGGCAACTGTATCAAGCGGCCCGTGCCGTCTGTGACTTGGCCGTGATCAGGTTGGCGAGCGTGTCGACGAGGGCGGGGCCGTCGATGGGCTTCGTGTGGTAGGCGTCGCAGCCGGCGGCGAGGCACTTCTCGCGGTCGCCGCTCATGGCGTGGGCGGTGAAGGCGACGATCGGGCCTTCGTAGCCGGCTTGCCGCAGGGCGGCGGTGGCGGCGTAGCCGTCCATGACGGGCATCTGCATGTCCATCAGGACCGCGTCGAAGGGTCCGTCGGCGGTCGCCGTCGCGACGCCGGCGCGGCCGTCGTCAGCGTTAGTGATGATGGCGCCGGCGTTGCGGAGGTGGATGCCGATGAGCCACTGGTTCTCGGGGCCGTCCTCGACGACGAGGAGGCGGCGGCCGGCGAGCGGGCCGGAGGCATCGGTCGATTGCGGGGGCATTTCGTTGGGCGTAACCATGTCGGTGGTCGAGGAGAGGGTAAACGGAAGAGTGAGCGTGAAGGTGCTTCCTTGGCCGGCGACGCTGTGACAAGTCATGTCGCCGCCCATCAGCCGGACCAGCTTGCGGCTGACCGCGAGGCCCAGTCCGGTGCCCCCGAACTTGCGTGTCGTGCTTTCATCGGCCTGGCTGAAGGACTGGAAGAGCTTCTGTTGCTGTGCATCGGTCATCCCGATGCCGGTATCTACAATGTTAAATTCCAGCGAGGGCTCCTCGCCGCTGCCGCAGCCGAGGCGGAGCAGAACACCGCCTGTTTCGGTGAACTTGATCGCGTTGCCGACGACGTTGAGCAAGGATTGTCGCAGGCGCGTCGGGTCCGCCAGGACGGCCGTCGGCAGCGGACCGTCGTAGGCGAGGTCGAGCGTCAGGCCCTTGCCGATGGCGGTGACCCGCATCAGGCTGACGACTTCCTCGGCGATCTGCATCGGGTTTGTCGCGACCGACTCGACCTCCATCTTGCCGGCCTCAATCTTGGAGAGGTCGAGGATGTCGTTGAGGACGGTCAGCAGGTGCTTGCCGCTGCTGCAGATGGTGGTCGCAGCGTGCAGGCGGTCGGTGTCGGCGAGCGGGATGATCGCCGGCGGGCCACCCGCGTCGGCGTGGAGGTTCTGGCGGAGCAGGTCGCCGAAGCTGATGACGTGGCTCAGCGGCGTGCGAATCTCGTGGCTCATGTTCGCCAGGAACTCGCTCTTGGCCACGCTCGCCGCCTCGGCCCGCTTCGTCGCCGCGGCCATTTCTCGCTCGGCCATCACCTGCCGCGTCACGTCCAGCACGATGCCGTCGGTGACCAACGTCTGGCCGTCCTTGCCGACGCGGGCGCGGGCCAGAATGTTGAGCCAACGCGTGCCTTCCGGCTCGTGATTCGGCATCGGGCACGAGGGCGGATCGGCCGGCTTGGGCAAGTGGCGGACGATGACGTCGATCCGCGTGTCGCTCGCAACCGACGCCTTGATCGCCTCCATGAGCTTCGGCATGTCGGCCGGATGAAGA
>CAYQCT010000005.1:51508-53075 GCA_964416015.1 uncultured Tepidisphaerales bacterium
GCACGTTGGCATCTTCGAGAATTGCAGCAGGCTCGAGGCCGTAAATGTCGCGGCAGCCGTCGCTGACGTAGGCGAACTTCGCGTCGCCGTCGGGGCCGATGCGGTGCTGGTAGACCATGCCCGGCACGTTGCCGACGATGCGGCTGGACCGCTCGCGTTCTTCGGCGAGCTGCCCCTGTACGGCGACGGCGTCGGTCTCGTCGTGCATAACACCGTCCCACTGGATGCTGCCGTCGCTCTGACGTTCGGGCTGGCTGCGAACGTGCAGGTGCTTCCACTGCCCGCTCGTGTGCCGGACCCGGCCTTGCCACTCGAAGACTTCGAGCGTCTCGAAGGAGTGGCCGATCGCCGCGGCAAGCTGGTCGGCGTCGTCGGGATGTACCGCATCCATGATGACGGAGCCGTCGGCGTAGATTTGCTCGGCCGTGACGCCGTAGATGTCGACGCAGCGATCACTGACGTACGGAAACCGCATGGCAGCACCGGGTGTAAGTACGGCCTGGAAGAGCATGCCCGGCATGTTCCGCGCAAGCCGCTGGAAGCGGGCTTCGCTGGCGGCGAGACGTTCTTCGGTCGCGTGTGCCTTGGTGACGTCCTGCTCAACGCAGAGGTAGCCGGCGAAGGCGCCATCGTCGTCGCGAATCGGCTGCAACTCGGCCGAGGACCAGTAGGTGCGACCGTCCTTTGCGTAACTCAGGAGGCGACCGGAGACCGGTTCCTGGCGAGCAACGTAGGCCCGCAGAACCTTGATCGTTTCGGTATCGCTGTCGGGGCCACAGAGAATCTCGCGCGGGCAGATGCCCATCTTGTCGCCGACGCCGTAGCCGGTGGTTTTGGTGAAGGAGCGATTGGTGTACGTGATGACGTTGTCGGCGTCGACGAGCATGACGCCGCTGTTCGTGGCCGAGACGATCCGCTCGAGCACCGACAGCTCCCGGCAACGCTCGTCCAGCTTCTTGCCTGCCTTGCGGAGCGCGAGCAGGGCCGTCGCCTGCTTCGAGAGCCGCCGCAGGGCGTCGATTTGTTCCGGCGTGACGTCGCGTGGCTTCGTGTCGATCGCACAGACCGAGCCGAGCCCGTTGCCGTCGGCGTCTTGAATCGGGGCACCGGCGTAGAAGCGGATGCCGGGCGCGTCGGCCACGAGCGGGTTGTCGTGGAACCGCTCGTCCGCCGTCGCGTCGGACACGACCAGCACGTCGTCCGGCGTCGCGATGCCGTGGGCACAGAACGAGACGTCACGCGCGGTGCGGTCGGCGTCGATGCCGACGCGGGCCTTGAGGTGCTGGTGGTCGGCTCCGACGAACGTCACGAGCCCGACCGGCGTGCCGAGGATGTGGGCGGCGATCTTCGCCAGGTCGTCGTACGCCTCTTCCGGCGGCGTGTCGAGGATGTCGTACGACGCCAGCGACTTCAGGCGAGCATCTTCATTCGGCAGAGTCGGCGGCGTGATCATGGCGGGTCATCTCCCCCTTCGGCGATCCGCCGCGGCGTCTGAAGCCGCCGCTGGCGAACGCATCCGGTTCGCCCGGCGTCTATATTGCCAGCTATGCCCGGCATGACGATCACG
>CAYQCT010000006.1:0-5762 GCA_964416015.1 uncultured Tepidisphaerales bacterium
CTGCTGGCGACGTCGGCGGTGCATCACCACTTGATCCGCGAAGGCACACGCAATCAGTGCGGCCTCATCGTCGAGACCGGCGAAGCTCGTGAGGGCCATCACTATTGTTGTCTGCTCGGCTACGGGGCCGGGGCGATCAACCCTTATCTGGCGCTTGACACGATAAGCGATCTCGAAGGTGGCGGCCTGTTACCGGCCGGAGTCGATGCGGAGCGGGCACGCAAGAACTATGTCAAGGCGGCTCACAAGGCCATCCTCAAGGTAGCCAGCAAAATGGGGATTAGCACGGTGCAATCGTACCGCGGGGCTCAGATCTTCGAGGCACTCGGCATCGGTCGCGACGTGATCGACCGTTTCTTCGCCGACACGCCGAGCCGCATCGGCGGCGTGGGGCTGCCGGAAATCGCGGAAGAAGCGATGATGAAACACCGCCGGGCGTTCCCCCGGGTCGAAGCGGAGAAGGCCCGCGTGCTCGACGCCGGCGGCTTTTATCAATGGCGGAGGGATGGCGAGTATCACGCTTGGAATCCGCAAAGCGTCGCGAGCTTGCAGCATGCGGTTCGCGTCGACAGCCAGGACGCATTTCGCCAATACAGCAAACTTGTCGATGAAGATGCAAAGAACAAGAGCACGCTTCGCGGCCTGATGAATCTGGTCGCGGTAGGCGAACTGGTGCCGATTGAGGAAGTCGAGCCGGCGAAGGAGATTGTCAAGCGCTTTGCGACGGGAGCCATGAGCTTCGGGAGCATCTCGAAAGAGGCTCACGAGACACTCGCGATCGCCATGAACCAGATCGGCGGCAAGAGCAATTCCGGCGAGGGTGGCGAAGACCCCGAGCGTTATGTGCAGATCGGCACCAACGGGACCGCAAGCAGCAACCCGCGACGTAGTGCCATCAAGCAAGTCGCCAGCGGCCGATTCGGGGCACACGCGGAGTACTTGCGCAACTGTGACCAGATTCAGATCAAGGTGGCTCAAGGTGCCAAGCCCGGCGAGGGCGGGGCATTGTCGGGGCAGAAAGTTGATGAGTATATCGCGAAGGTTAGACACAGTACGCCCGGCGTCGGGCTTATCAGTCCGCCGCCGCACCACGACATCTATTCGATCGAGGATTTGGCGCAGCTGATTCACGATTGCAAGAACGTGAACCCGAAAGCCGACGTGAGTGTAAAACTCGTCAGTGAAGTCGGCGTCGGCACCGTCGCCGCGGGCGTTGCGAAGGCGAAGGCGGACCACATCGTCATCGCCGGCTTCGACGGTGGCACGGGCAACGCGGCCCTGTCGAGCATCAAGCACTGCGGCCTGCCGTGGGAGCTCGGGCTTGCAGAGACGCAGCAAACGCTGCTGAAGAACGGCCTCCGCGGACGCGTTCGCCTGCAGGCCGACGGTGGCATGCGGACGGGCCGCGATGTTGTCGTGGCGGCGTTGCTCGGAGCGGAGGAGGTCGGCTTCAGCACGGCTCCGCTCATCGCAACCGGCTGCATCATGATGCGGGTCTGTCATCTCAACACCTGCCCCGTTGGCATCGCGACACAGGACCCGGAGCTACGCAAGAAGTTCGTCGGACAGCCGGAGCATGTCGTGAACTTTATGTTCTTCGTAGCCGAAGAAGTTCGCGAGCTGATGGCGTCGCTCGGCTTCCGAACCTTCGATGAGATGGTCGGCCGATCTGATGCGTTGCAGTTCCAGGATCTCGACGAGCATCCGAAACGGCGGCTGCTCGATCTGTCGCCGATTCTTCATCGCGTCGATGCTCGCGGCGGCGACACGCCGCGGAAGTCGATCGAGCAGGACCATGAGATCGATCGTGCTCTCGATAACCGCCTGATCGAGCTGGCCGAGCCGGCGTTGGAGCGAGGCGAGAAGATCGCGGCGGAGGTGCCGGTGCGGAACGTGAACCGTACCTGCGGCACGATGTTGAGCGGTGCCGTTGTGGAGAAGTTCGGCCTCGACGGGCTGCCGGAGGATTCGATCCACTTCAAGTTCTCCGGCACGGCCGGGCAGAGCTTTGGGGCGTTCCTCGCCCACGGTGTTTTTCTAGAGCTCGAGGGCGACGCCAATGACTACGTCGGCAAGGGCTTGTCCGGCGGCAAGATTGCGGTGTATCCGCCGGAGGCGAGCACGTTCGAGAGCAACGAGAACATCATCGCCGGCAACGTCATCGGGTATGGCTCGGTCGCGGGTGAAATGTATCTGTCCGGCGTCGTCGGCGAACGGTTCTGCGTTCGCAATAGTGGGGCAGACGCCGTTGCCGAAGGTTGTGGCGATCATGGCTGTGAGTACATGACCGGCGGCCGCGTGGTGATTCTCGGCCGCACGGGACGCAACTTTGCTGCCGGTATGTCAGGCGGTGTCGCGTACGTGTATGACCCCGACGGCGACTTCCGGCAACGTTGCAATCTGGACATGGTTGAGCTTGGTCCGGTCGATGAAGAAGACGATCTGGACGCTCTACGTCAATTGATGAAGCGACATGCCGACCTGACCGGAAGTCGCGTCGCCAAGAACATGCTCGATCACTTCGAGGCGGCCTCTACCTTCTTTACGCGTGTCATGCCGACGGACTACAAGCGTGTGCTGCAGAACCGCCGTAAGATTGCCAAGCGGGCAGCGGAACTGGCGGCTTCGCGAGCGTGATGAGGTGTTGACCATGTGGCAACGATCAGGTAGTGTACGGTCGGATGGATCCAGAGGCGTTGGCGTGGGCGGTACGGACTGCGGGGTTGGAGGTTCTTGACGAGGCAGCGGCGCTTCGTCGGCGGATCGATGTCCTGCGGTGGGCGTGTGAGGATCTCGAGGGCGAGCTCTCGGACCTCGAGGAGTCAGTCGCGCGGAAGGACGCAGTAGCAATTGTTTGGCGCGTCAACCTAGTCGTCAGCTTGACGAATGAGGTCGTGCAAATGATCAGGCCTTTGGAGTAGCAAATGAACGAGAACACGAAGAAGCGAACCCGGCGGACGAAGCTGAACGGACTTGCGAGCAGTGTGGTCAACTACTTGATTGATCGGCACCGGATGACAGTGACCGAGATCGCGAGGATCTGCGAGGTCGATAAGTCTTTTATCAGTCGATGCAAGAATGGTGAGCGGGAACTTGGAGAGTCCCATCTTACGCGATTGGCGGATTCGCTTCGAGTCGGCCCGGGAGCTCTGGTGATGGCGGCGATGCCAACGCCTTGGAATCCAGATCCTGAGCTTCGTGGGTTACAGGAGAAGTGTAATAAGCTGATGCACCTTGTGGACCAACTGCTTGTTTCGGTGCGGGAGAGAGAGGCGGCGAAAGGTCAGGATCGGTCAAAGCCACCGTCGGCGGCAGCGTGATCGCTCATCGCTTCGCCAGCCAGCTTCGCAGGTCGTTCGGCCAGCGGGCTTCGAACCGCAGCGGCTTGCCGTTGTCGGGGTGGCGGAAGCCGAGGATCGAGGCGTGCAACGCCTGGCGGGGCGGCGGGTCGGGCTCGCTCCTGATGCCGTAGGTCTTGTCGCCGCAAACGGGGAGGCCGGCTTCGCTGAGGTGGATGCGAATCTGGTGCGTGCGGCCGGTCTCGAGTTCGCAGCTGACGACGGTGCGGCCGGGCGTTGCTTCGAGCGGGCGGACGCGGGTAATGGCTCGTTTGGCATCCGCGTGATCGTCGCCGGCCGGCAGGCTGCCGCGGCGGCCGTCGCCGCGGTCGCGGACCATCATCGTGTCGAAGGTTCGCGGCCCGTCGAGCCGGCCGCGGACGACCGCCACGTACTGCCGTTTCAGGTCGTGGGCCTGAAACATCCGGGAGAGTGTGCGTTCGGCGTCGGGCGTGCGGGCGAAGACCATGACGCCGCTCGTATCGCGGTCGAGGCGGTGCACGGGAAAGATCGTTTTGCCGCGGTGCAGGTCTTGCGGCCGACGCAGGCGGCGGGCGAGCAGCTCGTCGAGCGTCGGCTGGCGTTCGCGGCGGCGGTCGCTGACGCCCCGCTCCCGCGGCTCGCGGACGCTGACGAGGCCGGCCGGCTTGTCGATGACGGCGAGGTGGCGGTCCTGGAAGAGCACGTCGAGGTCGCCGGCTTCGGGCGGTTTGGCGGCGGCGTGGTCGAGGAGGTTGACGACGTCGCCCCGCTTCAGACGTCGGGCCGGGTCGAAGCAGGCGTTGCCGTGGACGGCGACGAGTCGGCCCAGGATCCGCCGCTCGGCCTCGCCCCAAGAGACGCCCGCGGCCCGGCGGACGGCGTCGGCGAGGGTCTTGCCGGCGAGCGTCTCGTCGACGTGGAACGCCCCGCCGGTGTCGCGGGATCGGCGGCGGTCGCGGGCGGGCATGGCGGCATCGTTGTCACGGTCGCAGCCGCCGTACGGTGCGGGCGAGCATGTTCTGCAGCCGTACCGCCTTCGTCGTCGTCCTTCTTTGTCTCGGCGTGCGGGCGGCGGCGCAGACGGGGCCGCAGCTGTTGCTCGAGCCATTCGACCGGGACGATCAGCTCGATCTCGATGGCGACTGGATGATCGGTCTGCCGACGGAGACGAGCACGGGCCAGGACTTTCGGCTCGACGCCAACGTCATCGCCGGCCGCGTCCGGCTGACGCCGGGGCAGAGTGACGAAGGGCTCGCCATGGCCCAGCCGCGGGTCGGGTTCGAGGTGGCGAGCTACAACTTCGCGACTGTCGACCCGCGGGTGCCGGGCCGGATGACCGACATCTCGGCCGGGCTCGGCATGGGCATCTTCAAGTACAAAGGTTGGCTCGGCGGCGTCACGGCGGGCGTCGGGTACGCCTCGGCAGGCAGCAGCGACTTCATCGGAGCAACATCGGCCGACCTCGACGACAGCAACGGGCTCTATGGCTTTGCCGATCTCGTCGTCGGCAGGCAGTATGGCGACGGCGAGGCGATCGGCTTTGTCCTCAACTATGACGGCAACCGTACCTTGCTGCCGGATTGGGTACTTCCAGGTTTTCAGTATCGAAGCACGTTCGGGGTCGACGGCGACACGCTTACGCTGGCGGTCGGGTTCCCGTTCAGCAGTATCGAATGGCATCCGGTGGATCGGCTACGGTTCAATCTTGTCTATTCGTTGCCGGACAGCATTCGCGGGGGCGTTTCGTACGAGTTCCTGGATGCCGCCCCGCTCGGCGGTCGGCCGGTGGAGCTGTATGCGAACGTGAACTACCGCCGCGTCGCCGCACATTGGGATCGGCTTCCGGCTGGGGATGATCGGATCTTTTTCCGGCAAGCGCTCGCCGAGGCCGGCTTCCGCGTGCGGGCGGATCCGGGCCGGCTCAACTTCACGGTGGCGGCCGGTTATGCCTTTGACCAGGCGTTTCAGGAAGGCTTCGACGACCGATCGCTGAGCACGGTCGCGAGTGTGGGGGAGAACACCTATTTTCGCGTCGCGTTCGACTGGCGTCTTTAGTTCAAGAACGTGCCGAAGCCTGTCGCGATGTTGACGACGAGGACGACCAGAAAGATCGCGAGAAGATACTTATCTCGATGCCAGCCGAGCGTCGGGTGGTTGCCGATGACGTACCAGACGAAGCAGGCGGCGGCGAGGCCGAGTTTTAGACTCGTCATCTGGACTGCCGTCGCGACATTCTCGTAGAGGGGGATGAAGCTGGGAGAGGTGCTGCCACGCGTGGTGCCTCGGCTTTGCAAGATGAGAAGGTTGCCGCTGATCCACTCGTAGCTGACGAACAGCAGGATCGCGGCCGGAACGACGACGCCCAGGCCGATGACCGTCGTCTTTGAGAACCACGTCCCGTCGTCGCCACTCAGGTCGTCGTCAGAGCCGATGGGGTGCCAC
>CAYQCT010000006.1:5835-6209 GCA_964416015.1 uncultured Tepidisphaerales bacterium
GTTCGGCGACTTCCCGCGGGCTCAGCAGACGGCTGGCAGCGTCGGGCAACTGCCGCATCTGCAGCGGGCCGAGCCGCGTGCGTTTCAGGTCCCGCACCTTATGGCCCAGGCTTGCCAGCATCCGCCGCACCTGCCGGTTGCGGCCTTCCTTGATCGTCATTTCCAGCACGCTGCCCTCGCGGTTGCGGCGGACGATCTTGATTCGCGACGGGGCCGTTCGCCGGCCGGTCTGGGTCTCGCGGTCGACGAGGAAGACGCCGCGTTGCAGCTCTTCGATGACGTCGGGCGTGACCTCGCCGTCGCAGGCGACGCGGTAAGTCTTGGGGACGCCGAAGCTCGGGTGCGTGAGTTTGTGGGTGAGGTCGCCGTCGTCG
>CAYQCT010000006.1:6219-18642 GCA_964416015.1 uncultured Tepidisphaerales bacterium
CAGGAGCAGGCCGCGGCTGGTGGCGTCGAGTCGGCCGACGGGGTAGACGCGTCGGCGGAAGTCGGGCGGCAAAAGGTCGATCGCCCGCCGCTGCGTCCGGCCGGCGGTCTGCTGGGCGCTGTTCGTGCAGACGACGCCCGGCGGCTTGTTGAGCATCACGTAGACGAACCGCGGGCCCTTCTTTTGTCGCTTGCTCTGGCCGACGGTTTCGCCGTCGACGACGACCTTGTCGACGCTCGGATCGACGAGAACGGGCAGGCGGCGGCGGACCTCGCCGTTGACGGTGACGCGGCCCTGTTCGACGAGCTCCTCGGCCGCCCGGCGGCTGGCGACGCCGTGGTGTGCCAGGAACTTGTGCAGGCGGACTTTGGCGGCGTCGTCGGGCACGGGCGGACGGACACAGTAGGTGCTGCGTCCGAGTTACGACCGCGGGTGGCCGACGGGCGGTGGCTGATTTAGAGTGTCGGCCCGTGTCTGTCCTGCCCGATGCCACGCCGAACGACCTGCGGGCGGCGCTTGCTGCCAAGGCGTCGGCGTTGGCGGAGGTGCTTCGTCGCGACGCCGACGACCTGGCCGCCTCGCCGTTGCATGTTGAGATTGCGGGGAAGCTTGCGACGACGGCATCGGCGGCCGAGCGTGTTGCCGAAGCCTGCCACGTCGGAGTTGGCAGTCGCACGGGAGCCGAGAGCGAGTCATGACCCAGTACGACGCCCCTGCCGATGTGACGAATGACGCCGACGCTGCCCCGCCGCCGCCGGAGCGTCGTGGCGAGAGTGAGACCGAAGCGACGCCGCCCGTGCCGCCGCCGGGTCCGCATGAGGCCAAGGCCGGCAGCTACTTCCGCAACGTCCGCTACGTTATCGCTGCGGCCCTGATCGGCATGGGCTGCTGGTTCCTGTACGACGGCTTCGTCACGTACCCGGCCGACAACGTCAAGGCGGAGAAGCTGCAGGACGATCTGGCCCGGGCCGGTCTGGCCGGCGACGAGGAGGAGCGGGCGCGGCTTGCCGACGAGGTCGCCGACGCCAAGACGCACTCGGACGCCGACATTCTGCTGCAACGCGTGCTCGGCTTCGCCCTGCCGCCGATCGGGATCATCCTGCTCGTCCGCTGGCTGCATATGAGCCGCGGCCGCGTCCGCCTCGACGCCGACGACGTCCTGCACGCCCCCGGCCACCCGCCGGTGCCGGCATCGGCGGTCACCGAGATCGACGACCGCGGCTGGGACCGCAAGGGCATCAGCCTGGTGCGTTACGAAGTCGACAAGACGCCCGGCGTCGTCAAGCTCGACGACTTCGTCTACGACCGCGCCCCGATCGACGCGATCCACGACCGCCTTGTCCACCTCAAGAGCACCTCCCTCGCCGGCGACGGTGGCCGGGGCTTCCCGGTGGAGCCGTCGTGACGCGGGTTTGACACGGACCGTCGGGTCGCGTCGAATCGGCCGATGAGTCGCATCCTGGTCGCCGTCAGCAGCCCGCAGGCCGGGGAGCGTCTGGTCGCTCCCGTGGCCGATCTCGCCCGGCGGATGGACGCGGAAGTTCTCGTCGTCCACGTCACCCGCCCGACCGCCGCCAACAGCGACGACGGCGACGACGGCCGCGGCGAGCAGGCCATCCGCACGCTCGGCGACAAGATTCGCAAACGCAACGTCAGTGTCCAGACGCTGCTCATGTTCAGCGACGATGTCGCCCAGGCGATCCTCTCGACCGCCAAGGACCGCGAGGCGACGCTGATCCTGCTCGGCCTGACGAACAAGGGCGTGTTTCAGCGGTTGATCGCGGGGAACGTGCCGGTGGAGCTGCTGCGGGAGACGAAGATTCCGGTGCTGCTCCTGCCGCCGGATTTTGGCGGAACGCTCTGATCGCGAAGCGGGACGTGCAGTTGCGGCCGGCATGTGATATCGTCTGCACATGCTCCGAACCGCCGGCCTCGCCTGTCTGCTGTCCCTCGGCTGTCTCGCCCCGCTCAGCCGCGCCGATGAGGACCTGCCGCCGGACGCGGCGTACGTCGTCGCCGAGGACGGCCGCCTCGTCCTGGACGGCCAGCCCGTCCGCTACTGGGGCTCCATCGGCCACTTCCCAGGCAAACCGACCGAAGTCGACGGCGACATCTACAACACCGAGCGACGCATCGTCCAACGCCTGCTCGACCACGGCCACAACCTGATTCGCCACTGGAGATTCGGCAACTTCAACCGCAAGACCGACTACGTCAAAGGCGACGGATCCCGCCGCGACCGCAACGACTTCTTCCTGGCCGAGTGCAAACGTCGCGGCATCGCCGTCTGGCCTGCGGGCCTCGGCGGCGGCTTCCTGCTGGGCGACGAGGTCGAAGAAGCCGCCGACATGATCGACGAGCCGGCGACCCGTGACGCTTGGATCGAGGCGACGCGGTCCATGATGAAAGACAACGACTGGCGGGCCCGCGGCACACTGATGATGCGGCCGCAGTACGCGATGGTCGCCGTCTTCGACCCGCGGCACGAGCGGTGGTCGATCGAACAGATGCGAGAGCGTGTGGACCACGTCAACCAGCACACCGGCCTCCGCTACGCCGATGAGCCGAACAACGTCGTCTGGGAGCTGACCAACGAACAGTGGTGGCTGCAGAAAATGTTCCGCGGTCAGTGGCGGAAGCTGCCTGACTTTTTCCAGCAGATGCTCTTCGAGCGGTGGCACACGTATCTGGCGGAGAAGTACGAGACGGACGAGAAGCTTGCGGCTGCGTGGGGCTTTCTCCTACCGGGCGAGTCAATCGCCGGCGGGAGCGTCCTCCTGACGCCGTCCGCCGATCCGGTGCCGTTGCAATCGTTCAATGACGTGAACCCGGAAGCGTTAGCGAACTTCGAGAATGTCGAGAGCGACAAAGGCTTCGGTCCCGACACCTTTACGAAGCAACGAAGCGCCGACGTGATCGAGTTCTTTACATTGATGCTGATTGATCATAAGACGCGTTTCGCCGAAGAATTTAAGACGTGGGGCAAGAGCTGCCGGCTTTCGCCGGTAATGCTCGACACGGGGATCGGCGAGAGCATCCAGGCTCAATACATGCAACAGCACGGCGACGCGATCACACACTGTGCTTACATGGAAGGAACGTACCCCGACCATGCCGATCCGAACGATCCGGCCTACCCGTTCTATACCGGCCTGACGCGGTTCCCGCAGCTTGGCAACGACGTGCCCTGGCTCGAGCACAACCGCCACCCGGACAAACCGTACCTCTGCTACGAGACCCAGTTCGGCAATCCCGGCAAGTATCGGGCCGAGTTTCCCCTTCGGCTCGTCGCCCTCGGCAGCGTGCAGGACTGGTCGAACGCGACCTTCCACACGTGGTCGATCGGCAAGTGGGACTTCACCAAGGACTACCCGGCCGACGTGGAACAGGCGAGCCTCAGCTTTCCCGGACCGGCCGCGTACCAGTATGACTACACCTTTGATGAAGTCGGTTTTGCCGTCCGTCGCGTCGCCGGCGAGATCTTCAAGAATCATCACCTGAAGCCGGTCGAAGATCCCACGATCTTTACCTACGGAGCCGAGTATCTCTACGACCCGGCCAGCATGAAGTACGGCCGCTCGTACGGTCCCGAAGGCCTAGACAACATGATGTATACCGCTCATGCCGAGGGCATGCAGCTGATCATTGATCCGGAGGCGGAGACGAGCGTCGAGGGCGACGTTGTCCGAATGAAGCGGATGGACACGCCGACCGTCATTCGCCCGACAGAGCAAATCGAGTACGACACCACCCGCGGCCATCTGATGTTCGATGCACCGGGTGTCGCCAGCTACGTCGGCTTTCTCGCCCGTTACGGGAGCGACCTTCTAGAGTTTGACAACGGCGTTAAGCTGTCGAATGTGACCTTCAACAACCCGGAGAATGCGCCTTTCCCGGTGACGGAGGACGAGAAGTATTTGGCGTTCACCCTCGTCTCGACAACGCCGGAGTCTCTGGAGGAGACGGACGCGGCGGTGATGACGCTGGTGTCCACGAGCTTCAACACGGGCCTCGAGCTTGATCCGGTGAACGGCGTCAAGAAGTGGGGCAAGGGCCCGATCCTCACGACCCGCGTCGGCGGCACGGTCGAAGCCGAGGCGATCGACGGCATGACGTACGTTTTCCGCGACTTTGGCATGCAGGAGATCGCCAGCGGCACCGTCGCCGACGGCCGCCTCGTCGTCCCGGACGATCAGCCGATCTTTCTGGTCGAACTGACGCGTTGAGTGCGTGCGGCGGCTGCTACCATGGCCGCCCTTCCACCGCCTTCAACGCCGCATGTTCGACACGACTTCGCACTACGTTCCCAAGCAGGTCTTCTTCACGCAGGGCACCGGCGTTCACCGCGAGAAGCTCATGAGCTTCGAGCTGGCCCTGCGGGATGCCGGCATCCAGAAGCAGAACCTCGTCCGCGTCAGCAGCATCTATCCGACGAGCTGCGAAATCATTTCTCGTGACGAGGGCCTGCCCAAGCTCAAGGCCGGGCAGATCACGTTCGTCGTGCTCGCCGAAAGTGCGACGAGTGAGGAGAACCGCCTTGCCTGTGCCGGCATCGGCGTCGCCATTCCACGCGACCACGAGCACGGCTACATCGCCGAGCATCACGGCTTCGGCATGACGCAGGACAAGACCGAGGATCTCGTCGAAGACCTCGCCGCGACCATGCTCGCCACGACGCTCGGCGTGCCGTTCGACCCGGATAAGGCCTGGGACGAACGCGAACAGCAGTACGCGATGAGCGGCGAAATTATCAAGACCGAGAGCTATGTCCGCGTCGCTCCCGGCGCACCCGGGCCGCTGTGGACGAGCGTGATCAGCGCAGCCGTGCTGATTCTCGACTAAGTCACCACGTCGCCCGCAGCTTCGCCAACGCCGCGAGCTCGCCGACGAGTTTGGCAAGATCGTCCAGCTTCATCTGACTCGCGGCGTCGCTTTTGGCATTCGCCGGGTCCGGGTGTGCTTCGAGGAACAGGCCGTTGACGCCCGCGGCGACGGCGGCTCGGGCGAGGATTGGGGCGAGGCTCGCGTCGCCGCCGCTGCTCGTGCCGAGACCGGCGGGCCGTTGCGTCGAGTGCGTCGCGTCGAAGACGACCGGATGCCCGAAGCCGGCCATCGTCCGCAGGCCGGCGAAGTCGTTCACGAGTCTGCCGTAGCCGAAGAAGGTGCCGCGTTCACAGAGCATCACCTTCGCCTCGCCCGCCGCGGCGACCTTGTCGGCGGCGTTGCCCATTTCCTCGGGCGCCATGAACTGGCCCTTCTTGATGTTGACGACGCGTCCGTGCCGGGCACAGGCCTGCAGGAGGTCCGTCTGCCGGGCGAGGAACGCCGGAATCTGCAGCACGTCCGCCGCCGACCCGGCGAGCTCGGCCTGCTCGGGAAGGTGCACGTCCGTACACGTCGGCGCGCCGAGCTCATCGCGAACTTCTCGCAGAATCGCCGCCCCTTCGTCGAGGCCCGGCCCGCGGAAGCTATGTCCGCTGCTCCGGTTGGCCTTGTCGAAGCTGGCTTTGAAGACGTAGCCGAGGCCGTGCTCGTCGCAGGCGGCTTTGGCGACGCGACCGACCTCGAGGCACATCCGCTTCGACTCGATCACGCACGGCCCGCTAATCAGAAACAGCGGCTTGTCGGCAAAACCAAGCACTTCGCGGGCGTCAGGCATGGGCCGAGGCTACGCCGTAGGCTGGGCGGTGCCGACTATGAAGATCCTTTGCCTCGGCGACGTCGTCGGCCGGCCCGGGCGGCGGGCGATCGAGCTGCTCCTGCGGCCGTACGTCAAGGAACACGCGATCGACCTCGTCGTCGCCAACGGCGAGAACGCCGCGGCCGGCAGCGGGATCACGCCCAAGATCTTTCGCGACCTGCGTGCCCACGGCGTCGGCTGCGTCACGCTCGGCGACCACTTCCACCGCCGCCAGGAGATCCTGCCGGTTCTCGACCAGAGTGACCGCCTGCTCCGTCCGGCCAACCTCAGCCCGCGGGCACCGGGCAAGCCGTTTTCCATTGTTCCCGTTTCGGTGGAGGGAAAGGAAGTTCGCATTTGTGTATTTGCCTTGGTCGGCCGGACGTTTATGAGCAGTCTTCCCGGCGGAGACCCGTTTGATATTGCCGATCGTGTTTTGGCCGCGGCGAAGGCACAGAAGGCGGTCGTCGTCGCCGACCTGCATGCCGAGGCCACCGGGGAGAAGCGGGCGCTCGGATACCACCTGGCCGGTCGGGCGTCAGTCGCGTTCGGCACGCACACGCACGTGCCGACGGCGGACGCCGAAGTGCTGGCCGGTGGGACGGCCTACATCACCGACGTCGGAATGTGCGGGCCGTACGATTCTGTGCTAGGGCGGCGGAAAGAGGCGGTGTTGAGCTGGATGGGCCGACAGGTGACGCGGGCGTTCGAGGTGGCGACGGGCGACGTCCGCCTCTGCGGCATGGTGGCCGAGGTGGACGTCGACACCGGCCGGGCGACGGCGTGCGAGCGGGTCGAGCTCCGGCTGGAGGCCGACGAGGCGGCGTATGACATCGACGACAAGCGAGGGTAGAGACGGCCTTCGCTACGAGGCATGCCCGTGAGGAAGTGCTATGCGGAACGCGATGTCTGCTCGTTTGAACATAAGCAGACTTGGGCTTCGCCCATAGCACTTCCTCACGGTCGTGCCTCGTTGCGAGGACGTTTTGGTGCGAAGCGATCCTTGAGTCGATTGCAGGGGCGTTCGAGAAGAAACCATGATGTGAGGGAGAGCACCAGCGTGAGCAGCGTGCCGGTGACGGCGACGAGCCAGACGCCCTCGCCGAGGCCGAGGCGGACGGTGGTGTGGCGGGCGAGCCAACCGGCGGGGAAGTGCAGGAGATAGACGCCGTAGCTGATCGTGCCGAGGCCGACGAGTGGCCGCCACGACAGCAGGCGACCCGCCACGCCCGGCAGCCCGCGGGCGACGAGACCGACGACGCCGGCGAAACAAAGCGCGACGGCGGCGTTGTTGCCGATGACGCGGAGCGTGATGATGTCGTTGCCCGCACGCGGCCAGAGGAGAAACAACACGCTTGCTCCGCCCGCTATCGCGGCAACTAGTGCGTAAGTAAGGAATCGTCGCGAACCCCATAGCAGTGCGACGATGCCGCCTGCGGCCAAAAGGTCTGCATTTGCGAAGACGGGAAACTCATGCCAACGGCCCCAAAGCCCCTGCGACCAGCTTCGGTACATCTCCGACACCGGCCACGGCAGCGACTCCGGCGGCAATGCCTCGTGCATCGGCTCGAGCCACCCGCGTCGCCAACCCTCGTAGGCGGGCAGCCAGACGAACGCCCGCCAGATCGGCCCCACCGCGATGGCGGCGAGGACGCCCGGCATCAGCCACTTCCGCGGAAGAAACAGGATCAATGCCGGCCAGAGCAGGTAGAACTGTTCCTCGACGGCCAGCGTCCAGAGGTGCCGATCGACGCCGCCGCGGGTGTCGGAGCCTTCGCCGGGATGAACGCTGAGAAACCAATTGCTCAGGTACGTCGCGTGCCACCAGAACCGCTCGCCGAACTTCGGAACGGCCAGCATTGTCATCAGGAGAAGTGTCGCGTAGTAGGCGGGAAAGATGCGTAGCGAACGGCGTATGTAAAAGTCGCGTAGCTCCCGTCGCCGCGTCCCGCCGACTGCGACGCGTTCGCGGGCGTCGAGGAGGATTTTCGTGATGAGAAACCCGCTCAGGACGAAGAAAAGCGAGACGCCGAGGTGGCCCAGCGGCGGGTGCCAGGTGTCGTAGCGGCCGAACTCGGCGTCGAAGACCTGCAGCGTGGGCACCGGCCAGAGGTGGTGCCAGACCACCATCGCGACGGCGATCCCGCGGAGCCCGTCCAGCTGGCGAAGGCGGCCGGGAGCGGCGGGCGTCACGGGCACGAAGGTAGCGGAAGTTGCCGCATGCCGGCGATTCTCGCGACGAGGCACGACCGTAAGGGAGAGCTATCGCGGAACAGGATGTCGGTCGTGCTCGACAGGGATCGTCAAAACAGACATCGACTTCGTCAATAGCACTTCCTTACGGGCGTGCCTCATTGCGGTGCGTCGTCGGGGGTTACGCCTCGCGGCTGAAGTATTCTTCTTCCATCTGGGCCAGCTGCTTTCCGACACGTTCGAGGTCGGCGGCGACGCGTTTGGCCGCGGACGGGTCGCTCATGGTGACGCCGTCGGCGGTGGCTCCTTGCAACTCGGCCAGCTCGACTTCGGCGTTGGTGATCCGACGTTCGAGGTCGGGCGTGGCGAGCGTGCCGAAGGGTCGGAGGTACTTGTTGGCCTTGTTCGACTTCGGCTTGGCCTTGGGCGGAATGTGACCGTTCTTCTTGACCGCGGGCGGTTTCGCGGGCGACGCGGCGTCGCGGCGGGCGAGCCAGTCGCGCCAGCCGCCGCGAAAATCGACGGCCCCGCCGCGTCCCATCACCAGCAGGCGGCCGGTTACGTTCGACAAAAAATACCGGTCGTGACTCACCGCCAGGATCGAGCCGGCAAAGTCGCGTAGGGCTTCCTCCAACGCCTCGCGGCTGACGAGGTCGAGGTGGTTCGTCGGCTCGTCGAGCACCAGCACGTCCGGCCCTTCCAGTAGCAGCCGCGTCAATGCGACCCGCGCCCGTTCGCCGCCGGACAGGGCGCTCATCGGCTTGAAGACGTCGTCGCCGCCGAAGCGCATCGTGCCGAGGGTCGAGCGGAGCTGCTTTTCCGTTTGTCCCGCGGCGACGGCGGCGGGATAGAGCTCGTCGAGGACGCTGTTGTCCGGGTCGAAGTCGTCGAGGCGTTGGTCGTAGTAGCCGAGCTTGAGGTCCGGGGCCCAGCGGACTTCGCCGGCGTCGGCGTCGGCTTCGCCGACGAGGCAGCGGAGCAGCGTCGTCTTGCCGCAGCCGTTGGGCCCGACGATGCCGAGCCGTTCGCCGCCGGCCATGGTGAAGGCGACGTCGTTCCACAGAACGTTCTTGCCGAACGCCTTGGCCATGCCGGTGGTGCGGAGGACGAAGTCGCCTTGGTGCTTGTCGGCCGCGAAGGACAGCCCCATGCCGCGGCCGGAGCGTTGTTTCGTGACGAGGTCGCCGCTGGCGAGCATGCGATTCAGTCGCGTCTCGCGACCCTTGGCCTGGCGGGCGCGTTGGCCGGCCTTGAACCGGCGAACGTACTCGGCCTCCTTCTCGATCATCCGCTGCTGCTTCTCGAAGGCCCGCTCCCGCGTCAACGCGTCGGCCTCGCGTTGCTTGACGAAGGCGGCGTAGTTGCCCGGATACGACTGCACCTGCCGCCCCTCCATGTGGTCGATGCGGTTGGCCAGCCGGTCGAGCAGGAAGCGGTCGTGGCTGACAAGAAGGACGGCGCCCTTGAACCGGCCCAGTTCGTTCTCGAGCCATTCGATCGCGTCGAGGTCGAGGTGGTTCGTCGGCTCGTCGAGCAGGAGCACGTCCGGCCGCCGCACGAGCAGGACGGCGAGTTGCAGCCGCGAGCGTTGCCCGCCGGAGAGTCGGTCGACGTCGGCCTCCCAGAGTTCGCGGCCCAGGCCGACGCCGGTGAGGGCGGCTTCGACGCGGTGTCGCCAGTCGTAGCCGCCGGCCTGTTCGAAGTCGTGGCTGACGCGGGTGTATGCGTCCATGACCTCCGGATGCCCATCGGCCATCTCGTGCTCGAGGCGACGCATTTCGGCGGCGAGCGTGTGCAGCTCCGCAAAGCTGGCCTCGGCCTCGTCGAGACAGGTGTTGCCGGGCGTGAAGTCCGGGTCCTGGCGGAGCAGGCCGACGGTGGTGCCGCGGGCGGTGCTGACGTCGCCGGCATCGGGCGTGAGTTCGCCGGTGAGGCAGCGAAGGAGCGTGGTTTTTCCGGCCCCGTTGTCGCCGACGAGGCCGGCCCGGTCGCCGCGGTCGAGGCGGAGGCTGAGCCCGTCGAAGAGGGTTCGTCCGCCGACGGCGTGGACGAGATTGGCGGCGGAGAGCAGCACGACGCGGCCACGATAGAGACTGCGGCGGTCGCGAAAATTGCGGCTGGTGGCATTCTGTCGGCGTTCCGGTAGATTGCCGCGTCCCCATGCCTTACCTGCTCGGCATCGACATCGGCACCAGCGGCACCAAGGCCCTGGTCATGGACCTCGACGGCGAAGTCGCCGCGACCCACTCCATCGAACACTCGCTCCAGACGCCACGCCCCGGCTGGACGGAGCAGAGTCCGGAGGAATGGTGGGACGCGGTCGGCAAAGCCGTCCGAAACTGCCTGAAAAAGGTCAAGATTCCCAAGGACGAGATCACGGCCATCGGGCTCAGCGGCCAGATGCACGGCAGCGTCTTTCTCGACAAAAAGGACAAGCCGATCCGACCCGCGTTGCTCTGGAACGACCAACGTACCGGCCCCCAAGCGGCCGCCCTCGCGGAGAAGGCCGGCGGCGAGAAGGCGTTCCTCAAGCTCGTCGGCAACCTGCCGCTGACCGGCTACACCGCGCCCAAGGTCGCCTGGCTGAAAGAGAACGAGGCCAAGCGGCACGCCAAGATTGCCAAGCTGCTGCTGCCCAAGGACTACATCGCCCTGCAGCTGACCGGCGTCCACGCGACCGACTACGGCGACGCCAGCGGCACCGCGATGCTCGACGTCAAGAAGCGGGCATGGTCCGAACCTGTCCTCGAGCTGCTCGGCCTCGACGAGGAACAACTGCCCGAACTCAAGGAAAGCAGCGACGTCATCGGCGAGTTGACGGCGGACGCGGCCAAGCACCTGACGCTCGAGGCTGGCACGCCCGTCGTCATCGGCAGCGGCGACGTCATGACCGGCATGGTCGGCAACGGCATCGTCGAGCCGGGCATCTTCAACGCGAATCTCGGCACGGGCGGCGTCATGGCGACGCACGCCGACCAGTACGTCGTCGACAAGGAAGGCCGCATCGCCACGATGTGCTCCGCCGTCCCGCACACGTATGTCAACTTTGGCTGCATGCTCTCGGCCGCGGGCAGCTTCCAATGGTTTGCCGACCGCTTCGCCGCCGGCGAACGCGAGCGGGCCAAGCGGCAGGGACGCGAGGTCTTCGAGCTCCTGCTCGACCGCGCCGAGGCCTCGCCGCCCGGCAGCGAGGGCCTGCTGTTCATGCCCTTCCTGACGGGCGAGCGATGCCCGTACTCCGACCCGAACGCACGGGCGTGCTGGATCGGCATGACCCGGCGGAGCGACACGGCCATGCTCGTCCGCAGCCTGATCGAGGGCGTGACGTTCAACATGAACGCCATGCTCGACATCCTCCGCGACGGCATGAACCTGCCGGTCAAACAGGTCCGCGCCACCGGCGGCGGCAGTAAGAGCGAGCTCTGGCGGTCCATTCAGGCCAACGTCTACAACGCGCCGCTGGCCCTGACCAATAGCGAGGAAGGCTCAGCCTTCGGTGCCGCCCTTCTCGCCGGCGTCGGCACGGGGCGGTACGACTCGGTGCCGGGCGCTTGCAAGCGTCTGATCAAAGTCACGGGCACGACGAAACCCCAAAAGAAGATCGTCAACGTCTACGACCGGCACTACGCGATCTACAAAACGCTCTACGACAAGCTCGCCCCGACGTTTGCGGACATCGCCGCGTTGCCCGAGTCGACCGCGGCGTAAGTCGTTTGAGTAGAAGCGACTTTAAAACGTAGCAGCGGCGGCTCGCCGCTGCCTCTGTTACGCAAGCTAGTGTCGAATACAGACGGCAGCGGCGAGCCGCCGCTGCTACGCACCGGATCCTTGAACGACTTATCGTTCTACGTGTAACTGTCTTCCACGCCCGCGACGCCCTGCAGCGTGCTCTTGTCGAGTTCCCGTGGGGCGTCTTTGATCACGCTCAGGCTGCCGGTCGTCTCCAAGACAACGGCATGAACGTCCCCGTAGCTTGCGTGACCCGCAAGACGAATTGCGGCCAATACTTCACCCTCGCTGAGGCGTTCCCGTATCAGGATGTCTGGCAGAAAGTTTCCCTGCCACAGGATGACGCGTGGCTGACTTTTGAAGATGCGATCTGCCACTTTGGTTCGAGCACACATCCACGCGACGGCGTACTGCACGAGGATCAACACGCCCACCGCCGTGACGCCGTTGGCCAGCGGAACGCTCTTGTTCAAGAGTGTCGCCGCGAGCGTGCTGCCGAGTGCGACGGTGACGATGAAGTCGAACGCGTTCATCTTCGACAGCGTCCGCTTGCCAGTCAGGCGGAGCAGCGCGATGAGGGCGACGTACCCGAGCAGACCAACGACGAGTACGCGGAGCGGGCCGTTGTAGTCGCGGATGAGCCAGGCGATGGGATCCATGGCGGGCAAGGTAGCGGGGACGCGGCTACGTTGCCGCCATGGCGATCGATGCGAGCCGAACCTACTGCAACCCGCTGCCGCTGCCGAACGTGCCCCGCGGGCGGCAGGCGATCCGGCCCGGGTCGTTCGTCGCGAGCCAGTCAACGAAGCGCGCGCCCACCT
>CAYQCT010000006.1:18652-25261 GCA_964416015.1 uncultured Tepidisphaerales bacterium
CGTACGGCTGGATCCAAGGGAAGCCGGCCGATTTTCGCGAGCTGGCCGATCCATCCGTCATCTACGAGAACGGCCGGTACATCCTCTACCCCTCGGCGGGCATGGCCTACGTCAGCGACGACGAGGGTGCGACGTGGCAGCACGAGCCCGTCGATCCGCCGGACGTTGGGTACGCTCCGACGGTCGTCAAATATCGCGGTCGCTACCTGCTGACGGCGTGCAAGGCGCCGCTCTACGCGAGCGATGATCCGCTCGGCCCCTTCGAGGAACTGGGACCGATGCGCACGCCGGATGGTCGGCCGCTCGACGAAGCCGCGGGCTCCGACGGCTTCCCGACCGGCGGCTGGGACGACCCGATGCTCTTTGCCGACCGCGACGGCCGACTCTTCGCCTACTGGGGCCTCGGCGTCGGCGGCATCAAGGGCGCCGAGCTCGACGGCGACGACCCGACGCGACTGCTCACGATGCCGAAGGTCCTCTTCGAGTTCGATTCGAGCCACGTCTGGGAACGCTTCGGCGAATGCAATGAAGACGCGAGCAAAAGCTTCGTCGAAGGCCCCTGGATGCTCCGCGTCGGCGACCGATACTTCCTTACCTACACGGCCCCCGGGACCGAGTTCGCCACCTACGCCATGGGCACCTACGTCGCAGATTCACCACTCGGCCCGTTCACGTATCAGTCGCACAATCCAATCTGCCAAAGCCCGCACGGCCTCGTTCGCGGGGCGGGACACGGCTGCGTCATCGAAGGGCACGGCGGCAAGCTCTGGGCCTTCTTCACCTGCGGCAGCCAGGTCACGCACAACTTCGAACGCCGCCTCGGCATGGCCCCGGCCTTTGTTGATGCCAACGACGAGCTTCGCGTCGAGCCGGGGACGGACGTGCCGATGCGGCTCGCCGGCGACCGCGGCCGGGCAGGCCTGGTGCCGGTAAATCGGGCGAAGATTCCGCAGGTTTCGAGCCATTCGCCGGGACGAACGGGCAACTATGCCTGTGATGGCGACCTGCGGACGTGGTGGCAGCCGGCCGCTGAAGACCAAGCGGCGACCATCACCGTCAACTTCAACGGCCGGTTCGACATTGCCGCGGCGCGTGTCTGCTTCTCCGAGCCAGGGCTCGATTACGCGAATCATCGACCCGCCGCGGCAACGCAGTGGACGCTTGAAGCTCGCGACGGCGACGGTCCGTGGACACGCCTCGCCGACAACGCCGCGGGCGAGGATCGCATCATTGATTACCGCAAGTTCGAGCCGTTGACCGCGACGCAGGGGCGGCTGACGCTCGATGCCGTGCCGTACGCGATCGGTGTGGCGAATCTGGCGTACTTCGGGACGTCATGCGTCTGAAGGGCGTGTCGCCGCGGCACGGGCTGCGGCCGTCAAACGCGTCGCGACGGCGGCGAGACGCGGGACGTCGAGCGTCGCCGGTGTATCCGTCGGCCGGTGGTAGTTCGGGTTGCGAAACAGGGCCGTGTCCGTCGCCATGACGGCGGCGTAGCCGAGCTGCCAGTAGGACCAGTGGTCGCTCAACCCGCTGCAGAAGTTCCGCGGCAAGGCGGCCCCGACCTGTCGCACCGGTGCCGCATCGGCCTCGTCGTAGCCCGCCCGCAGCCGCCGAAGCAGGTCGGCAGACTCCAAATCAGCTTCGAGCGCGACAAAGTCGCCGACGTCGCCGAGCAAGCCGCCGTTGGGCTGCATCTGCAGGTCCCATGCCGCCGCCACCTGCTCGAGCGCGATTCGCGGCAGCGTCGTCGTCGGATCCCGCTGGCTGTTCGGCTCGTCGCTGAAGTAGCCGAGCGACTCGAGGCAGAGCATCTCCAGCGGCCAGTCACGCTCGAAGCAATGCTTCGCGTGCACGTGGCTGCCCATGTGCTTTGTCTGGAAGTACGGCGGTTCCTCGTTCGCGTAGAGCGCGAAACGCACGCGATCCTCCCCGGCCAGATCGCGAAGCGCATCCAGCATGTGCAGCAGCGTCGCGACCGCGCTCGCATTATCGTCGGCACCGGGCGCGTCAGGCACCGTGTCGTAGTGCGCACCTATCAGCAGGATCGTCTCCGCCGGACGTGGCGGCGTGTCCGGGTGGCGAATCTCGAGGTTGCACGCGAGGCCGCCGGGCGCATCGAAGCCTTGGACGTCGACTGACCACGTCGGCCCGATCCGCTCGACGAGCCAGTCGCGGGCGGCGTCGAGTGTGCCCAAGCGTGAGGCGCGTGGCCCGATGCTGCACAGGGCCTCGATGTCACGGCGAAGCTGTTGTGGCAGGTCCAACATGTCCGGCAAGCATAACCTAACGCGAGCGCGTCCGGTGTGGCTCACCACCCGCGTGTTCCCGGCGGTCCTTTGAATGGCCCGACGAGGTTCGACGTGATCCAGCCGCCGTAGAAGTCGCCCTCCTGGGCCTGCACGACCTCGCCGCCGATCGTGCAGCGGTCGACCCGTGAGGGGTAAAACGCGACGAAGTCTTTGAGTTCTGCAAAGGCGGGCACCGGGCTTCTATAGGACCAGCCGGCCCGCTCGCTTACTGCATCGCCGACCACGAGATCGACGTATGCCGCAGTGCCCTTCCACTCGCAGAGGCTCGCCCCGCCGGCTGCCCGGAGCAGGTCGCCGTCGAGATCGCCCGGCGGCACGTAGACCGTCGGCGGATGACTCGTCTCCAACACCCGCACCGCCCCGGCCGAGTCGGCGACGAATCGTCCGGCAAACTCGACCGTCACGCGTTGCCCCACGGGCTCCATTCGCGGCGGACGCGGATAGTCCCAGACCGACTCCTGGCCCGGCCCGGCGGCAACGGCGAATGCGGGACGGCGTGTCGACATGGCACGACGCTACTGATGCACATCGGGACTTCGTTCATTTATCGGCACAACGCCGTCTACGACATATCTGCTCAACCCTACCTGACAACAGGCCGATGCCGGAGCGGGCCGCCGGTGTTGTGTGGCTCGTCGGAATCATGCCGTACCCCGTACCACCATTCGAGTCCGACCCGCTGGTCGCCACCACTCTCGGCCACTTGCGGAGCTACGGCGTGCCGCCGCCCACGCTCTCGCCGGAGACGACACTGCGGGACGTACTCACCGCCCTCGACGGCCCGAGCGTGATCGGCGTCGTCATCACGCCAGACTCGGCCGCCTCGCCCGAGGCCCGCCTGATCAGCCGCGACGGCGTCGCACGCGAGCTCGCCCGGCCGTACGTCCGCGACCTGTATCAGCGTCGGCCCATCCGCGATTTCCTTAAGAATTACGTCATCGCTACCACCCGTTTCGGTCCAGCCGTGACGATCGAGTCGGCGGCCGCACTGCTGTCGACCCGACCCTCGCGGGAGCAATTCGAGCCGACGCTCGTCGCCGACGACTCGAACCAGAGTGACCCGTTTCTGCTTTCGGCCGACGCGGTGCTGCTGGCGCAGACGGATTTGTTGCGGGCGACGCAGGCCTCGCTCGCCGAAGAGCAACGCCGCGCCGGCCGGGCCGAGACGGCGGCGTGTGTGCTGCACGACGTCGGCAACGCGCTCAATTCCGTCACCACCGCCGCCCACGCGGCCACGACTGTCATTCGCGAGCTGGACGCGGGCCAGCAACTCGATCGCTGTGCCAGGCTCCTCGAAGAAGCCACGGCAGACGGAACGCTTCCATCACTCTTCAAAGAAGACGGCCGCGGCCAGCAGCTCGCTCCCTTTCTGCGGGCATTGTCCGACGAAGTTCGCCATCGCGATGCGGCTGTATCGGCGGAGCTGCGGGATCTGAATCGTGGCGTCGAGCACGTCCGCGAAGCGATCCGTCGTCAGCAGCAGGACGCCGAGGTGTACGCCCCGCTGCAGGAGAGCGACCCGGCGGCCATTTGCGATGAAGCAGTGGCGGCGTTCCTGGCGACGCTGCGTAACGAGCCGGATCAGCGGCCGGTTCGCGTCTCGAGCGTGTACGACCACGAGATCGGCCGCGTCCGCTGCGACCCGCACCGCGTGATGCGAATCCTCACGAACTTCCTTCAGAACGCCGGCCGAGCGACGAGCGACATCGACGGCGACCGCCATCTCAGCATCCGCGTCGGCCAGCGTCGTCCCACCGCGGCGGCCCCGCCGGGTATCACGCGGGAGATCGTCCTGTCCGTCACGGACAACGGTCGCGGTATCGAGGCCAGCAAGCTCGACGCCATCTTTCGCCCCGGCTTCACGACGAAAGCGGAACGTTCCGGTCACGGCCTCGGCCTGCACTCGACGGCTATCGCGGCCCAGGAGATGCACGGCATCGTCGAAGTCGACAGCGACGGGCCCGGCCGCGGGGCAACGTTCCGCCTCGTCCTTCGGGACCCGTCGACACCTGCCGAGACCATGATGCCTGCGCTGCGAGTGGCTGCGTGAACCGGACTCATAACAACGACATCGATCTTTCTCACATGAGAACCAAGAACCAACGAACGTTCGGTGGCACGCGACTGGCCGGTGGCAGCTCTCGGCGTCTGCTCTGCATTGATGATGCCGAGGCGATGCACGAGAGCTATCGCAAGATCCTCACCGGCGGCCCGCAGCGGCGGTGCTCGGATCTTGCCGGTGCTGCCGACGGCTTGTTCGGGAATAAAGCGCCAACGCTGCCTTCGCTACCGCAAGTGAGTTTCTCCCTCGACCACGCCTTCGACGGCGCCGCCGGATTGGCGAAGGTTGAGACAGCCATAGAAGAATGCCGGCCGTACGAGGTCGCGATCGTCGACATGCGGATGCCGCCCGGCTGGGACGGGACGGAGACGATCCGCCGAATCTGGCAGGCGGATCCGTCGCTGCACATTTGCCTCTGCACCGCGTTCGGCGACCACGAATGGAGCGACATGCTTCGCCACCTCGGCGTCAGCGACCGGCTGCTCGTGATCAAGAAGCCTTTCGACCCGATCGAGATTCGCCAGGCGACGCTTGCGATGAGTGAGAAGTGGCGGAGTGAGCAACGTTGGAAGAATCAGGTCGCTTCTCTAGAAGCCGTAGTTCGTGGTCGCAATGCGGAATTGCAGCGGGCGTCGTTGCATGATCGCTTGACCGACCTGCCGAACCGTCGTCTGTTTACGGACCGGCTCGACCGCGTCATCGAGCGGCAGCGTCAGGACCCGGATCGCAAGTTCGCGGTGCTTTTCTTTGACTTCGACCGATTCAAGATCATTAACGACTCGCTCGGCCACGCCGCCGGCGATGACATGCTGCGCCAGATCGCCCATCGTCTTGCCGAGGCCGTTCGGGCGGGCGACACGGTCAGCAGCGAACGCGACAAGGCGTTAGTTGCGAACAACCAGGAGCCGAGCGGGCTCGTCACGGCGGCCCGCGTCGGCGGCGACGAGTTCATCGTTCTCCTCGACGACATCCGCGAGTTTTCCGACGCTCAGGGCGTCGCACAACGTCTGCTCGATCGGCTCGCCAAGCCGTACCGCCTCGGGGGGCGGACGATCCGCTGCACGGCGACCGTCGGCATCACGACCAGTGCCCTTCGCTACGGCGACGCCGAGTCCATGATCCGCGACGCCGATACGGCCATGTACCGCGGGAAGACTGAGACCCGCGACGGCGGCGACGTGGGCGACTGCGGCCGAAGTGTCGTCTTCGACGAGGAGATGCACAAGCAGGCGGTCGAGCGACTTCGGGTCGAGGGCGACCTCCGTGGTGCGGCCGATCGAGGCGAGCTTCGCCTGCTTTACCAGCCGATCGTCAAGGCGTCGGACGGTTCGCTCGGCGGCTTCGAAGCGCTTATGCGTTGGGAACATCCGACCGACGGCATGCTCGGCCCCGCCGCGTTTATCGCCGCGGCCGAGGAATCAGGGCTCATCACGGAGCTCGGCGACTGGACCTTGCGGGCGGCCTGCGAGCAATTTCTTTCCTGGAACCCACCCGTCGGCGACGGCACCACGCCGCCGCCGATATCTGTCAACGTCAACCTTTCCCGCCGCCAGCTCGGCGATCCGAAACTGCTGCCGACCGTTCGTGAGCTCGTCGAACAGCACGGTCTCGGCGACGGCCGGTTGAAACTCGAGGTTACCGAGAGCGGCGTCATGCGGGATCCCGACCGCAGCGTCGGCAAGCTCCGCGAGCTTCGCCAGATGGGGTGTCGCATCGTCATGGACGACTTCGGCACCGGTTATTCGAGCCTTTCCTGCCTTCACCAGTTCCCGCTCGACTGCGTAAAGCTCGACCGATCCTTCATTTGTAGTTTGGCCGAACGTGGCGACTACATCGCAGTCGTTCGCGCGATCGTGACGCTCTGCGACGCTCTCGACATCGAGCTGGTGGCAGAGGGCGTGGAGACGACGGAGCAGTGGAATGTGCTGCGAGACCTCGGCTGCGACTTGTTGCAGGGTTACTACTTCGGCAGGCCCCTGCCGGTCGAGCAGGCCGGTCCGCTCGTGCAGGCACCGCGGCATTACGTTCTCTGCGACGGCGTTGCCCGCGAGCCGATCGAGCGTCCGCCGCTGGCGTTGGCGGCGTGACGTACGATGCCGGTTGTCATGCCGACGCCAGAGGCGAGCCAGATCCGGAGCGAGTTTGCCGACGTCTTGCCGCTGATGCTGTATGACGGCGAGTGCGGGCTGTGCGACAAGAGCCTGCGGTTCACGCTCGACCACGAGGCCGACGATC
>CAYQCT010000006.1:25271-35137 GCA_964416015.1 uncultured Tepidisphaerales bacterium
GATCGGCTGCACTTTTCGCCGCTGCAGAGTGATCTGGGCCGACGCGTTCTCGAGGCGGCGGGCCTGGACGGCGACTATCGCGAGTCCATTCTGTACGTCGCCGAGGATGGCGAAGTAGCCACACATTCGACAGCGGCGGCTCGGATCGCGACGCACCTTCGTCCGCCCTGGCGGCACACGAAGGCGATGCGGCTGATCCCGCGACCGCTCCGCGACCTCGGCTATCGCGGCGTCGCGGCGGTCCGGTTCAAGATCTTCGGCTACGCCGACGCGAGCCAGACGTGCACGCTGCTCCCACCGGAACAGCGGCGACGCATTCATCTATAGAAGGTCGTTCTAGTGACCCTTCATCGTCGGCCGCTGCGGGGCGTTCATCGGCGTCGCACCGTCCTGTTCGGCAGGGTCCGTGCGGTACCGACCGGGCTGGGGCTTCTTGCCGGCCTTCTGTTCTTCGTGATACTCCTGCTCGGCGTTGATCTTCCAGACGTCGTGCGTCGTGCCATCGTACAGGTTGTCGACCGCTCGCAATGCGGAAAGCATCGAGTGGTCCTGGTTGTTGTACCGGTGCAGACCGTTGCGGCCGATCGTCGCTGCATTGTCGAACGCATCGATGAAGTCGCGAATCTTCTGGACGTGACCCGCATAATGTTCGTCGTAGACCGGATAGCTCTTCGGCACACGGTAGACGACGCCGTCGACGACCTTGCCTTCGGAGATCAGGCCGATCGTCTCAATTTCCTTCGTCGCCAGGTCGACCAACTCTTCGTCCGTCATCTGCCATAGCGAGTCGCCGACGTTACAGAAGTACTCCATGCCCAGGGCGGTCCGCGTTGCACGGTCCTCTTCGGGAACCATGTGTTCGGACCAGTTCTTGTAGTTCTGCACGCGGCCGACGGTGACCGAGGCATCGTGGATGTAGACCCAGTTGTCGGGGAACGGTTCGGGCTCGTCGACGATGAGGCAGACGGTCAGGTAGTCACGATATCGCAGAGAAAGAGCAGCTTCGCGGACCTCGAGTGGGGCCGCGGGTTGCATGACACGGACGAGCGTCGTCAGCGGAAGCGTGGTGATGATCTTGTCCGCTGTGATCCGCGTGCCGTCTTCGAGCGTGACGCCGATGAGACGATCGCCCTCGCGGTGGACGGTCTTGACGCGACTGTTGAGTCGGCACTCGCCGCCGCGTTCGTTGACGTAATCGGCGGCGTATTGCCATAGTTGACCCGGGCCGCGTCGCGGGTAGTGGAACTTCTCGATCAGCGTGGTGATCTTGCCGTGCTTCGGTTTGATGAATCCGCCGAGGACCGCCTTTTTGAGCGACAGGTCTTTGATTCGCTGTGCCGCCCAGTCGGCGCGCAGCTCGCTGGTGCTCATGCCCCAGACCTTCTCCGTATAAGTTTTGAAGAACGTACGGAACAAGCGTCGCCCGAATCGATTGACGACCCATTCCTCAAAGGTCTCCTCCTTCTTGTGGGGAAAGAGCTTCCAGCGAAAGTAGCTGGCCATGAGGAAGGCCGACTCGCGGACGCCCAGGTTCCGCATGGCGTCGATCGGTTTGAGCGGATAGTTATAAAACTTGCCGTCGTAGTAGATGCGGCTCAGCCGGGGGCGGACGAGGAACTCCTCGCCCATGATGTCGTCCCAGAGGTCGCGAACTTCCTTGCTCTTGCTGAAGAAGCGGTGGCCGCCCATGTCGAAGCCGTAGCCTTTGTACTGCTCGGTTCTACTGATGCCGCCGAAGCAGTGGTCGCCTTCGAGGACGAGCGGCTTGTGCCCGCGGCGGACGGCGCCGATGGCGGCGGTCAATCCGGCCGGGCCGCCGCCGATGATGAGCAGGTCGCGGTGTTCGACCGCTGCTTCGTCGCTCGACGCACCTCGTGCGTCGTGATTTTCGGCGGGCTGGATGCGCGGGTCGACGGTCTGCATTGCGTGCGGGGTGGATGACGGTCAGGCGACGAAACGGATGTCGCGTCGGGTCGTTATATCGGATACGAAGCGGGTTCGTGTGTGCCTCGTTGCAAAGGGCATGAAAGCGGCAGGGTCTTGACAAAGCGGCAGGGTCTTGACAACGCGGCAGGGTCTAGACGATCTTATTCGCCCTTCCGGCTTCGCCCGGCCGATAAAGTGCCGAACGCTGTCGCTACCTGAACGAGGCCGAGCAACATCGAGACCACCGGCCGGTGCGGCAGCGGACGCAGGACCAGGCCCACGTGGTCGCGGGGGAAGCGAAACGCGCCGTCGTCGCTGCCGGCGGCGGTGTCGCGAAAGTGCCGCCCGCCGCGGCCGTAGCCTACGTGTTGGCGCCACAGTTTTGGGAGCGTGAGATGATGATAATGGTCGACGCGTGCCTCCCGGACGAGCCGGATCTTGTGGCCGGCGGCTCGCCAGCGTCGGCACCATTCGCGGTCCTCGCCGGCGGCGAGCGGGTAGCTCGCGTCGAAGCCGCCCTGCGCGGTGAAAGCGTCCCGCGACAACGCCATGTTGTTGCTCGTAACGAAGGCCGCGTCGTCTGCGTCGGCGTTGAGCCGCTCGTACATGAAGTCGACAACGACCTGCGAGGCTTCGCTGAAACCGTTGCGTGGCAACGCGTTGACCGTCCATCCGCCGACCATGGCGTCGGGCGTCTGCTGCCAGGCCGCGTGGAGCTTGGCGAGCCAGTCGCCGGCGGGCCGGCAGTCGTCGTCGGTGAAGGCCAGCAGGTCCGCCCGCGCCTCGGCGGCCCCGCGGTTGCGAGCGGCGGCGGGGCCGGCGTTGTCTTGGCGTAGGACGCGGAGGCGAGGATCGTCGATGCCGGCGAGCGTGTCGGCCGCCGCGGGCGTGCCGCCGTCGTCGACGACGAGGATTTCGAGGTCGGGCAGGGTTTGCGCGAGGAGCGCTTCGACACACTGCCGCACCGCCGGCCGGCCGAAGGTCGGTACCACCACGCTCGCCGTCGGCAGCGTCACCGCACCAGCTCCGCGTAAATCGCCTCGAAGCGGTCGAGCACCGCGTCCATCGTGAACAACTCCAACGCCCGCTCGCGGCCTGCCCGCCCCATCGCCTCGGCCTTCTCGCGGTCGGTCAGGATCGCCCGCAACGCCGTCGCCAAGGCCTCGACGTCGCCGGCGGGCGTGGTGAAGCCGGTGACGCCGACCTCGACCTGTTCGGCCAAGCCGCCGGAGTCCGTCGTGACGACGGCGGTGCCACGCATCATGCCCTCGGCGGCGACGAGGCCGAAGGGTTCTTCCCATGTGCTCGGGGCGGCCTGCACCCAGGCGGTCGCGAAGGCTCGCTGCATCTCATCGGCGGTGACGTGGCCGAGGAAGGTGACGCGTTCGGCGAGGCCGAGCATCGCGGCGAGTTGCTCCAGCTCGCCCCGCTGCGGCCCGTCGCCGGCAATGAGCAGCCGCACGTCATCGGCCTGCTTCGCCACGGCACGCAGCAGGACGTCGACGCCCTTCTTCGGAATCAATCGCCCGGCGTAGGCGACCGTCGGCACCGCGTCGTCGGCCAACGGCGGCCGGGCGTCGGTCACCGCGACACCATTGTGCACGACGCCGTCGACACGCACGTCCTCCGCCCGCAGCCGATCGGCGGTCCAGTGGCTGTTGGTGATGATGCGGTCGAACACGCTCACGTCCGTCAGCCAATCCTGCGCCGCCCATCGGGCCACGCCGAGCCAGGACATGCAGCCGGTGCGGTGGCAGACGGTGCCCGGCCGGTGGTGGCACGGCGAGCCGTCGGGCAGCGTCTTGGTGTTGATCGGGCAGATCAGGTTGTAATTGACGACGTGCAGAATCGCGGGCACGTCGCGGAGCGTCTTCAAGATCAGCGGCGAGAGCTGCGTCAGGAACATCCGCACGTGCACAACGTCCGGCCGAAACTCGGCGACGACCTGCCGAAAGCGGCGGGCGGCGGCGGGATTGAAGGCTTGCAGGACCGGCTGGTACTTCGTGCTGCCGTAGCAGGTCTCGTCGGCGATCATGGGTTGGTTCGCGATCGGCGCGGCGGTCGAGCCGAAGAAGAGCGACTCGTGGCCACGCTCGCGGAGGCCGTCGCGAAGGCCTTGGCTCATGCGTTCGGCCCCGCCGACCGGTCGGCCGTAGTCGTGAGCGATCAGGATGCGCACGCGGCCTCCTTGCGGCGACCCGCGGCCCGGGCGAGCAGGCCACGCGGCACGGCAAACTGCAGGCAGTGCGTTGCTAGGACTGCGGCATTGGGTCGGCCGTGACGACGGGCGGCGGCGAGGAGCTTCCAGAAGCCGGGCGAGCGTCCGTCGCGGCAGGCGGCGTCGCTGCCGAGGGTCAGGACGAAGGCGGCGTACGCGGCCGGGCTCATGAGCTCGCGTCGTTCGTCGGCGAAGGCGAGCGCGTCGTCGCCGCAGTGGCCGGTGCTGATGCGGGGCCGCGGCTTGATGTCCCAGACGGCCACCGGCTCCGGCCAGCCGGCGAAGGCGAGGCGGAAGTCGGCGTGCGTGTCGGCCGCCCGCAGGAGCCAGTCGAGATCAACGTAACGACGCAGCGACTCGTCGAACGGCAGCTCGCGAAAGAGCGACGCCCGGCCGAGCCAGGTCGAGGTCTGGGCCAAACCTTCGCCGGTGCCGAGGGACGTTCGGCAGAAGAGGTACTCGCAGACCGACTCGCCCGGCCGCGGCAGGCGACGCGGCCAGAGGAACTCGGCCTCGCCGGCGTCGGCCCGGACGCGGCCGACGGCGAGGGTTTGGTCGTGTTCCAGGAGCTCGAGTTGTTGTCGCGTCTTGCCCGGCAGCCAGGTGTCGTCGTCGTCGAGGAAGGCGAGCACGTCGCCTTTGGCCGCGGCGACGCCGGCGTTGCGGGCAGCGCCGTTGCCGAGGCCGGGCGTGTTGAGGATGACAAGGCGGTTTGGCGAGTTGTTCGTACGCGAGCGGGAGGCGGGTGCTTCTGCAGGCTCGTCCGGAACCCCGCGCTCACGCTTGGGTCTCGCATCGTGAGAGACGTTGGGTGAATGCGTCCGATTCTCCGGTTGCGAGCCCCGAGCGTGAGCGAGGGGTTCTGAGGGGTTGTGCAGAACCCTTCGCTCATGCGCAGGGCTCGTCGGCTCCGCTTCGATTCGTCGCAGTGCATCGCGGGTCCTGCGGACGTGCTCTGCGACGTGGTCGTCGATCACCACGACGACCTCACGCACCTCCGGCTCGTCCAACGCCGACTGCACCGCGGCGGCGACCAGGTGCGGGCGACGCCGCGTCGGGATGATCGCGGAGACCGTCGGCATCGTCAGGCCGCCACCTTCGCCGGCGGAGTCGGCATGGCTAGAGCCGCGTCGACTTCGCGACGGTCGGCTTCGGTCATGTGCCGGGCGCGGTCGAACTCGAACGCCGCCAACCGCTCGGCCGTGTCGCCGGGGCCGAAGGCAAAACCGACGGCCTGTCCCGCGGCGTCCACCGTGAGCCACCACAAGAGCGACGGCCAGAGCTTCCAGCCGACGGCCTGCTGGGCGACGAGCGTCCGCTTGCCGAGGTGCTTCAGCCGCATCACCGGAAACAGCGGCGAGCCGAGTGCGTAGCCGAGCCGCTTGGCGGTCGACCAGTTGCCGCCGGTCGCCCGCGTCGCGGCATAGAGCCGGCCCGCGCCGAAGCGAAGCTCGCGGGTGCTGCTGGTCACGCTTGGGTTGAGGTGCCGGACGCGGGCGTCGGGCTCGAGGTAGAAGCGTTGGCCTTGCTTGAGCAGCGTGCCCAGCAGGTTGCCGTCGCGGCCGAGGCGGTGGTCGAGGTCGTCGCCGACGGCGGCGAGCAGGCGTTCGCGGTCGTAGGCGATGTTGTGCCGACTGACGTGCGTCGCCGGCCCGCGGCGGTTCTCGCCGACCCACGAGCCGTACGCCAGCAGCAGGTTGCACCAGCTTTGCGGCGTCCTGGGATTGGCGTTTTCGAACGCACTGCCGACCGCGATGAACGGGCCACCGCGGGCGGTGCGGTGGGAGGCGACGATCTTCTCGGCCCACTCCGGCTCGGGGTACGCGTGGTCTTCGTTGAGCCCGAGGACCGGAGCCGTCGCGACGCGAATGCCGTGGGCGGCGGCAGTGTCGACGTTGTCGATCGGCCCGTCGGCACTGACGCGGAGGACGCGTTTGTACCCGGCCTCGTCCAGATCCGCCGGGGCGTCGGCGAGGGCGTCGAGGCTCGGGCCGACGATGATGAGCTCGATGTCGCCGACGATGGTCTGCTTCCGCATCGCCGCCTCGGTCCGGGCGACGTCGGCGAACTTCGTCGCGGCGACCAGGACCGCGGACATCGCCGGGACGTCGTCGCTGGCCGGCTGCGGGTCGTTGGGCGTGGCGACGCGTTCGGGCGACTGCGACGTGCCGGTCGACGCGGCGGTCTCGGCGGCTTCGATGAGGGCGGCGGCGTTGAAGCCGTCTGCGAGCGAGACACGTGGCACGACGCCATCGACGCAGCGGGCGACGAAGTGCTTCAGGGCTGACGGATGACTCGGCTCGCCCTGCGGGGCCAGCGTCGCCTTGAGCCGCTTGGGCGTCGTAGTCATCAGGCCGACGCCGGCGCGGAGTTTGTCGCCGCGTTCCACCGGTCGGCTTCGGGGCAGACGCGTGATTTGGCCGTTCATGCGGTCGGCGACGAGGCGGCCGTTGGTGCCGACGATCTCGATCTCGTCGCACTCGCTGCCGCTGATCGTGTGCAGGCACTGCGCCACGACGCCGCCGGCAAAGGTGAGCTGCACGCTGGCCGTGTCTTGGTCGGTCTCGCGGCTGAGGACGGTCGCGTCGACGTTCTCCACCGACTGATCGAGCAGCCAGGGCAGCAGGTCGGCGTGGTGGCTGAAGAGGTCGAGCAACGCCCCGCCGCCACTTTGCCGTGTGGCTTTCCAGCCAGGCAATTGTCGGCTGGGCGTGCAGAAGCTGGAGCGGACGGCGACGACGTCGCCGACCGCGTTGCCGTGGATGAGGTCGCGGAGCTGCTTCCAGGTCGGGTTGAAGCGGTAATTGAAGCCCGTCATCGCCGCCCGGCGGCCGTGCTTGGCCTCGGCCAGGTCGCGGGCCCGCAGGACGCGGCGGGCGTTGCGGAGGTCGGTGGCGATCGGCTTTTCGACGTAGACGTGCTTGCCGGCCGCGAGGGCCGCGATGGCGACGCGGGCGTGCATCGGCGTGGGCAGTGCGATCACGACGGCGTCGATCGCGTCGTCGCGCAGCAGCTCACGCCAGCCGTGGTAGATCGTGGCGTCGGGGGCCTTCTGCTTCAGCTCGGCGGCGACGGCGGGATCGGTCGCGGCGGGCTCGGCGATGGCGGCGAGCTTCGCACCCGCGGCGTTCTTAAGGGCCGGCAGGTGCAGGCGTCGGGCGGCGCGGCCACAGCCGAGCAGGCCGAGGTTGACAGGCTTCGGGTCGGGCATGGGCAAGGCGGATCAGGCGGCGGGCCGAACAGTATCGGCCACGACATCGACCGTCGCCAGTCGAATGCCATTGCACCCATCCGTCCGATGTGGCATTCTCCGGCGGCAGACGATGCGAGGTGCGTTCGACCAAGATTCTCCCGGCGTGCAGGGCGTCCGCGTGCCGGGCCTGTCGTTGCTGCTCCTGACGCTGTTCGTCGCGTTCCTGGCGGCGTGGCTGCTCTATTCGGAGGTGCTCGCCCCGTCGCGGGTAGCCGCCGGCTTCGACGGCGACGTCTCGCCGCTGGTCGCCTGGTTCGTCGACGGCTGGCGGACGCAGTTCCCGACGAGGGACGCCCTGCTGCACCAGTGGCACGTTGTCGCACGATTATTTACCGCCTTCTTCCTCGTCGGCGGCGTGGGCGTGCTGATCCTGGTCCACCGGCCGGCGTGGGCGACGCGGAACGCCACCGAGCCGCGACGGCTGGCGGCGGCGACGTGGGTGCTGGTCGGGTTGCTCGCGGGGCTGGCCCTGATCGGGCCGCGGGCGGACCTGTGGCCGTTGCTGACGGCGGCGGTTTACACCAACGTCTATCCCGAGCCGCATCCGACGGTGAATTACGAGTGGGACCTGCACGTCGTCGCCGCCGACGGCCGCCGAGGCGTGGTCGAGCCGCACGAGCTCTGGGGGCAAGGCCGGGCGTTCGAGGCGCGATACCTGTTCGCCGAGTTCGCCCGCGACGACCTGCCGGCCGACGAGCATGCGGTGTATCGGCACTACCTGAGCGGCGTGGCGAGGACGGCGTTTCCGGACTTCGACGTCGCGTCGCTGGAGGTCTGGCGCACGGCGTGGGATGTCGAGCCGTTGGCCCTGCCCGCGGCAGATCATGAGAATCCGATTCGGCACGACCGGCTGATCGCGGTCGCCCCTTCGCCGGAGGGGGGACGATGAACAGGTTGCTTCGAGCCGACGCGGCCATTGCCGGCTTCCTCGGCCGGGTGCACGCCGGGATCCGCGACTGGCTGACGACGCCCTTCCCGCACGCCGCGGGCCGGTTGGGCTTGTTTCGCGTGCTGTTCTCGCTCTTTTTCCTCTGGCACCTCAGCACGTACACGGGCCGATTCCTCGGCGACGTGCCGGCGGCGCACCGGATGCCGATGCTGCTGCTCGCCCCGTTCCCCTGGCCGGGGCCGATGGCGATCGGGATCCTCGAGTCGCTGTTGGTCGCCCTGCTCGTCGTGCTCTGCCTCGGCCTGTTCACGCGGGTCGTGACGCTCGTCGTGCTGGTCGTCGCGTTGCTTTACGAAGGCCACTTCTTCAGTGTGGACCAGGAGCACGCGACGCTCGTCATCGCGTTCTACGCCCCGCTGCTGATGGGCTTGTTCAGCGGTTGGGGCGACACGTACTCGCTCGATGCCGTCCGTGCCCGCCAGCGCGGTCTGCCGCCGGTGGCGACGGACGCGGCGGAGCAACGGCACGTCCTGCCGACGCGGATTCTGCTCGTCCTGCTCGGCGCGCTCATCTGCTGCTCGGGCATCTTCAAGATTGCCGTCGAGGGCACCTGGTTCACCGAGGACGGCGTGCTCGGCTACCTCTTCGTCCACAAGAACATCGAAGCCGCCCGCGAGGGATTGGCTGACAACCACCTGGCGCCGCTGATCGCGACGACGCCGTGGCTCGACAAGGCGTTGCAGTACGCGACGATCGCGTTGGAGATGACGTTCCCGCTGGCGTTGCTCAACCGCCGGCTGCGGCATTTGTACCTGGCCTCGATTCTCGTCTTCCACAGCGTCAACGGCATCTGGATGGCGACGACGTTCAGCGCGTTCGGCATCGTCTACGGCGTCTTCGTCGACTGGGAATGGCTCCGCCGCAAGCTCCTGCCACGACTCGACGCCGGGCCGCTTATCGGCGTGCCGACGGTGGGGCTCGTCGTGGGCACGTTCGTGCTGGCAGCCTTGATCGGCGTGCTGTGGAACCTGCCCGTTACGCCGCGGCCGATTTTCAACTTGGCAGGGCTGCTCGACTGGCAGACGATCTGGTACCCGGTGCTGCCCGCGTCGCTCGCGTGGCTGGTGGTGGCCGGGCTCGCGATCCTCCGCAACCCCGTCGACACCCTTCGCCCTTCTGCTGCATGACCGAGCCGCGGCTGACGATCATTATCCCGACCTTCGACCGTCCCACGCTCGTCCGCGACGCGGTCCGGGCGGCGCTGGCGCAGGACATCGATGGCGTCGAGGTGCTCGTCGTCGACGACGGCTCGCCGCAGCCGGTCGTGCTGGACGAGCCGGAGTTTGCCGGCGTGACGGTCGTTCGTCAGGAAAACGCCGGCATCTGCGTCGCCCGCAATACCGGCGTCGCGGCGGCGACGACGCGGTGGGTCGGCTTCTGCGACGACGACGACCGCCTGCTGCCGCACTACGCCCGTCTCTCGCTCGAAGCCGCCGAGGCGGGCAACGTGCCCAGGCCGGTGGCGGTGCTGAGCGGGTTGACGAACGTCGACGAAGCGGGCGAAGTGCTTGACGAACACG
>CAYQCT010000006.1:35147-43805 GCA_964416015.1 uncultured Tepidisphaerales bacterium
AGCAGGTCACCGGGACGTCGTTCCTGTCGAAGCAGACGCTGGTCGTCGAGCGGGATGTGCTGATGGAGTTGGGCGGGTTCGACCCGGAGATCTCGGGTCGCGAGTGGACCGACCTGATGCCGCGGCTGAACGAGCGGTGCAGCGTCGTGGGCGTGCCGACCGTGACGTACCGCCGCTTCAAGCACACCGGCCCGCGGATCTCGACCGCGCCGTCCCGACGTCAACGCGACTTCGAGCGTGTCGTCGACCGCCAACGCGACCGCCTCGCGAAGCACCCACGCGGCCACGCCCGGTTCCTCTACGACCACGCCTATACCTCCTGGCGCATCGGCCAGAAGACCGCGGCGGTGCGGGCGTTGTCCGGGGCGTTGCGTCGCAGCCCGAACTACACGATCGGCCGCGTGGTCAAGCAGGCCGGCGACGTCGCGGGCGGGCTGCTACGCGGCAAAGCGCCGGGCCAGGCCTGAGGGCAGCAACGCCACCGCCATCGCCCGGCCGCCGCGGCTGCCGAGCAGGATCGCGGCGTAGACGGCGCTAAACAGCACCGACTGGATCACGAGACGCACGAAAGCCTCGTCGAAGGTGACGCTGTCCGGCAGACGCAGGAATCGGTCGCTCGCCACACACGCCGCCCCGGCCATAACCGCCGCGACCGCAGGCCTCGCGACGGCCCACAGCACGTCCTTCGCCGCCAATCGCCCGCCCCAGACGCAATAGGCCATCGAACCCGGCCCGATCAGGATCGAGGCAACCAGCACCGCCCACGCCACGCCCTCGACGCCGAACGGCAGGCCGCAGCAGATGCCGACGATCAGCACCGGCGTCTCGACGAGCGACGATCGCAGCTGCTGCCGCGTCCGCCCTTCGGCCAGGTAAATCCACTTGACGCACCGGCCCAGATTCTGAAACGCGAGCGCTGCCGACAGGATCACGAGCAACGAGCTTGCCGCGATCCACTGCTCGCCCAGGAGCACGCGAACGACGGCCGGTGCTTCGACGATCAGGATCACCTGCGCAGGGAAGACCAACGCCAGCAGGATTCCGAGGCCAAGCCCGGCGGACCTTCGGTAGTCCGCGGCGGCGTCGCGTTGCTTCGCCACGTCGCCGGCGGCTTCGGCCTTCTCGATGCGGCGGACGATCCCGCTCAGGCCGCTGACGGCGACGTAGACCAGCGGCGTCTGGATCTGCCGACTGGGGAACTGCGCCCAGACAAAGGCCCGTTCGTACAGACCCAGCGAAGCCGCGCCGTAGGCCCGGCCGATCGCGGCGAAGTCGAAGGCCCGGCCAAAGTTGAGGACGAGTCGCGACAGCGTCGCCTCGCGGCCGAACGTGACGTGCTCGCGGAGCTGGGCCGCCGGTGTGGCCGTGACGAACGACCCCGGCCGCCAGCCTTGGACGAGTGCAACGCCGCCGACGAGCGCTGCGACGCCCGCCTGCTGCAGGACGATCTGCATGACGAGCGCCCACGCCCCGGCCCCGTACCAGGCCATCGTCAACGCGACTGCCGCGGCCGTGACGAAGGCGGTGACTTCCGCCGCGACGATCCAGCCGAACCGCATCTGCCTCCGCAGCAGGCCCAGCGGCACGATGCCGACGGCTTGCAGCAGCAGCACGTTCGCCAACGCCGGCAACGCCAGCCAGAGCCACGGCTCGCCGTAGAACCAAACGAGCGGCGGCGTCAGCAGCAGCATCGCCGCCGCCAGATACGCCCCGTACCGCAGCGACAGCCAGAACAGGCCCGACAAGTCGTGCGGCGAAAGTGTGTTCGCCCTCACGATCGCCGCCGTCAGGCCGAACTCACGCACCGTCGCCAGCAGACCGAACGGCACCATCGCGATGGCGAACAACCCGAACGCGTCCGGCGTGAGCAGCCGGGCGAGGTACGCGCCGGTGAAGATGCCCAGCACCGTCTGCACGGCTTGCGCCGCGATCGTGATTGAACCGCCGCGACGCGTCGCGGCAGCCACCGGCTTCGGGTTGGGCGACGCGGCAGAAGTCAACGATCGGTGTATCGGGCGTCCCGCGTCGTCGCCGTGGGTCCGTTGCCGATCCAACGCAGCACGACGTACCGCTCGCTCAGCACGACCGCCTCTTTCAACTCGGCCACGACCTCGAACCGCGGATCATCGAACACGCCCGGCAGCGGCCGTGTCCGCGACCAGACGACGAATACGTCACGATCCGACGCTGCGGCGTCAGCGACGGTGTCGAGCATGACGGCGTCGTCGGGCGTGCGAGGCCGGTCGTGGCCGAACGTGGCGTAGGTGGCAAGTTCGCCGTCGGTCAAGCGGCGGACGGGTCGGCCGAGGTGGCCGGCGATGCTGGTGAGCGCGTCGTCGTCGTAGACGAAGACGATGCCGTCGGTGACCAGGTCCGCCGCGTCGTCGGCCTCCGTCGTTGGCCGCCAGAGTCCAAAGAATCCCACGGCCAATCCGGCCACCGCCTGCACCGCGACCAGCAACGGCAACGCGACGTTGCGGCCGGCCACGCCCGTCGGCTCCCGCGTCAGCCAGGCCGCCAGCAACGCGACGAGGTAGACGTGCCCGCGATGCCGGGCCTCGCTGATGGCGAGCAACGGCACGACGAGCAGCCCGAGCGCCAGCAGCACGAAGACCCACGCCGCCGGATCCCGCGGCCGGTGCGACTCCTGCAGCAGCCAGACGAGCCACGCCAGTGCCGCGACGCCGAGCAGCCATTGAGCCCCGACGCCGAGCGACGCGACCGGGCCGACGAGCAGCGTGTCGTTCCACCACTCACGGTCCGGCGGCGGCATCGGGACGAGGGCCTTGGCGAGGGTCGTGCCGAGCTCGCCGACGCGGTCGGTCCAGCCGTCGCCGGGCGAAGGTTCGGCGAGGCTGCCGGTGGACAATACCTGCTGCACGTCCGGCACGCGGTCGGCGTCGGCGAGCTGCACCGCCAGCAAGCCCAGGCCGGCGAGGAACAACACGCAAGCGGCGGCGAACCCGCCGGGCTTCGGTCGGCCCCCGACGAACCAGCGAACCATCGCCGCGGCCGCGAGCGGAATGGCCAGGGCGGCGGTGAAGAGGCTGAACTGGCACGCCACCGCGAGCAGGCCTGCCGTCGTCAGGTGCGCCCGCGGCCGCCGCGTGAGCAGGACCGTCGCCGCCAGCAACAGCACCACGCCGAGCGCGTACGGCCGACTCAGCACGGCCCATTCGTAGAAAAAGACGTAGCCCAGCGGCAAAAGCATGCGCACCCAGCGCGCCGCCGGGAAGAACGCCAGCAACAGGAAGACCACGCCCGCCGCCGCCGCCGCGTGGATGGCCTGCATCGCCCACGGCCCGCCGCCGAGGGCGTCGATGGTCCGCAGCAGCAGGTGCCACCCGGCCGGATGACCCTCGTCCCGCGTCAGCCGCAGCAGCTCGCCGAGCCGCGTCGGCTCGGTCGCGACGAACCACGCCTGCCACTCGTCCCGCCACATGACGTGCCGGATCATTCGCGGCACGAGCGTCAGCAGGAACAGGATCACGCCGACGCTCGCCAGCCGCAGGTCGCCTCGCTCGCCCGGCCCGGCCGTCAGCCGTTGCCGCGGCGACACGTCTTGCTGCGAGCATTCTTCGGGCGGCGGGTTCATCCGTTCGACGTCGTCACGCTCGCCGCCCCGCCGCGGTGCAGCCGAACGGTAGCACGTTCCGATGCGTTGATTGCGAGCCCGCGTCGCTACCTTGTCGCCCCGGATGTCATCGCCCTCGCCTGTTGCTGATCCGGCCGCCGCAGTGACGGTGGTCGTGCCGGTGTTCGAGGACGCGCATCATTTGCAGCCGTGCTTGGCGGCGTTGCGGAACTGCTCGCCGCCGCCGGCCGCGATCGTTGTTGTCGACGACGCGTCGCCGACGCAGGGCGAGCAGCTCGCGTCGCTCTGTCGAGAGGCCGGGGCGACGTACCACCGGCTCGCGACCAACGCCGGGCCGGCTGCGGCGCGGAACGCGGGCGTGAAGTTGGCCGACACGCCGATCGTCTTCTTCGTCGATGCCGACTGCGAGATTGCCCCCGACGCCGTCGGCCGCGTCGCAGACGTGCTCGCCGACGGCTCGCCGCACGCCGCCGTCTTCGGCAGCTACGACGACCGGCCGGCCGACCCGCACGTCGTCAGCGTCTGGAAAAACCTCCAACACCACCACACGCACCACACCTCGGCCGGCGACGCGGGAACCTTCTGGAGCGGCTGCGGGGCGATGAAACGCGACGCCTTCGACCGCCACAACGGCTTCAGCGACGACTACGGCCGGCCCTGCATCGAGGACATCGAACTCGGCATGCGACTCGTCGCGGGCGGCGAACGCGTGCTGCTGGACCCGACGATCCAGGTCAAGCACCGCAAACGCTGGACGCTGTCGAAGATGCTGCGGACCGATCTCTTCGACCGCGCGATCCCGTGGACGCGGCTGCTGCGACGAAGGCCGACGGCAGCGGACAAGCTCAACCTCCGGCCGACGCAGAAGCTGGCGGCGATCGCGAGTTTCGCCGCCTGTGTCCTGTTTGTCCTGGCGGCGGTGCAATCTCCGGCGGCAATCGCCGTGCCGATCCTTTGGATCGGAGCGTTGCTGGCGCAGGAATATCTGCCACGCTATCGCATGTGGTTCACGCTTGCGAGCGTGGGAGAAGCCGTTACAGCCATCGTCGGCCTGCCGGCGGCGCGGCTCGAACTGCTGGCCGCCTTCGCGATGCTGGCGGTCGTGGTCATCCTCAACCGCGGCCTCTTCGCCGTCGTCCGCCGTCGCATCGGCCCGGGCGGCGTCTGGCTCAGCATCGTGCCGACGGTCGGGCATTACCTCGTCGCCCTGCTCGGCTTTGCGATCGGGACGCTGACGCAGAAGAAGTCGCCCACGCCGCGCCCGCCCGGCCCTCGGCTCACGCCGACCCGCGGCTACGCCCTGCTGGCAATCCTGATGAGCCTCGCCAGCCTCGGCGTCAGCTTCGTCACGCGAGCTTCGCAGGCCGGCGACGACCAGCCGGTCCTGCTGCTAAGGGCCGACTCGTTCGAGTACTACGCGTACCTGCCCAGCGTCCTGCTCGACAGCGACCTCGACTTCCGCAACCAGATCATGCGCGACGGGCAGCTGCACGCGCTGCCACGCGACGTGAGCCCGCCGAATCGGTACACCTTCGGCACGGCGGTCACGGCCTCGCCGGGCTTTGCGGCGGGCCTGATCCTGGAGCGGCCGCTGGCGCGACTCGGCGTGCCGGGCCTGCGGAGCGACGGCTATGGCCCGATCACGCAGGCGGCGACGTTCGCCTGGATGATCGCCGTCGGCTGCGTCGCGTTGCGGTTGTTGCACGACGCCCTGACGCGGTTCTTCGGCCTGTCACACCCGATCGCCGCTGCCGCGGTCATCGGTGGGTGGCTGTTCAGCACGGCCGGGCACTACCACTTCTGGAACCCGTTGCTGGCGCACACGGCGACGGCGTTCTGGATGACGCTCGGCCTCGTCGCCGCCTTCCGCGCCGACACCGGTCGCTGGCGATGGCTGCCGGTCGCGCTGGCAGCGTTCGGCATGATGGCCCTGTCGCGGCCGATCACGGCGGTCTTCTGGATCGTGCCGGTCGTGCTGTTGGTCCGCCTCCTCGCCCGCGGGCACGTGCGTTGGTCGTGGCTCTGGCTGCTGCCGACCATCGTTTTCCTGCTGGGCCTGGGACAGCTGTTCCTGCTGCTCAACCAGCCCGTCGCCACGGCCGAGGAGGCGGTGCAGGTTACCGGGCAGATCGGGTATCAGCCGAACGAGGCGTTTTATTGGACGAAGCCGGCGTTGCTCAAGGCGCTGGTCTCGAGCCGCAACGGCTTGTTCTTCTTCAGCCCGGTCCTGCTGCTCGGCCTGGTCGGCCTGCTGCTGCGGCGGCGGATGCACGAGCCACGCTGGTTCGTCACCCCGATTCTGCTGGGCGGCGTGATCCTGTGGTACCTGAACGCCAGCTGGTACGCGTGGTACTTCGGCGACGCCTTCGGCGGCCGGGGCTACATCGTCCTCGTCCCGGCCCTCGTGCTCGGCCTCGGCCGGTTGCTCCGCCAGGCGGCACTGGTGCGGAGCACGATCGGCTGGATCGTCGCCGCGTGCTTCGTCCTCGCCCTGGCGTGGCACGTCTTCCTCGAGCTCGGCTTCCACCTGCGCTTCTACCCGCGTGGGCTGTACTGGGGCTTCGAGGGCGACCTGCACGTCCTGGGCCGCGACAGGTTCTGATCTGTCCTCAGAACCGGTCGACGCCTCTGCATTGAAACGACGGGGTATCGGCTGCCACCATTCACAAGCCGCTCTTGATGCGTTAAGATCTGGTAAGTGTTTCGTGAGCAACTCCGCCAACAACCCAATCTCGTCCTTCGGCTCTGGCTTTGGATCCTCGCCGGCGACGCCATCGTGTTATTGCTGTACGTCGTCAGCCGCGTCTTCCGCGACCAGCTCGGCACGGGCGAGCTGATGTGGAACTTCGATCTCGATCAGGAGGCCAACGTGCCGACCTGGTGGAGTGCGATGAAGCTCGCCCTGCTCGCCGGCAGTGCATTCGTCTACCACGAGTGGCGGCGGTCGACCGGCCGCGGGAGCGTGTGGTGGGCCGTCGTCGCCGGGTTCGGGCTGGCGTGGCTGTCGTTCGACGAAGGCTACCGCGGCCACGAACGCGTCGGCGAGTGGCTCGCGCAGACCTCCGGCAGCGGCCTAGTGAAGCCGGCCCTGGCGGTCGTGCTGGTGGCTGGCATCGGCGTCCTGTGGGCGTTCGCGTGGCGTGAGATCAAGCGTGTGCCGAACGTCATTGGCGTCGCAGCGGCGGGCGTCGGGCTGTTCCTGTTCGGAGCCGTCGGGATCGACGCGTTCGACCCGCTGATGCCCACGATGACGCCGATCCGTCGGGCGGCGGTCTCGCTGGAAGAGGGCTTCGAGATGCTCGGCGTGACGGTCCTGCTCTACGCGGCCTGGCTGCTCCTGGCGAGCGTGCCGACGACGCCGGTGGCAGTCGCCAAACCTCGTCCGGTTCGACGGGCGGACGCGCCCTCGGCCCCCGTCGTCGCCTTGGCCCGGCAACGCGACCCGTCGCACTGAACGCTCACGCCAGATCCCGCGGAATCGGCCGGCCGTGCGGGTCGACGGTCGCCGTGCCGCCGGGGTTGAGCGGCAGGTGCTCGAGCTGCTCGGCGGCGGCGTGGACGTGGTCCGGCTTCATGTCGGCGCTGTCGACGAGGAACGATTCCCACTGCCGGTGCCGACGGACAACGTCGGTCGCCCGGGCGAGGCCATCGGGCGTGAGTTGCAACGCGTCGCCCTCGCGGCGGACGAGGCCGAGCCGGTCCGCGATGCTCACGCTACGGCCGGTCGTCAGCAGGCCCGGCGCGCTCTTCAACGCCACGACCGGCACGCGATCCTGCCCGTCCTCGCGACGCCGCAACAGCCGTGCGAGCAGGTCGTCGACCGCCGACCGCCGGGCCAGCTTCCGCCGACGCATCGCGCGGGCGACCAACCCGTGCGACGGCGAGACCAACGCCGCCACGACCAGCAACAACCCGGCGACGACCGTCATGCTGCCCGCCGCATTCACCGCCGGCAGGTCGAGCCACGTCGGCACCGCCGTCGCCGCCCAGTACCCGCCGACGCCGCTGGCGACGCTCACGAGCAGACTGACACCAAGCTGCGACGCCAGCCGATCCGTCAGCAGCCGCGCCACGACCGCCGGCACGATCAGCATCGCAATCACGAGAACGCTGCCGACCGCCTCGAAGCTCGCGACGGTTGCCGCCGCGATGAAGGTCATCAGGACGTAGTGCATTGCCGTCGCGTTCACGCCTTGCGTCGTCGCCAACGCCGGGTCGAACGCGGCGATGCGGAGTTCCTTGAAGAGCCCGATGCTCAACGCGAGCGACGCCGTAAAGACGACGAGCAACAGCGTCACCTGCCGCGGCAATTCCTCGATCGTCCGCCAGCTCAACAGTTCGCCCCACGTCATGGGCCAGCCGAAGCGGGCGAGGGTTTCGAGCTGGCCGTAGAGGACGCAGTCGGTGTCGAGGTCGACGCCGCGGAGGTTGCTCGATTCGATCAACAGGACGCCGTAGGCGAACATGATGCTGAAGACGACGCCCATGGCCGCGCCGGATTCGACGCGGCCGAGCTTTTTGACGACTTCGACGAGCACGACCGTCAACACGCCGGCGAGTGCGGCCCCCGTGAAGATGAGCAGCGGATGCCGCGGGTCGTCGAGGCCGAAGAGGTTCTGGAGAAGTCGCGCCAGCGGGTTGTCGGCGGTGACGACGAGGAAGGCGATGACGATGCCCGGCAGCACGCTGTGGCTGATCGCGTCGCCCATGAGCGACAGCCGCCGCAAGACGAGCCAGTTGCCCAGCAACCCACACGTCGCCGCGGCCAACACGGCCGCGAGCAGCGGGAAGAAGTCGAGCGAAGGCGAGAGGATCATGCGGTCGCGGTTTCCATAGTTAATGCCCACGACGAGGCACGACCGTGAGGAAGTGCTATGGGCGAAGCCAATGTCCGGCCACGCGGAATCAAACATCGACTTTGTCGATCGCTCTCCCTCACGGTCGTGCCTCGTGACGAACATCATTGGCGAGATCCGTCTCCAACTGCCGGACGAGGTCCGCGTCCAGCACGTGCTCGACCTGGTCGACCGTCCAGTCGATGTGGCTCGGGGCGATGTCGGCGT
>CAYQCT010000007.1:0-5230 GCA_964416015.1 uncultured Tepidisphaerales bacterium
CGGCAGCGGCGAGCCGCCGCTGCTACGACCGGAGGTTGCGAACGCGCCCTAGATGTTGCGAATCTTGTTGAGGCCGTTGAGGGCGGCGACGCGGTAGGCCTCGGCGAGCGTCGGGTAGTTGAAGACGTTCTGCGCAAAGAACTCGGCCTTGCCGTCGAGGGCCATGACGGTCTGGCCGATGTGGATCAGCTCGGTCGCGCCGCTGCCGATGACGTGGACGCCGAGAACTTCGCGGGTCTCCTGGTGGATCAGGAGTTTCAGCATGCCGGTCTCGTCGCCGAGGAGCTGACCGCGGGCGATTTCGCTGTACGTCGCGACGCCGGCCTCGTAGGGAATGCCGTCGTCGGTGAGCTGGCGTTCGGTCTTGCCGACCATGCTGATCTCCGGAATCGCGTAGATGCCGAAGGGAAAGAGGTCGGCGAAGCTGTGGGCCTCGATGCCGAACATGTGGCAGGCGGCGAGGCGGCCCTGCTCCATCGCGGTCGACGCGAGCGCCGGAAAGCCGATGACGTCGCCGCAGGCGTAAATGTGGTGGACGTCGGTCTGATAGTGGTCGTTGACCTTGAGCCGTTCGCGGTCGTCGGCCTGCAGGCCCGCGTGGTCGACGCCGAGCGCGCCGGTCGTGCCTTGCCGTCCGATGGCGTAGAGGAGGGTCTGGGCCCGCAGCTTCTTGCCGGATTCGAGCACGGCTTGCACGAGACGGTCTTCGTCCCGTCCGTCGTCGCCACCACGCCGATCACCCTCGGGCGGCAGCGGATCCGGCTTCGGCTCGACCTCTTCGGCCTCGGCGACCTCCTCTAAATCTGGCGAGGCGACCGCGTTCTCGATGACGACGTCGCTCGCCCGCCGCCGGGCACGTTGGGGATAGTCCTTGTGCGACGGATCGATCGTATCGATGTTCTTGACCTTCTCGCCGAGCCGCAGCGTGATGCCGGCACGTCGCATCTGGTACTGGAAAGCCTCGCAGATTTCGTCGTCGAGGAAGCCGAGCACTTCGCGTCTCCCCTCGACGAGCGTGACCTTCACACCGAGCGTCGCCATCATGCAGGCGTATTCCGTACCGATGACGCCGCCGCCGACGACGATCATACTTTTGGGGAGTTTCTTGAGCTTGAGGATGCCGTCGCTGGTGAAGATGCGGCCATCCTCGAAGGGCACATTGTCCGGTCGGGCAGGGCGGGTGCCGATGGCGAGGACGAAGTTGTCGGCCTGCAGGCGTTCGCTGCGGGTGGCTTTGTCGTGGTCGCCTTCGCCGACCGTGACGGTGATCTGGTGCGGGTCGTCGAAGCGGGCGTGGCCTTCGATGACCTCGACGCCGTTGCGGACCATCTGGCTGATGACGAGCTCGCGTTCGTGGCTGATGACGTTGCGGCTGACGCCGATGAGGTCGCCGATGGTGATGCGGTTTTTGGTGTGGTAGGTCTCGCCGAAGAGGCCGCGTTTGGAGGCACCGGTGAGGTGAAGGATTGCCTCGCGAAGTGCTTTGGACGGGATGGTGCCGGTGTTGAGCGCAACGCCGCCGAGCCAGTTGTTCTTCTCGACGAGTGCGACCTTCTTGCCGAGCTTGGCCGCCTGGATGGCGGCTTTTTGTCCGGCGGGTCCGGATCCGATGACGACGAGGTCGTATTGCCGCATGCGGCAGAGTATCGGCCTCGCGCGGCGGGCGGATGAAACCTGTGATGTGCCAGGCCCGCGACCGCGGCCGCCTACTCCTCCATCGCCTGGAGCATCCAGAGGTATTCCTCGAGGTCCTGGGCGATATCGTTCAGATAATCTTCCGTCGGCGGGTCGATGTCGCCGGCGACGTCGAGTGCTTCGCGGTTGGCCTGGATGACATCGTGCAGGCGGTCGCAGATGAGTGTCAGGCCGTCTTGGACGCTCAGGAAGCCGGTTGGCAGCGACGGGCTGAGGTTCCCGTGCTTGACGACCATGTTCGCTCGGCCGTCGGGGGCGATGCCGAACTGCACCATCCGCTCGGCCACGACGTCCGCGTGCTTGCGGGCGGCGGCGACGACGTCGTCGAGCTTTTCGTGCACGCTCAAAAACTGGCGGCCGACGATGTTCCAGTGGATCTGCTTGCCGGCGATGCCGAGGTCGGTCAGCGTGGGCAGCAGCTTCTGCAACGCCTCGCTGAGCGTCTTGGCCTTGTCGTCGGGCAACGGGTTTCGCTTGAAGTGGGGCATGCCGCATCTGCAGCAAGTCGCGTGCCCGCGTTACTTCGAGCTGTTGCCGCTGGCCTCGTCCATCGTGATGTCGCCCTTGAAGGCGTTGCTGTCGTGTTGCGTCTCGTTGGTGACGTCGTCGGCGCTGGTGCTGGCGTCGCTGCCGGCGGCGTCGGGGTTGACGACGGGCGGGTCCATGACGGGGCGTTCGCCGGCTTCAGGTGATGGAGCGGTCGGCGGGTGCTGGTTCTTATCTGCGACGCCGGTGAGGGCGTCGGAGCTGACGTCGAGTTCGCCCGCGCTGCCGGTGCCGGGGCCGCTGTCGGAGCTGCCGACGCCGGTGTCACGCGGGCCGGTGCCGCTACGTGCGACGGCGCGGCCGGGATCGTTCTGCAGCGTTTCCTTGGAGACGTACTCGCGTTCGTGCGTGTCGGTCGCCTTGACGCCGAAGTCGCCTTCGGCGACGGGCGTGGCGGACGGGTTGCTGCCGGGCTTGACGTTGTCGGTGGACATAGCCGATCGCACGTCAAGCGGCGTGCCAGCGGCGAGCGGGAATACGGTGGAGCGTGTTCGACCTGCCCGAGACGCCGCCGCAGGACTTCGCCGCGTTGCAGCAGGCGATCGACTGGAGCGTGCGTCGCCGGGCGCAGGTGCCGGCGGGGCGGCAGGCGGTGCGGGTGGACGGAGCCTCCTGGCCCGCGGGGGAGCGGCTTGGCATCGACATGACGGATGCGGTGGTCGAGGCGGACGTCGATCCGTCGGGCGTGCCGGAGCATCTGAAGCCGCCGGTGCTGGTCGGGGCACGAACGCCGGGGCCGACGTTCGCGCGGTTCGAGGTCGCGGCGAGGCCGATGCGGGTTCACGTCGAAGGCGGTGGCGTGCTGCACGTGCGGATGGACGTCCGCGGCACCGGCGTCAGCTTCGACTACGGCCAGGGCGATCGCGGCGGCTACGTCATGGCCCCGGCGGGTGGGAACGTCGATGTCGAGGTCGGCGTCGACCAGCAGGCGCTACTCCGCGTCGTCGAGGCCAAGGCACGCGACGAAGCCGGACAGCAGGGCGTGCAGGTCGAGGGCGTCGCGGCCCGCTTCACGAGCCCGGCTCCGCGTGTGCTGGCGGTGACGGGTGAGCTGGCCGGAGCGAAGAAGATCGGGTTCTTCAACGCACGCTTTCGGGTCTTCTTCGAGGCGGAACTGGTCGCGGAGCCGGACGCGGAAGGCGGCCTGACGGGACGGGTGGCACGGCTCGACCTGCGGGGCGACGGTGCGGTGATGTCGACGATCCTGGCGTTGGCGAAGCCGGCGATCGAGAAGATTCGCCGGCGGCCGCTGCCGTTGGGTGACTTGCTGGCGGCGGCGGGCGTTCGCGGATTGAAGGTGAAAGACGTGCGGGTCGACGCGGGGCAGGAGCTGGTGCTGCGGGCGAGCTTTGCCGGGTCGGCTCTCGCGGCGTGAGCGGGGCGGAATGCGGTTTGCTGCGACGGGATTCATGTCGACCGCTTCGCAAGCCGCTGCCACTGCCGACCATGCACACGCGGAGGCGGCCCCGTGGATCGAGCGGCTGGCGCGGGCCGGTTACGTCGCCAAGGGCGTCCTCTACACGATCGTCGGCTTCCTCGCCATCAAGGCTGCCTTCGGCACGGGCGACGCGGACGGGTCCAAAGGAGCACTCACGACCCTTGCCGGCGAGGGGATCTTGGGGACGATCCTGCTCTGGCTCATCGCGATCGGGCTGCTCGCTTACACGGCGTGGAACGCGTTCCGGGCCATCATGGATCCGGAAAACGAAGGCACGGACAAGAAGGGCATCGTCAAGCGGATCTTCTTCGGCGTCAGTGCCGCGTTGCACCTGTCGCTGGCGATCTGGGTCTTCACGCACCTGCTCGGCTCCGGCGGCGGTGGCGGAAGTGGGAGCGAGGACGGCGGCACACAGGGACTCGTCGGCAGCATCCTCTCGTGGGGCATGGTCGGGCGACTGCTCGTGGGTGCGGCGGGCGTTGGCATCATCGGGTATGCCGTGCAGCAGCTGATCAAGGCGTACAAGGTCGATTTGAGCGACATGCTCGACCTCTCGTCGCTCTCGCCGGACAAGCGCAAGGTTGCCGAGTCGATCGGCCGGCTCGGCCTGGCGGCCCGCGGCGTCGTCTTCACGCTCGTCGGCTTCTTCTTCGTGCAGTCGGCCTGGCAGTACAACCCAAAAGAAAGCGGCGGTCTGAACAAAGCCCTCGAAACGCTGGGTGCGTTCGGCCCCTGGATCCTCGCTGCCGTCGCACTGGGCCTCTTCTGCTACGGCCTGTTCATGCTGATCAAGGCGAAGTACCGCATCATCGAGGCGAAGTAGTCATCGCGTTCGCGTCATCATGCGGAGCAGCAGGACCAGGAACAGGATCGTCAACGCGATCTGCAGGCCGACGCCGACCAGCCGCAGGACCGCTGGCCCGTCGGCGAAGGCGAGCGCGGTGTTCAGCAGGACCAGCAGCACCTTCGCCGCGATCAGGTACGCCAGCCAGCGCTGCAGAATCGGCGTCGCGTCGCCGCGGGCGTAGTCGATGGAGTTGCTCATCGCAGGTGCCGCCCGCCGTCGAGACGGATGGTCTCGCCGGTCACGTACGCGGCTTCGGCAAGATACACCACAGCGTCCGCCGCATCTTCCACGGTGCCGACGCGGCCGAGCGGCACGCGGGAGAGATACGCCTGCTGTTCGGCCTTGTTCATCCCCTCGGCCCACGCGACGGCACCCGGCGCGACGGCGTTCACTCGGACCCGCGGTGCGAGCTCGCGAGCAAGGTTGTGCATCAGCTGCTCCGTACCCGATTTGGCGACCTGATACGTCAGATAGTCCGGCCGCGGCCGGGCGAGGCCTTCATCGGTGAAGAAGACGATGCTCCCCTGATTCTTCTCGAGCGTCGACCTCAGCCGCTGCGTCAGAAGCAGCGGCGTCTCCACGTGAACCCGGAGGTCGCGGCGGAGATGTTCCACGACGTCGGCGCTAGCAAGCGGGCACGGCTCATAGGTGCTGGCGTTGTGGACGAGCAGGTCGAGGCGATCGAACTGCGCGGCGACCTTCCC
>CAYQCT010000007.1:5240-26965 GCA_964416015.1 uncultured Tepidisphaerales bacterium
CAGCGAGAGGTTCGGCGACTCGCTCTCGACAACATTCCCGATGTCGTCGAGGAACGGCCCTTGCGTGTCGAAGTCGGCCTTGAAGATGCTGCACCTGCGTCCAAGCTTCTCGACCTCCTCGCGTGTCTCCTCTGCCGCTTCGCGGGCGGTTCGGAACGTCAGCAGGAGGTCATAGCCGCGGCGAGCCAGGGCGAGGCAGGTGGCCCGACCGACGCGGCGGCTGCCACCAGTGACGAGGGCGGAGCGAGGTGCCTGCGACATCGCCGGATGCTAGTTGCGACGCATTTTGCCGCACCCGATCCGCTGGCGGGCGTGCGGGTTTGCAAAGAAGCTTCGCGACTTGTCGCCGCGGACCGCCGTTTGATGTGGAAGCCGGCCCGCTCGTCCCAATAATCCGCGGCCGAGTCAGCAGTTCCGGAAGCGGCGGGTGATGAGCATCATGCACGGCAAGATTTCCAGCAGCTCCACGAACGGCATCCACGCGACGGACGCTCCGTCAGCGGACGTGTCGCCGCTGGTGCTGCTGGTCGACGATTCGCAAGTCGATCGACTTGCCGTTCGGCGGCTTTTGCGGCGGTGGGAGCCGATCCGGGTTCGCGAGGCGGCGAGTCTGCAAGAAGCTCGCGCGGTCGTGCAGGAGGAGACGCCGAGTTGGATGCTGCTGGACAATGCCCTGCCGGACGGATCAGCGGCGGAGCTGCTTGACCAGCTTCGCAGCACCGACGACGGCCCCGGCCTGCCGGGCTCGCTGCCGTGCCCGATCATCATCCTCACCGCCAGCGGCAACGAGCGACTGGCGGCGGACCTTGTCCGGCGCGGTGCGGGCGACTACCTGTCGAAGGCGAGCATCGTCGTCGCCGAACCTGATGCGGTTGAGGCGGCGGACGAATTACTGCGGCGGTCGCTGGAGCGGGCGACGGAGCACCATCGCCTCATGCGTCGAGCGGCTCGGCTGCGGGACCGGGCAATCCGCAAGCGTCGCCACGAACGGCAGGCGCGTGACGCCGCCGAGGAGCAACGCAAGCGCGCCGAAGAAGCCCTCGAAGCCACGCGACAACACGCCGCCAGCGCCGAGCGGGCCAATCGGCACCTCGCCATCGCCCTCGAAGGTGGCGGCCTCGATACCTGGGAGTGGTCGCCCCTGGGCAACGGCGACGGCGGCACCGCCTCGCCCGCGTCGCGCCGGCTCGTCTCGATCCTGAACCTGCCGGAGGATCAGGCGGAAGTGCCTTGGATCGAGCTCGTGCACGAGGACGACGCCGACGCGGTACGAACGTCGCTCCGCGAGATGCGGCCGAGCATCGGCGAGACGGTCCGCGTTGAGGCCCGCTTCCGCTCGTGCAGCGAAGTTGGCGGCACGACGTGGCGGTGGATGCAGATCCGCGGCGGGCCGGATCCGCGTCCGAACGACCCGCACCGGCTGGCCGGCGTGCACGTCGACATCGACCAGCGCCGTCGCATCGAACGCGCCGAGCAGCGAGCCCGCGAACAGGCCGACGCGGCCCGCCGCTGGACGGACGAAGTACTCCGCAGCATCGGCGACGGCGTGCTCGTCATCGACGGCCGGCATCGCTACGCCTACCTCAACCCCGCCGCCGAGCGACTGCTCGGCGTCAACGCGAACGACGTGCTGGGCAAGAACATCTTCGATGTCTTTCCCGGCACACGCGGTGGTCCGTTCGACCACGCGCTGCGAGAAGTGCAGGAAAAACGGGTGCCGGTGAAGGTAGTTGAGCTGATGGGCGAGGTCGGCAAGACCTTCGACGCACGCTTCTATCCCACGAACGTCGACGAGATCTCCGTCTTCTTTGCCGACGTCTCCGATGCCGTCACCGCCAAGCGGAAGAGCGAGGAGGACAACGAGCGGCTGCAGAACGCACTCGATGCCGGCAGCATGGGTCTCTTCGAGGCGGTGCCGGGCGAGGAAGAGGTCTTCTGTGACACCCGCGTGCTGGAGCTCTTCGGCTTTCCTGACGCTGACGACGCCCGGCGGATCAACGTTAACGACGTGCTCGAACGGATTCACCCGCTCGATCGTGATCGCGTGGCCGAGTCCTTTCTCGCGACGCTACGGGAAAAAGGCGCGGCAACGTACAACGCGGAGTTCCGCGTGAAAGACGCGGATGGCAACGAGCGTTGGCTTGTAGGCGTCGGACGACAGACGGCGGACGAGGCGGGCAAGGTGCGTCGCGTGGTCGGCGTCAACTACGACATCACCGACCGCCGCCGCGACACGGAGCAGCTGGCCCAGCAGGCGCTAGCCCTGGGCCGGCAGCGGGAGCAGCTGGTCGAGAACAACCGCCTCCTCGCCGACGCCAACGCCGCGTTGGCCCGCACGACCGCGCAGCTGCAGGCGTTGCTGGCCAACGCGCCCGTCGGCTTTGCCTTCTTTAACCGCGAGCACCGGTTCCTCCGCGTCAACCGCCCGCTCGCCGACATCAATGGCGTGTCGGCGGACGAGCACGTCGGCCAGCGTGTCGAAGACATCGTGCCGGGCGTCGCCGATGACGTGGCGCCGCTGATCGACCGCGTCTTCCAGACCGGCCAACCCGTCGTCGGTGCCGAGCTGCAAGGCCAGACGCGTCGCGAGCCGAACGCGCGGCGGTGGTGGCTGGCCAGCTACTTCCCCGTCCTGCAGGGAGAAGTCGGCCAGCCGGACCGTCGCGTCGAAGCGGTCGGCGGCGTCTTCCTCGAGATCACCGACCGCAAGCGGACCGAGCAGATGCTCCGCGTCGCCAAGGAAAACGCCGTGCATGCCCGGGTCAGTGCCGACCGCGCCCGGCAGGCGGCCGAGCGGGCCAACCGGGCCAAGAGCGAGTTCTTGGCCGTGCTGAGTCACGAGCTGCGCACGCCGCTGACGCCGGTCCTGGCTGCGACGCAGATGCTCGAAGCCGATCTCGCCGCCGACGCTGACGGAACGCTGGCGAGCGTGCCGGAAGAGACGCGGGAGACGCTGCACGACACGTTCTCTCTGATCCGCCGCAACGTCGAGCTCGAGGTCCGGCTGATCGACGATCTGCTGGACCTCACCCGAATTACCCGCGGCAAGCTCCAGCTTTCGCGGCGGCCGATCGACCTCAACGAGGCCGTTCGACACGCGCTGGAGACTTGTCAGGCGGAGGTAGCCGAGAGCGGGCTGGTGCTCGAGACAGAGTTCGCCGCAGGACCGCTCGGGGCGACGGCGGATCCGGCGCGGGTGCAGCAGGTCGTCTGGAATCTCGTGAAGAACGCCGTGAAGTTCACGCCGGAAAACGGGAAGATCCTCGTGCGGACGTACGCGGCTCCGCCGCTTCCCGTGTCGACGGTGCCGCGGGTGGCGTGTCAGGTAAGCGATACGGGCCTGGGCATCGACGCGGAGAAGCTCGGCACGATCTTCAATGCGTTCGAGCAGGGCGGCCGTGGCATGACGCGGACGTTCGGCGGGCTCGGCCTGGGCCTGACGATCAGCCGGCATCTCGTGCAGGCGCACGGCGGCACGCTCGACGCCGCCAGCGAGGGTCCCGGGCGCGGGGCGACGTTCACGATGACGCTGCCGGCACGGGCGTACAAGACGCCGCCCGCTTTGCCGCCCTTGCCCGCAGAGCCGGTCGCAGCTCCGCGAGGACGGCGAATCCTGCTCGTCGAGGACCACGCGGACACGGCGAAGCTCATGTCGCGGTTTCTCCGCATCCGCCACGACGCGGAAGTGCGGCATGCCGCCAGCGTCGCCGCCGCCCGTAAGCTTTACGAGGAAGACGGCCCGTTCGACCTCATCATCAGCGACATCGGCCTGCCGGACGGGTCGGGCACGGAGCTGCTCTCGTCGCTCCCGGTCAACGCCCGCCCGCCCGCGATCGCCCTCAGCGGCTACGGCACCGACGCCGACCACGAACGCAGCCACGCCGCCGGCTTTGTCGATCACCTCGTCAAACCTGTCGACCTCGACCGCCTCGAACGCACCGTCCGCAGAACGCTGGCGACCGAACACGCCTAACGGCCCGTGCAGCCAACGAAGCAGCGGCGGACGCGGGATGCGTCCGCCGCTGATTGCGGTGCGGCGTGGCCTTCGTAAGCCGGGTTCTGTTGGCGAAGCCGAAGCTTCGTCCGCGGCCATTTCTCTGCGACGACCGTTGCCGATCGCCTGGTCGAGGACCAAAATCCTCGGTAGCGGCCTACCCGCGGGTGCGTCGCGACGGGTCGCCGCGGCGGACGGTGAAGCCCGCGTCCCGCTGCTGGGCCTAGCGGCCGGTGGGGTTTGCCGTGCCGTCTCCGTCGCCGAAGACGCGGTGCGCTCTTACCGCACCCTTTCACCCTTACCTTTCGAAAAAGGCGGTTTCTTTTCTGTGGCACTGTCCGTCGGCTTCGGCGGGCGGTGGCGGATGCCGTCGCTCGCGTGGCCGCCTTGGCGTTACCAAGCACCGTGCCCTGCGCCGCCCGGACTTTCCTCACGCCGACGCGAACGCCGACGCGCGGCCGCGTCCGGGCCACGCCGCGGGGGCATGCTACACGAAAACCGCCCGCCGACGCGAGGCGTCGGCAGGCGGTGCAAAATCTCCGTCCCCTTCTGGAGGACGGTGTGGGGCAGGCTCAGGCGCGGCGGCGACGCAGCACCGCGAGCCCGGCCAGGCCGAGCAGGCCGGCAGTCGCCGGCTCGGGGACGACGCCCTCGATGACGAGGTTGTCGAGCGCGATCGCCTCGCTACCGCCGTTGAGCGTGGCATCGAGGATGACGCTCAAGGTCGAGCCGGTGCCGGCAACCGGGGCCGAGAAGGTCGTGTAGACGTTCGACAGGGCCGTGCCGTTGATCAGGAAGGGATCGTCGAGCGTGAACGTATCGCCGTCGGCGAGCGTGTAGTCCTGCGAGCCGTCTTCATCGACCGAGCCGGTGAAGACCGGGACGATCGGGCCGCCGTCAACCTGGACGCTGATGTTGTAGAGGTCCGACGACTCGAAGTCGCCCATGGCGCCAAGGTCGACGCTGACGCTCAGGCCGCTGACGACGCTACTGATGTCGAAGGTCCAGATGGCCTGCTCGTCGCCGCTCGAGTTATCGTCGTTGACGGTATCGGTTGCACCGAAGAAGGGGTCGTACGCACCGGTGGCGTCGTCAACGACAATGCCGAGGCTGTCCGTCGTGAACGTCCCGGCGGAGGAGTCGATCAGCGCGAACGGGGCGCTTTCGCCGCTGTCGTACTCATTGAAGCCGTCACCGGGGCTGGAGTAAGACGCTTCGCCGGTGAAGGAGGTGAGGTTCAGGTCGTCGCCGCCGAAGCGGTCGAAGGCGACAACTTCCGCCTGGGCGGCGGCGGCGAGGGTGGCGGCCGCGGCGGCGGCGAGGAGGGTGGTCTTGGTCATGTGCATTCTCTGCGTACGGATCGAAATGCCGGGCACGTCCCGACGCAGGGGAACATAGACGGCCGCTGCTCCGATTGCGATAAGCGTTGTGTTAAGGTTGCACACGTCCGTGCCCGCTTACGCAGGCTGTACGGGTCAGCCGTCGATGAAGACGCGCCCGACGCCGAGCAGAAAGGCCGCGGCGATCCACCACGTCGCGTTCGTGCCGAAGCGGAGCATGCCGATGAGCGTAATCAAGCCCAGCCCGACGTTGATCAGGTCAACGCCGGCCGTGGTCGCATAGGTGCCGTCGGCGAGGACCACGACCGCTGCGACGATCAGGCCGACTGCTGCTGCGCCCATGGCCGACAGCATGGCCCTCGCCCAAGGTCGACTCCGCAGGCGGTCGAGCAGCGGGCCCAGGATCGCCACGAACAGGAACGCCGGGGCGAACATTGCCGCCGTCGCCAACAACGCGCCGCCGATCGAGCCGGCGATGCCTTGGCCGAAGGCGAAGGCGGCGATGACGTAGCCGGCGAACGTGCTCGTCGTCAGCAGCGGACCCGGCGTGACCTGCCCGACGGCGACGGCGTCGGCGACCTGCTGCTGCGTCAGCCAGCCGAGCCCGCCGGCGGTCAGGCCGGTCTCGAGGTACGTCACCAGCACGTACCCGCTGCCGAAGAGCGTGCCGCCGACTTTTAGGAAAAAACCGGTCAGCCGCAGCCAGTCCGTCGGATCCGCCGCCAGCACGGGCAGGGCGAGGACGGCGGAGCGGCCGCGTAGTTGATCGACCGCGATGCCAATCCCGGCGGCGACAGCCAGCGTCAAGATCTCCGGCTGCCAAGCCGCCGGCAGCGTCACCGCCGCGAGGAAGCCACCCAACGCCAGCAGGCCAAGGAAGGGCGTCGTCACCGCTCCACGGGCCAGCCGGATGCCGGCGACCAGAATGATCGCCACAATTGCCGCCGCGACTGTGTGCATAATGGTTGCCAATCCCGCCGCCGTCGCGTCACTCATGCGGCCGATCTCGACGTACGCGATCGCCAGCGGCAGGATGATCAGCACCGCCGGCCCGATGAAGCAGACGCCGGCCACCACCAATCCGCGAAACCCGCCGCGGAGCTGGCCCATGTGAATCGCCAGCTCCGTCGAGTTCGGCCCCGGCACGACCTGCACGGCCGCGACGGCCTGCGTGAACTCTTCGTCGCTCAACCACTTGCGCCGCCGAACCAGCTCGTCCTGCATCATCGCTGTGTGCGCCGCCGGTCCGCCGAAGGCGAGGAAGCCGAGCTTCAGGAAGACACGCGCGATCTCCCCGAGCGGGCGATCCGGCGAAGGCGGCGAGTCATCGGGCACCGGCCGCAGCGTTGCGGCGTCGGCGTGAGGAAGACGTTAAGAGGCCGTCTCGTGATATAGCTCCGATCTGCTTGTGAAGCCCACGGCCTCAGGCCGTGGGCTTTGGCCGGTACACCTTTCGCACTTAATGCATCTTCCACGGAACCGACGACACCTACCCGGCCGCGTACGCGTCCGCCCACTCGCAGACCGTATGAAAGAGCAGCTTGTGCCCCTCCTGGATGCGATGGGCCTTCGTGCCGGGCACGACGAGCGCAACGTCGCAGCGGGCCGCCGCGTCGCCGCCGTCTTTGCCGAGGAAGCCGATCGTGGTCAGGCCGGCCCGCTTGGCGGCGTCGAGGGCGAGCAGGACGTTCTTGCTGTTGCCGCTCGTCGAGAGCACCGCCAGCACGTCGCCCGGCCGACCGAGGGCTTCGACCTGCCGGCTGAAGACGCGGTCGTAGCCGTAGTCGTTGCCGCAGCACGTCAATGCCGTCGGATCCGCCAATGCGACCGCCGCCAGTCCGCGGCGGTCGGCTTCAAATCGCACCGTCAGCTCCTCCGCCAGGTGCATCGCGTCTGCACACGAACCGCCGTTGCCGCACGTCAGCAGCTTGCCGTGATTGTCCCAGCAGGTCCGCAACGCATCACAAGCCGCCTGCAACGGCTCATCCATCCGCCGGACGTCCGCCACGAGCTGCTCCGCCTCATTACAGGCGCGGCCTAGCAGGTCGGGAACGGACGACGGTTCGTGCGACGCGGCCACATCCGCATCATCGGCACATCGCCACGCGGCCGCTACTCGCCGGGCTGCGTGTAGAAATCAAGGTAGAAGTACATCATGTCCCGGCCATTGATTTGCCGCGTGTTGCCGTGGCGGAAGCGGTGGCGGTCGAAGAGCTTGATCGCCGCCTCCCGCTCGATGAACGTGTCGAGGTGAACCTTCAGGCAGCCGGTGCGTCGGCAGAAGGCGATGGCCTCCTCCAGCAGCCGCGAGCCTACCCGGCGGCGGCGGTGCTCGGTCGCGACGCGGAGCCGACGCACCTCGCCGACGCCTTCGTCGTGATGTTGAACGCCGATCATGCCGACGATGGTCCCGGCACACGCGTCCGCCAACGCCTCGCCGTCCGACGTGACTTCCGCCACCCAGAAGTGGTTCTGCGGCGGATCGAGGTAGGCGCCGCGGATGTCGTCGATGTCGAGACCGGTGTCGTTCGAGGCGATCTGCCCACCCAGAAGGCCGTCGCGGTAGAGCTTGACGCAGGCGTCGGCGTCGTCCTCGCGGAAGCTGCGGACCGCGTAGGCAGCGTGAACATCCACGCTCGGGGAAGCGGGCGGAGCAAGCGGGGCCGTCGTATCGGAATCAGGCAGCGTCACGGGGGCAGGAGAAACAGGTGAACCAGGCTCGGCCGCCACGGAGAGCTTCGCGCAGCGTTGCGGCGGGCTGCACGGTAGCCGACGAAGCAACCCGGGTGCCGCACCGGCCGCTCCCGCCTAACGCGGGACTTCCAAAGCACGTGCCGCCAGGCCCGGCAGCTCGATCACGGCCACCGTCAGCGTCGCCGCCCGGAAGAGCGCGCCCGGGTTGATCCACCGCAGCTTCCCCAGCCGGCGGTCGTGGACGAGATGGCTGTGCCCCGTCAGCAGCAGGTCGCACCCGACGTCGCGGCCGCTCGTCGCGTCCCGGCTCAGGCGGCGGAGCTCGCGCAGGTCGTCGCCGTGCTCAATCCGCACACGCAGACCGGCCAGCTCCACGACGCCGCAATCGCCGAGCGGGACGAGGTCGAGATCCCGCGCGTACGCCTCCGCGGCCGTCCGTTCCGGCCCTTGGACATCATTGTTGCCCCAGACGAAGCGGCAATTGGTGCCGGCCAAGGCGTCGAACACCGGCTCCGGCGAGCGCACGTAGTCCCCGACGTCGCCAGTGTGCAAGAACTCCGTCGCCCCCGCCTGCCGCAGCACCTGCACCGCCCGCGTCGCCGCGTCGGCCCGGCCGTGCGTGTCGCCCAGGACGCCCAGCACACTCATGCCAGCGCCTCGACCGTGCGTGGCTCGTCCGTCAGCACCTGCTCGCCCTCGCTCCGCGCCACCACGACCGCCGCGACCGAATCGCCGAAGACATTGACGGCCGTCCGACACATGTCCAGCGGCCGGTCGAAGACGAACAGCAACGCCATGCCCGCGATCAAATCGACCTCGATACCCCGCGCCGCCAGCCCGTTCTGCACGCCGCCGAGGATGACCGCAATTGCCACGAGGCTCGCCGACGGCACGCCCGCGACACCGATGCTGGTCAGCAGGGCGGTCAGGACGATGATGAACTGCTGCCCGATCGACAGGTCGATGCCGAACGCCTGGCAGATGAAGACGGCCGCGACACATTCATATAAGGCCGTTCCGTCCATGTTGACGGTCGCGCCCAGCGGCAGCGTGAAGCCGGCGACGCGGTTGCTGACGCCGGCCCGCGTCTCGACGCAGTCCATCGTCAGCGGCAGCGTCGCCGATGACGAACTCGTGCTGAACGCGGTCAACAGCGCCGGAGCCATCGCCTTGTAGTGCCGCAGCGGGTTGACGCGGGCGATCAGGGCCAGCACGAGCGGCATGAACCCGAGGAAGTGCACCGCCAACGCCGCCACGGCCGTGCCGGCGAAGAAGCCGATGCCGGTCAGGAACTGCTGAAATCGGCCGTCCGGGTAGAGCGTCGCGAACTGCTCGGCGAACGTCCCGGCGATCAGGAAGAAGACCCCGATCGGCGCCAGCCGCAGGACCACGTCCGTGATCATCAGCGTCAGGTGGTAGATGCCCTCGACCAGGTTGAACACAGCCCGCCCGGCGTCGGGATGCCGGCGGACCGTGCGGCTCAGAAAGTAGCCGACGAGCATCGACACGACGATCAACCCCAGCAACTGCCCGTCGGCGGCGGCCCCGACGAGGTTGGGCGGCACCATGTTGCGGATGGTGTCGAGGAAGTCGCCGCCGGTCTTGCCGCCGACCTTGGCATCGACCTGCTCGCGGGCGTCGTCGAAGGCCGACAGGTCATTGCCGACGAGGATGCCGGTGCCCTCGACGATGCCGGGCGAGACGGCGTTGACGAGGACGAGACCGATCAGGACGGCGACGAGGCTGGTCGCGAGGTAGTAGACGAGTGTCTTGCCGCCGAGCCGGGCGAAGTCGTTGCCGCCGCCGGCCTGCGCGGTGAGGCGGGCCAGGGCCAGGATGATGCTGCTCGTGACGAGCGGGACGATGATGAGCTTCAGGCCGTTGAGGAAGAGGTCGCCGCCGAGCTTGAAGATCGTGAACAGGACGGTGCTTGTCGCAATGCCGCCGCCGACGCGGCCGCGTTCGTCGGCCGCGACAGATTCCGGGATCTGCCCGATCGCCCACGCCCCGACGGCCAACCCCGCCGCCGCGCCGAGGAGCAGGCCGAGCAGGATCTGCCAATGGAGCGGCCAACGCCACGGTGCTGCGGAAGCTGCCATGGCGGGCGAAGGTAGCGGCAATCACTTGCCGCTGCACCTTACTGAGTGCCGCCGCACGCCGCTCTCGCGTCACGGCGTGCGGGTCGGCACAATGACTGTCATGCGACGTCACTTGTTCTTCTGGCGAACCGCGAGGCTCGCGTTGATCGGGTTCCTGATCCTTCCGCTGCTGGGCTGCAATGGCGGCGAGCGAGGAACGCCCGCGGAGCCTGTTCGGTTGGATGGATCGACTTCGACCGGGCCGCTCGTAGAGCTGTTGCTGGCGACGAAGCCGGAGCTCGCCGCGGCGCGTTCGCAGCCAGAGGATTATGTGCAGAGCATCCTAAATCCAAAGGTCGTGCTGCCGACCGCGGCGACGCGAAGCGGCGAAATTGTTCTGCCGCCGCCAATGCCACTGGACCTTCGTCCGAACCCTGAACGGCGTGCCGAGCTGCGACGAAAACAGGAGCTGCTCGACCTGCCCGGCGCCCGCGCCGCCATCGGGTACAAGCCGAGCGGGACGAACGGTTCCTACACGAACCTCATCGGCGGCGACGCCGACCTGATCCTCGTGGCCCGCCGGCCGAGCGAGTCGGAGCTGGCCGAGGCGGATGCTGCTGGCGTGACGCTGGACGTCCATCCGGTTGCCCGTGACGCGTTCGTCTTCCTCGTGAATCAGAAGGCTCCGGCAAAGGCAATGACGCTTGATCAGGCCCGTGCGATCTTCCTCGGCGAGATCACCTCGTGGGCGGACCTCGGCGGGCCGGACGAGCGGATCCTCGCCTATCACCGTCAACCCGACTCCGGCAGCCGCGAGCTGTTCGACAAGCTCGTCCTCGGCGACGGGACGATCCCAAAGGACATGGCGAACCGGGCGTTGCTCGACATGCTCGGCCCGATTGAACGGGTCAGCGTCAACCACGACGTCATCAGCTACAGCGTCTTCTTCTACGCGAAGTACATGGTGGAAGCCGACTCGATTCAGCTGGCTGCCATCAACGGTGTGACGCCCGACCCGGTGACGATTCACGACGGGACGTACCCGCTCGTGACGAACGTCTACGTTGCTGTGCGAGCTAGTGACGAGCCTGCCGCGGCGAATCTCATGGCGTGGTTGCGGTCGTCCGAAGGGCAGGCGCTGGTAGAGCGGAGCGGCTACGTGCCGCTGCTGCAGGGCAGCGACGCAACGGACTGACCAGCCAAATCTACATTTTCGCCTAAAACGTAGATTTCGACGCCGCGAATCATCAGGATGTAGATTTCAGCCGTCGCCGAAAGGTGGCGGTTGCGCTTCGGGCCAACGTGTCCGGGAGATTCCTCTTGCACGTTGCGGAGCGACGACATATCCTCTCGCCGTCGCTCGCCGCACGCTGCGGCGGCGTTTGGAGAGATTATGCACAACAGACTTGGTACTTGCGTTCTTGTTGCCGTTTCCGCCGCCGTCGCTCAGCAGGCGTCGGCACAGCTTCTGATTCCCGATTCGACCAACGATTCGATCGGCCTGTACAGCGACGTCGACGGCTCGGTCATCGACAAGAACTTCATCGTCGACGCCAACGATCCGGCGACCTACGACTTCAGCACGCCGCAGGAGGCGATTCAGGTCGGCAACGAGATCTTCGTCAGCGATCAGAACGCCGACGCGATCTTTATCTTCGACCTGGCCGGCAACTACGTCGACAAGATCGACAGCGGCCTCGACAACGTGCGCGGCCTCGCGTATGAGGCGAGCGTCGACACCGTCTACGTCGCCAACGGCGGCGGCAACAACGGTGCGCCGGACGATCAAATCGTCACAATTGATCCGTCGACCCGCGGCATCACCGGCAGCTTCGCCTTCGGCCCGCCGGACTTCTCGCCGTGGGACGTCGAGGTCTACGACGGCCAGCTGCTCGTCACCGACATCGACGGCGGCACGCTCAACAGCGAAGGCGTCGACGTTTTCAACTTCGACGGCTCCTATGTCGGCCGGATCGTCGCGGTCAACACTAGCAACGCCGACAACGGCCCGGACTTCCCGCAGCAGGTCGCCGGCAAGCTCGGCGACGACGGCTTCCTCGTCGGCGGCTTCAGCGTTCCTTCAGGCGTTTACGAGTTCGACGCCGACGGCGATCCGGTCGCCACGTATCAGGCCGGCTTCGGCCCGCGTGGCGTCGCCGAGCTGCTCAACGGCGACTACCTCTACACCAACGGCGACGGTGCCTACACCTTCGACCCGCTGACCGACACTCGCACCTTCGTCGCCGGCAGCGACGGCAGCGGCCGGCTCATCAGCCGCGTTGTCATCCCAGAGCCCGCCACCGCCGGCCTGCTCGCCCTCGCCGGCCTGGCCGGGCTTCGTCGGCGTCGATGAGGATGTCAGGGCGGTAACCGTGCCGTCGGTGAGCCCTGGAGAGCGTAGACAGCAGAAGGAGCCGCGTCATGACATGACGCGGCTCCTTCCGTCACGTCTCCATTCGCTCGATCAGCACCGCCGCGAGCGGGCCGAAGAGGAAGACCGGCATCCAGCTCATGATCGCGGGCCACTGCGCTTCGAGCAGGTTCGGCAGGCCCGGCGGGACATTGCCGGCGAGGGCGCGGAAGACGAAGATCGAGGCCATCGCGCCGCCGATCAGTAGCAATGTCCGCCCGGCGGCGCGGCGGAGCTGGTCCGGCTGCCGTGTTAAGACCGACGGCACCGCCAGCAAAAGCAGGATCAGGTTCATCGCATGCCCGGCCAACCGACCGTGCTTGGCCTGGCGGAGGTCGCTCTCGGCCGGGTGGTCGGGCCGCTTGAGCAGGGCGTCCATCTCGCCGAGGCTGAGCAGGTCAAAGTAGCTGCCGCCCACGCCCACACCGGCGTCGGCGACCCGCGCCAACTCGACGTCCGCCGGAGTCATCGGCGTCTTCCAGCTCGTCACTTCCTCCACCGGCCCCTGCACGACCGCCGCACGGCCCTCTTCCGGCACGACGCCGCCACGACGCCGACCTTCTTCCAGCCGCCACTGGCCCAACGCCGCGTCGTACGTCGCCCGGCTCGCGGTCAGGACCGACAGGTCCTGCTCGGACCGCTCGATGACGGTGACTGCCTCGGCCGTTGTACCGTCGCCGCCGGAGCGGCCGGACGGCGTGAACAGGCCCGCCAGGAAGACGCTGCCGGTCCCGGCGGGCGTCGGATCGACGCTGAACGCCCCGCGTGTCCCGGCCGCGGCTTCCTTGCGGTCGAGCGTCAACCATGTCGCGATCTTCGGGATCAACAGTTCCTGCCCGACGGGCACGATGACGAGGTTCAACGCGCCGGCCGCGAGGATGACCGGCGCTGCGACCCGCCACAACGGCAGGCCGGCGGCCATCAGCGCGACGAGCTCGTTGAACCGGCTCATCCGCATCAGCGTGAACGCCGCCGCCGTGACCGGGACGACGCCGGCGAGCTGGGCGTAGATGAAGATCGCCTGTGCTGCGTAGTAGGCGAAGATCCCGAACAAGGCGTCCATCAGCGAGCCGCCCTCCTCTGCGTCGGCCCGTTGGCCGATGGCGAGCTCGTCCGCGTTGAAGAAGGCGTCCATCATCACCCACAGCCCGAGCAGCACCGACAGCGTGATCAGGTAGTCGCGGAAGAACGCGCCGAGGATGTAGCGATCGATCCGCTTCACGGCTTAACGGTTGCGGAGGTGCATCAGCAGCAGGCCCGTCCCGACGGCGGCGAGCGTGACGCCGCCCCAGATCGTCAGCAGCCCGCCGATCCCCGGCTGCAGAAAGGCGTCGATGTTGGCCGGCGTCGAGATCTGCTCCTCGGTCGGGAACGGGCCAGACTCCATGGCTTCCTGTCCCGCGAAGATCCCCGCGAGGCAGACGGCGGCGGGAATCGTGCTGAGGGCGAAGGCGGTGAGGAAGTTGCCGCTGCGGAAGACGAGGCCGAGGCCCGCGCCGACGATCGGCAGGACGAGGCAGGCGCCGACGAAGGCCGCCCGCGCGTGCAGTTCCCCGATCGCACCGCCGGTTTGGCGAGCGATGTGGTAGACCAGTCCGCCGCGCATCTTGTGCTGCGGGACGGATCCGCCCAGCGCGACGACCTGCGGCGCGCCCGCTTCGAGCCAAGCCGACGCTGGCAGCGAGGCGAGCTGCGCGAGGTCCGCATCCATCGGCACGACCGCCCGGCGCTCGAAGGGCCGATTCCGCGTCACGCGACCATCCACGGCAACGTCGGCGTTCTCGAAATCGAACAGGAGCAGGACACGCGGCGCGCGTGCCGCCGGATCGGCCGCGTCCGGATCCGCGGCCAAGGGCTCGGCCGTGATGCGTGCGGTCGCCGCGGAGACTTCCAGCGTGCGTACGCGGCCGGCCGGATCACGTCCGCGCTCGACGAGGCGGACGCGTCGATCGAAGAGCAGGTCGTCGTAGAAGAGCTGCCCGCCGCCGTTCGGAGCGAGCAGCGTCAGGGCGGGTCCTTCGAGGTTGTCGAGCAACGCGCCGCCACCCGCGGCCTCGTCGGCAAGGCGTGCCAGCGTCGCCCGACGTTGCTCGCCCACGGCATGCGTGTCGAGCGGGCCGCGGACGGCGTGTGACTGGTCGGGCGAGACGAGCAGCGTCCGCAGCTCCTGCACGCTCAACGACTTCGGGTTCAGCCCGACCGGTAGCCGATGCCGAATCGGCCCGAACTGCAGAATGCCGGCGGCGGCAACACTGGTCACACCGCCCGGCGTGTTCTGGTTGCCGTCAAGCCCCGCGATAACCCGCCGCGGCACCTTGACGCCGTCCTCGAGGACCGCCGTCACGGCGAAAGCGTCGACCGAACCAGCGCCGTCCGGCCGCCCGCTGTCGTCGCCTGTGACGTAATACGGCGGGTCGATGAAGACCGTCGCCGCGGCCGCCGAGTAGATCTCGTCGGGGACGCGTGTCCCGGTCTCATCCTGCGAGCCGTAGCGGACGACGTGGGCGTCTTCGAGGCGAATGATCTGCGCGTTGGGAGGCGTGTCCTCGTCCGGCGGCGGCAGGACGGCGCGGCGGGCGAAGACGATCACGTCGCTCCCGTTGTCCGCCAGCAGGTTCAGCCGACTCGTCCGGTTGATCGCATTGGCAGCCAATGCGGCAAGGTTGCTCCAGATCGTTCGTTCGACTTGCAGATTCGCCGCTGGCACGACGACGCTGACGAGGGCGAGGTTGACGCCGCCCAGCATCGCCGCGAGCACTGCCGCCGGTAGGAGCAGTCCACCGATGCTGATCGGGATGCCCGCCGCCTTCGCCGCGGTCGCCTCGTTGTCGGCCGACATCCGGCCGTAGACGAAGCTGGTGGCGAATAAGGCCGCAACCGGCAACGCGTAGGCGAACATCGCCGGCAAAAGCCAAAGCAGAATCGTCAACGCTTGCTTTGGACCCAGGCCGTGCTCGCTCACCGGCTTGAGCAGGCCGGCGAAACTCATGACCCACGCCAACGCCCCGGCGGCCAGCAGGAACACCTTCAGGAGGTCGAAGAAGATGTAGCGGAAGAGCGTGGTGCCCATGGCGGATCCAGTCGCAGCTGTCGCGACCGTTCCCATGATATCGGGTGCTGCGTCTGGTCCGGTAATCTCCGCCTCGTGAACGTCTGGGCGGCAGCCGGAGCGACAGGGCGAGCTCTCGCCGGAGCCGGCATGGATATGGCGGAGGCGATGTGGCCACGCTCGTGTGCGGCGTGCGGGAGCGACGCACAGGGGCTTGTCTGCGTCGGCTGCGAGCTGGATCTCGAGCGGGCGCGGAACGAGCGGGCCTGCCCGCGATGCGGCAAGACGGCGGCGGCGGGCTGCTCGTCGTGTGACGGGCGCGGACACCGCGGCATCAAGGTGGTGGTGCGGCTCGGCAGCTTCGCGGCGCCGCTGCGGGACCTGGTGCACGCTGCCAAATTCGCCGGCCGGCCGGAGCTGTGCGAGTGGCTGGGGCGTCGGCTGCAGCAGATTCCTGCAGCCGGTCAGTTTCTTGAGCAGCCGCACGTTGCCGTCGTTCCCGTGCCGCTGCACCCCGCGCGACGCATGCACCGCGGCTATGACCAGGCGGCGCTGATCGCCAAAGGCCTCGCCGGCCGACGGACGGTGCGGGCGCTGAAGCGGGTGCGTGCGACGGTGCCGCAGACGCAACTCGGCAGTGCCGTGGCGCGACAGGCGAACGTCCGTGACGCGTTCAAGCCGACGCTCGACCTCGCGGGCCGGCCGGTGGTGCTGGTCGATGACGTGCTGACGACCGGCTCGACCTTGCGAGCCGCGGCCCGATCTCTGCAGAACCCGGGTCCGATTTATGTCGCCGTCATCGCCGTCGCCGGCAACCCGGACGCGGCGGGGCGGTACTTTGACTGACGTTGATCCCTCAATACGGAGCGGGCGTGTCTGCCAGTAAGCACGCAGGCTACTTGCGGCCAGCTTCCGAAGCGTCAGCAGGCCACGTCTCTTCCGTACGCACCTCGTCCAATGCCTTTCGCACGCGGTCCTTCACACGCTCGCGTGCCTTGCGGACCGAGGCTTCGCTCATCTGCAGCTCCTCGGCCACCTCGGCCGTGTCCCGCTCGTCGAGCAGCGTCCGGTAGAACGCGTTGAACGTCCGCAGGTCCGCCTCGGGCGAGCTGACGTAGTGCTCGCGCACCCGCTCGACGGCGCGGCGGAGCTGGTCGAGCTGCCAGATGTCGTTCCATGCCTGCTCCGCCGCCACCGCGTCCGGCAGCACGTCGGCCGCATCACCCTTGGCAACCGTCCGCGGCTGCCGACCCTCCGTCCGGCGTCGGCGGATCAGGGCGTTCCGCGTCGATCGATACAGGTATCCGCGAAACGACTGGCTCGGGTCGTATCGGAACGAGCCGCCGACGGCGTGGTAGAAGCCGGTGATGACGTCCTGGACGACGTCGTCCGCCTCGCCGCCGGTCGCGCCCATCTTCCGGGCGAAGGCGGTGATGCGAGAGCGATAGACCTCGTCAAACTCCCGCCATGCCCCTTCCCGATCCCCATCCGCCGCCTCCGGCCCCAAGCCTCCGATGCGGCGGAGGAGGCTCAGGCGTGTCTTGTACGGGTCATCGGGCACTGCCGGTATCGTGCGGGGGAAAGCGCCTTCGCACAAGTTGTATCGCAACACGACATTACACTGTTGTAAGCCTTGCGTTACGAGATTCGGGGTGTTATGCTGGCGGACGACAGAGGTGGGGACGCCGGCATCGGCCGGTCGTTCCGCAGACTATCAGCTCAGGAGGCATGGACATGGTGACAACGCGATCCTGCAAGAAGCGAGGATTCACGCTCGTCGAGCTGATGATCGTCATCGCGATCATTGCCGTCCTGTTGACGCTTTTGCTCCCGGCCTTCAAGTCGGTCCGCGACTCGGCGAGGCAGTCGCAGTGCGCACAGAGCATGCGCAGCCTGCACGGCATGGCGATCATCTACACGTCGGAACACGACGGATACTTGCCGAAGGGATTGATGGGGCGGAACTCGACAACCACCAAGAGCGGCAGGCGTTGGCTTTACCACCTCAACTGGATGCACGAGTCCGGGGCTGGCAATCGGACGCGGACCAGCGACTCGCACTTCGAGAAGACCGACGGTGCTGCCGAATCCCTGCTGGTCTGCCCGGCGGACCCTTACATGATGCTCGTGGGGCCGACGCGGGACGACGGGACGGGAGCGGACGACCGCCGCCGATTCCGCGTGATCGACAACAACGCGAGCGGCGCTTCCTACATCGGCAACGGTCGGATCATCGAGGATAACGGCAGCGAGATAAAGCTTTCGAGCATCTCAAAGCCGTCGCAGCGGTTGATGATTACCGAGAAAAACAGCCGCGGGACCGGGGCCTGGGAGCGGTTTGCTACGCAGCAGCACGAGCACCGGCAGTTTTGGCTCGGGAGGTATGGCGTCAACGTCTACAACAGCCGCGGGTACGCGAATCTCGACGCTATCCCGCGTGACGTGATCCGCAACGAGGGCTACCTGGGCTACAACCATGACGACGAGGAGTCGATCAACTTCGTGACGCTCGCGGGCGAGGTCCAGAACTGGGACATGGAGCGGATGCTTGTCAGCGTGTACGACCACAACGACTGGAGATGGAGCGACGTGCGAGACCTGGCGAAGCCGGATGCCCGCTTCTGGGGGCCTCGACGCGGAGACTGAGCGTGGTGGAGGGGGTAGGTGCGACAAGGGCTGGCTGAGCCCGGGATCAACGCTTGCGAAAACGGCTTGGCTGCCGTATGATGTCCCAATGGGTTGGGTTGGCGTTCGGATTGGCTGAACGGCAATTGTGTGACCCGTTGAGGAGACATCGGCATGGCCAGATCGCAAGCACGCGCACAACAGGGATTTACGCTCGTCGAGCTGATGATCGTCATCGCGATCATTGCGGTTCTTCTGACGCTACTGCTTCCCGCGTTCAAGACGGTCCGCGAGACGGCTCGGACGCAGCAGTGTGCGAATTCAATGCGTCAGCTCCACGGGATGTTGATGATCTACGCCAGCGAGTATGACGGCTACCTGCCCAAGGGCTGGATGGGCGGCAACGCCCGTACGAACGAGTACGGCCAGCGCTGGTTGACCTTCATCAACTCGATGCACGACTCGGGCGCCGGTGCCCGTAGCACGTCTCACGGCAGCTCGTTCTTCACGAAGTCGGACGGCGATGCGGCTTCGCTCATTGTCTGTCCGTCAGATCAGTACATGCACGATCGTGCACGTGTGCGTCGCGACCGCGGCTTCAACGGCATCGCGAGGGACCGTGCCATGATCGGAAACGATGCACAGGGTGCGTCTTACATCGGCAACGGACGGGTTCTCTCGTTCAACAGCGGGGAGAAGCGACTCTCGAGCATTACGAAGCAGAGCGAACGACTCGTCGTCACCGAGAAGTCCGCTGGGATCAAGAATACGGATTGGGAGCGATTCGTCACCGCCGACTACCACAATCAGTGGCAGTTCTGGCGCGGTGCTAACAACTCGGGTCCGTTCACGACCTTCGACTCGATCCCGAAGGAGGTTGTTCGCTATGACGGCCGGCTTGGCTACAACCATGGCGACGGCGAGAAGATCAACTTCGCACGGTTGGACGGATCGACGGATACTTGGGACATGCGGCGAATGAGCCTGTCGCTCCGCGGCCACAATAAGTGGCGGCACAGTGACGTTCCCGACGACAACCTCGACGCTCGGCTGTGGGGTCCGCGGAGCGGCGACTAGTCGGCCTCAGCTACTCGCCTTCTTTTTCTTCGCGGCCGTCAAGTTGGCGGCCGTTTCGTCTAGGAAACACTTGCGGACCGGCAGCTGATGAAGAGCTTCGGCGCAATCGGCGGTGTGAACAGGTTGTGCTTGATCTGCCGCATGCGCGTGTCATGATCGAGCTAAGTTGGCTTGTTCCATAAAGTGGTTGATGTTCCGATAGTACTACTTTCTCCGTGTGCTGACCCTTTTCGGCCTTTGACCGCTCGTTCAGTCTCATGACAAGATTTCTCTGTTACTCCTTCCTCGCAGTCGTTCTCCTGGCCGATATTTCGCTTGGAGCGTCGGCTCAGGCTGGTGATGCTGCGTCGGCAGTTGAGGAGGCGGCGCAGGTCGTGACCGTCGACTGGTTCGACGAAGCGAAGCAGGGCGGCGTCACGATGATCGCCTTGGCGGCGTTGAGCATCGGGCTCGTCGCCTTCAGCATCGAACGGCTTCTCCGCCTCGGGCGTGGTCGGATCGTGCCGGCGAACCTCGTGCCGCAGCTGCTCAAGAACACCGAGGCTGGCAATTGGGAGCAAGCGCGGAAGCAGGGGATCTCCTCGCAGAGCATCCTGGGCGATATCGCCGTCTACCTCATCGATCACCGCGGGCAGGACCCGCAGCTCGTACAAATGTCCGCCGGCGACATCGGTGCCCGCGCGATCGGCGTCGAGGAGCGACGCACGGTACCGTTCGCAGTTATCGCGGCTCTCGCGCCGCTGCTCGGGCTGCTCGGGACGATGATCGGCATGATCGAGTCGTTCAAGCTCGTCGAGGTCTACGGCGACGAGGGCGGTGCGTCCTTGCTCGCCGGCTCGATCAGCAAGGCCCTCATCACGACCGCCGCCGGCCTCGTCATCGCGGTGCCGGCGGTCATGCTGTTCCACTTCTTCAAGACACGCACGCTCGCCGTCGGCAGCGATCTGGAGCAGGAGTCCGAAGAATTATTCGACGCCTGGTTCGTGCAGCCGACCCGCGCCGCAAACGCCGCTGCGCCGGCCCGCGTCGCACCGCAAGCCGCGAGTGCTGTCAAGCCCGCCTCGCCCGGCGTCGTCCGCCCGGCCGGAGGCGTCAAGCCATGAACATGACCGGCGGGCGTGGCCGGCGACGGCGGCGTGGCAGCGAGGCGGGCGTCGACCTGTCGCCTCTCATCGACTGCGTCTTCCTGCTGCTGATCTTCTTCCTCGTCACCCGCATGCTCAAGCGGTTCGAGCGGCAGATCCCGATTAACCTCGCCGACGCCTCGGCGACCGTCGGCGTCACGGCCGATCCCGCAGCGACCATCATCGGCATCGACGCGGCCGGCAACGTCTACCTGCCCGACGGCCGGGGCCGGCGTGGCTCCTTGCGATTTAAGCAGGTCCCCGACGGCGACGTCCTTCGCACGCTGTCGGACCTCCGTACCGCCTCCGACGGGCGTCCGGTCGAGCTGCAGGTCGAGACGGAGACGCCCTTCCAAACCGTCATCGATGTCGTCGATCTTCTGGAAGACCTCGGCTTCGACAACGTCCGCAGCCGGACTCGTGAGTCGTCGCTCTCGTTCCTTCCCTCGCGATATCTGGACGACGCGCTGGTGACAGGGGGCGTTCGATGCGCATGAGCGGCGGCCGGGATGGCGCCGACGCGGAAGTGGCGATGAGCCCGCTCATCGACGCGGTGTTTCTACTGTTGATCTTTTTCCTGGTCGCGACGATTGAGAAGAAGGAGAATCGCGACGTAGATCTTACGCCGCCGCAGAGCACGAGCGACGTCCGGATGCTGCCGAGCGACGGCCAGGTCGTGATCGGCATCGACGCGGTCGGCGACCTATTTTGGCAGGGCCGGCCGCGGACGCTGGGAGAGCTTCACGACGAGCTACGCCAGCTGGCGGCGACGGACCCGACGCGTCGCGTCCGCATCGACGCCGACGAGGCCACGCCGTTCGGCCGCATCACGCAAGTTCTGGACGCGTTGCAATTTCAGCAGCTCGCCAACGTTGGAGTTCGTACGTTCGATGACCGGTACAACCGCAAGTAGTCTCGCGACTGCAAGTAGTAGAGGAGAATGATGAGCCGCAACACATCCGCCGACCGCAAACGTCGCCAAAAGTCGTCCGTCCTGCCGATCCTCTTCGGGGCGTCGCTCGTCCTGCACGCCGCCGGCCTGGCGGCGTGGCGGCCGTGGGCGAAGTCGGAGATGGTCGCCGAGTCGCCCGAGGAGATGGCCGAGCGTGCCGAGCAGGTCCGCGAAGCCGGCAAGAAGCTCGAAGAGCAGATCAAAAAGCGCCGCAATCAGACGGCTCTGCCGGAAGAGGTCGCCGAGGAGCGTCGCGAGGAAGCCCGCAAAAAGGAGGCTCGCCGCGCGCAGGAGCGGCTGAAGCAGATGCGTGAGGACCGCGAGCGGGCCGAAGAAGCCCGCGACGAGGCATTCAAGCGGCTCAAGGAGCGGAAGCTTGAGG
>CAYQCT010000007.1:27018-31945 GCA_964416015.1 uncultured Tepidisphaerales bacterium
CGCGATGGACGAGGTGGAGAAGGCCGTCGAGCGGTACGAGAAGAAGGAAGACGCCGACGCCGACAAGAAAAAGCAGATGCGGAAGGATCTGGAAGAGATCAAGGAACGCGTCGAGAAAGTGAAGGAAAACCCGAAAGACTACCGCGAGCACGCGCCGAAAATTACGGAAGCTGCCAAGCGGCTGCAGAAGGCGGGCAAGGACGAACGCAACCGCAAGTTCAAAGGTGAGGGGAAAGAAGCCTTCGAGCGGCACCGTGCCGGCTGGAAGCTCGAAGACGAAGCCAAAGCTTTGGCCGGCAAGACAGACAAGAACCTCGACGAGATCGACCCCGAGGAGATGAACGACACGAGCTCGGCCTTCGAGCCCGGCACGTACTTCCTCCAGGTCGCCACCGAGGGCAAGGCGACGCTGCTCGTCGACGGCAAAGAGGTGCTCAGCGTCGACGGCAACGACCGCAACGTTCGCCGCGAGGCGAGCGAGCCGATCAAGCTGACCGAGAGCGGCGTCGTCAACCTGAACCTCCGCTACAGCGAGTACTACGGCCCGGCCGTCGTGCGTCTGCAGTGGCGACGGGCCGAGTCGTCCGCCGATGCGTTCGAGTCGATCCCGGCCGACCTGCTCCGTTACGAGGATCGGGCGGGTCTGCTCGGCACGTACTTCCCGTCGCGCGACCACACGGGCGAGCCCAAGACGCGGCTCGACGAGAGCGTCGACTTCAACTGGGGCAAGGGCGAGCCGATGAGCGGTATCAAGCGTGACCAGTTCAGCGTCGAATGGTCGGGCCAGCTGGTGTTCCCGAAGATCGAGCCGCCGAGCGTTGATCCGGATCCGGAGACGGAGACGGACGAAGAGCTGGCCGCGAAGCTCGACGAGGCCGAGCAGCTTGAGGAAGAGATCGCCCGCATCATTGAAGACACCACCGCGGCCGACGTGGCCCTGCGGACCGGCTCCGACTTCGAGGAGACCAAGCAAGCCATCTCGCAACCGCTGCCGGAACGCGAAGACATTGCCAGCCAAATCCGCGGCGAGGACGCGGCCGAAGGTGGCGAAGAATCAACGGAGGGCGGCGAAGAATCTGCCGATGGCGGTGAAAGTTCGACCGAGGCCGGCGGCGACGCGAACTCCGCCCATTCGGGCGGCGAAGCTGCTTCGACTGGCGACGAAGAGTCGGGCGAAAGTGGCGAAAAGGGCGGCGAGGAAGGTGGCGAGGACAAAGCCGCCGGCGGAAGTGCGGGCGGTGCTCAGTCGCAATCCAAAGGCGGCCAGCAGGGCCAAGACGAAGGTGGCCAGAAGAAGGAAGGCGAAGGCAAGGAAGGCGGCGAATCCGGAAGCGACTCCGGCGCGTCCAGCCAAGGCGGCAGCTCGTCCCAAAGCCAAGGCGGCGAGTCTGGTCAAGACTCCAGCGAGTCCGGCGAATCCGGTCAATCCTCGGACACGCAGAGCGGCCAGGCCGGCCAGTCACGTCAAGGCGGCGCGGCGGGAAGCGGGGACAGCGTCGCCGCGGTGAATGAGCACGAGGAACTGCTCCGCCGTGGTCGGGAGCAGATCGACGCCCGCGCCGGCAACGTCCGCCGCATGGTCGACGCCGCCGCCGGTCGGTCCGGTGCCGACAGCCTCGCCGCCCAGGCCCTGCGTCGACGCATGGCTGCCTCCGGCGGGCTCGCCAGCTTCACGGCCGGAAGCAGCAGCGAAACCGGTGCCCCCAGCGCCGGCAACGATGATCCGTATGGTGCCGACCAGGGCGACCAGGCCATGCTCGGCGACAACATGAACTGGGCGGGCACCGGCAACACCCACGATGGCAAGCCCCAATTCGAGCTACCCGAAAAGCTCGTCCAGGCCAACAGCTTGCCCGGCCGGATGGTCACCGACGAGACCTTGCGCGGCGGCTGGCTCTACCTCGACACGTGGTACATCGTCGGCCCGTGGCAGTGGCGGCTCGGCGACCTCTTCGGCACCGTCCACGGACCGGAGATCAACCCCGGCACGATCGACTTCGACGCCGAGTTCCGCGACGGCAAGTTCGCCGGCCAGCCCGGGCACCCGAAGCAGGTCATGGAGTGGCAGTTCCACCAGTCCGACCAAATCCGCGTTGGCCCGCCCGACGGCGCGTACGGCGGCAGCGACTACTACGCCTACACCGAAGTCTTCAGCGACAAAGCGCGGACGATGCTCATCGCTGTCGCCGTCGACGATGCGGCCAAGCTGTGGCTCAACGGCGAGCTGATCTGGGAAGATCCGGCGATGTCGCCGTACCGCATGGGCGAAGCGATGCGAGAAATCCGCCTGCAGCCGGGCACGAACACCATTATGATGCGGATCATCAACGGACCGGGCCAGTGCTTCTGGTCGGTGCTGCTGTGCCCGCCGGAGGTCCGCGAGCTGGCCGTGCCGGTCGGCCGATGACCGTGTTCAGGCCTTGCTCTTCGTTGGCTTCTCGTCTTCCGGCAGCGGGGCAAAGAAGCCGAAGATGAGCATCGCCCCGACGCCGACGCACAGGTAGACGTCGGCGACGTTGAAAACCCACGGAAACACCTCGACGTCCGGCAGCCCGCCCCACAGCGACGACCAGCGGACACGCGGAAACGCGTGCAGCATGTCGCGGACATACCCGAAGACGAGGCGGTCGTAGAAGTTGCCCGCCACACCCGCCAGCAGCAGGGCGAGCGTCCCGCGGAAGGCGAGCACGCGGGCCGCCTCGCCGCGTGTGCTCGGCTGCCGATCGCGATACGTTTTGCCCAGGAAGACGAGCAGAACGACAACCGCGACGACGCTCACGGAGAGGAACACGACCTTCTTCCCTTGCCCTAAGCCGAGCGCTGCCCCCTGGTTCGCCACGGCGGTCAGGTCCAGCCCGTGCGGCACGACGTGCACCGGTACGGCCTCGGTCCGCACCAGCACGACCCGCCCGTCGTCCCGCCACACTTCGTCGGCGACGAAGGCATGCCACGATGCCGACTTGCTCCACAGATCGACCGTCAGCATTGCGGCGACGGCGACGAAGAAGACGGCGACTCCCAGCAGGACGCGGCCGACGGTCGGCGCGGGCGGACGGGCGGGTTCGGTCGAAGATTCCGGCAAGGGCCGATCCTACCGACGTCGACGCCGCGTCGGCCGGCAGAAACGCGTCCGCAGATGACAGTTTTGGCTGTTCCCGATGTCGCCAACGTGCGGGTAACGTACGGGCATGGAACCGACACGACGCGATGTGATGGCGATGGGGCTTCCGCTTGCCGGGCTTCTCGGCACAGCCGGTTTGGCCGCGGCGATGCCGGGCGGGGCGGCCGTCGCGGGCGGGCGAGGTGGTCCGCCGCGGATGCCGGAGAAGCTCATGAAGGTGCTCAGCAGCATGCACGACGGCGAAAAGTTCACGCTCCCGCCGCTGCCCTACGCCGCCGACGCCGTCTCGGAGGCGATCGACGCCGAGACGATGACGCTGCACCACGACAAGCACCACAAGAGCTACGTCGACGGCCTGAACGGCGTCATGGAAGAGCTCGCCGCCGGCAAGCCGGACGACTCGCACCACTACGCCGGCATCGATCGGGCGATGGGCTTTCACTACGCGGGGCACGTCCTGCACTCGATCTTCTGGGCCACGATGGGTCCCAACAGCCAGGGCACGATGGGCGGCGCGCCGACCGGCCCGATCGCAGCGGCCATCGACGACAGCTTCGGCAGCTTCGACGCCTTCAAGAAGCGTTGGATGAACGTCGCCAAGACCGTCAAGGGCAGCGGCTGGGTGCAGCTTCTCTTCGACCCGGTCAGCACGAAGCTCTGCGTCAAGGGCGTTGCCGACCACGACCTGTTCTTCATGCCCGGCAGCTTCCCTCTTCTGCCGCTGGACGTCTGGGAACATGCCTACTACCTCAAGTACCGCAACGAACGGATGAAGTACGTCGAGGCCTACCTGAACGTGATCGATTGGGAGAGCGTCGGCGCCCTCTACTCGATGGTCAGCGCGCCGTACACCGACCGCCGCGGGGCGATGACGGAGTAGATGGAGGACCGTCCGCTTGCCGCCGTGGGCGAAGTCGCCGCCGTCGCTGACGACGGCGGCGACTTCGATCGCAACGCGACGCTCGCCCTCGATGACGCACGCCTGCTCACGCAGTGCCGCGTCGAGGTCCGCCGCACCGGCGGCCCCGGCGGCCAGAAGCGCAACAAAACCGGGACGGCCGTCCGTCTCACCCACCACGCGACGGGCCTTGTCTCGACCGCCTCCGAGTCCCGCAGCCTTCGCGACAACCGGATCCACGCGGTCCGCCGCCTGCGATGGAAGCTCGCCTGCCAGTCTCGCGAGCCGATCGACCCGCTGACGTTCCGGACGCCGTCGTGGCTCCAGTCGTACGTTCGCCTCGGCAGCTTGCGGATGAATCCGGGGAACCCACGGCACCCGTTCGCGGTCGCGTTGGTGCTCGACGTCCTCGCCGCCTGCCGCGGCGATCCGAAGCACGCTGCCCTCACCCTCGGCATCGGCCTGCGCTCGCTCGTCCGCTTCCTTGCCGACCCGCCGGAGCTTCGCCGCGCGACGACGCAGCTTCGCGCCCGCTGGACCCTGCCAGCGCTGCGGCCGTAGGCCCTGCTGCTTCAGGAGCCGTCCGGAAGCGTAGCAGCGGCATCCACCACCAAGTCTCGTTCAAGTTCGCGACGGCCACTCTTCGCCGGACGTGGCGGCGTCGGCGTCGGGGAGGAAGCGTGGACCGTCCTCCGCCGGCTGATCGTGCAGGGCGGCAAGCAGGGCGTCGCCGTACATTGCGACTTTCCGCGGCCCCATGCCTTTGACAGCGGCGAGAGACGACGCGTCCTGCGGCTGGTCGGCGGCGATGCTGCGGAGCGTCCGGTCGTTGCAGATGCAGTACGCGGGCAGGCCACGCTCCTTGGCCAGCTCGCTGCGCACGCTCTTGAGCTTGTGGAAGCGGTCCC
>CAYQCT010000007.1:31955-36534 GCA_964416015.1 uncultured Tepidisphaerales bacterium
CTGCGGACCTTCTTCAACCGCTGAAACCCGTCACGACTCTCCGCATCCAGCTCGATCGGCGCAGCGGCCGAACCCGCTCGCGTCGGCGTCACGCGCCGCGGAATGAGATCCGTCAACGGCGTCGGCACGGGGGCCTGGGACTTCATCACCCGGACGCCGCTCGGCGAGAGCTTAATGACCTTGAACCGCGGGTCGCCGTCGCTGGCGTTCTGTTGGACCAGGCCGGTCTCGATGAGGCGGTGCAGCATCGCGATGACCTGCTTGGCCCGGTACGCCGCGAGCAGGCCGTAGCTCTTGAGGCCATCAAGACCGCGGCCGGTGACCTTTTCGCTGCTGCTGCCGGTGAGCACTTCCGCCACCGTGCCGACGCCGGCACGATTATTCTGCCTTGCCACGCCACTGAGCAATTTTCGCACGACCTCGGCCGTCGCGTCGTCGACCGCGACAACATTTTCCTCGTCGTCGACTTCGCCCGTGCCGCTGCGACACGCGTCGCACCGGCACTTGGCCGGGTCGATCCGCTCCGCATCGCCGAAGTAGTCCAGGATCTGCTGCCGGCGGCATCGCCAGGTGCTGGCGTAGCCGATCATGCGGTCGAGCTTGTCCCGCTCGCGTCGCTTGATCTCCTCGACCAGATCCGGGTCCGCATCGTCGGCCCCCTTGATGTTGTCGATGAAGTACTCCTGCGTGAAGCGGTCTTCGTAGCTGAAGAGCAACACGCAGCGGGCCGGTTGGCCGTCGCGGCCGGCGCGGCCGGCTTCCTGGTAGTAGGCTTCGAGGCAGCCGGGCGTGTTGTAGTGGGCGACGAGGCGGACGTCGGGCTTGTTGATGCCCATGCCGAACGCGTTCGTCGCGACGGCCACGCCGCGTGGCGTGCGGAGCCAGCGTTCCTGGTTCTCGGTCCGCGCCGCCGCGTCCATACCGCCGTGGTAGCTGAAGACGGGCCGACCCTGCAGGCTGTGTGAGAGGTGCGTCGTGACTTCGTCGACCTTCTTGCGTGTCGCGCAGTAGACGATCGTCGAGCCGTCGGCCCGGCTGGCGAGATTGACGAGTCCGTCGAGCTTGGCCCGCTTGCCACGCGTGCGTTGGCACTCGTAGCGCAGGTTCGGCCGATCGAAGCCGGTGACGACGACGGACGGATCGTCGAGATCGAGCGTGCGCGCAATGTCGTCGCGAACCTCTGCGGTCGCGGTGGCCGTCAGGGCGATCGTCGGCGGGCGGCCGAGCATCTCGCGGACCTCGCCGAGCTGTTGATAGTCGGGACGAAAGTCGTGGCCCCACTGGCTGATGCAGTGGGCCTCGTCGATCGCGAAGAGCTTCAGCGGCAACGACTCGATCAGCCGGCGAAATCCGGGAATGGCGAAGCGTTCGGGCGCGACGTAGAGCAGGCCTTCGAAGCCGTTCTCGAGATCCGACAGTGCCTGCCGGACGTCCTGCGGCGGCATGTTGCTGTTGAGCATGTGGCAGGCGATGCCGGCGTCGCGGAGCTGGCCCGTCTGGTTCTCCATCAGCGAAATCAACGGGCTGACCACGAGCGACAAGCCGCCCTGCACGACGGCCGGCAGTTGATAGCAGAGGCTCTTGCCGGCACCGGTCGGCATGACGCAGAGCACGTCGCGGCCGGCGAGGACGTCTTCGACGACTTCGCGTTGCATCGGCCGGAAGTGGTCGAGGCCGAACGTGGTACGCAAGGCGGCCGTCAAGCGGTCGGTCGGCTCGGCGGCGGGGGCGTCGGCGTGGCTCGGCGGCGGCGGGTTGTCGTCCTGCAGGGCTTCCATCCGTGGGCGACGATGGTACGACGCGGCCGCCGTCGGGTTTTTGCCGATGACGCGCCGGCCGCATCGCCCGTAGGTTCCGGGCTATGGCATACATCGACGTTCAAGACCTGGAGTACGAGTACGACGCCCTCGAGCCGCACATCGACGAGGCGACGATGCGCGTCCACCACGGCAAGCACTACGCGACGTACGTGAGCAAATACAACGACGCGGTCAAGGGCACCGAGTTCGAGGACAAGCCGCTGCACGAGGTGCTGGCGGACAACGCGAGCAAGGTCCCGCAGGACATCCGCCAGGCCGTCATCAACAACGGCGGCGGGGCGCACAACCACGCGCACTTCTGGGAGATGATGGCCCCGGCCGGCCAGGGTGGCGGAGGCGAGCCGACGGGCGAGCTGGGCCAGGCGATCACGAGCACGTTCGGCTCGTTCGAGTCGTTCAAGGAGGAGTTCAAGCAGGCTGCCCTGACGCGGTTCGGTTCCGGCTGGGCGTGGCTGGTCAAGGAGGGCGACCAGCTGAAGGTCACGAGCACCGCCAATCAGGACAGCCCGGTCATGCAAGGCCAGATGCCGATCCTCGGGCTCGACGTCTGGGAGCACGCCTACTACCTCAAGTACCAGAATAAGCGGCCGGACTACGTCGACGGCTTTTTCAACGTTGTGAACTGGGATTTCTGCAACAAGCGCTTTAACAAGGCGGAGTAGACCGATCCGCGGCGGACCACCAGATGATCTGCCATCGACCGCACCTGCCGCGACAGATTTTCTCATTCCTCCCTTGACGCCTTGGCTGCAGATGCTACAGTCGTTGCAACAGAGGTCGTGACCCGAACCGGTCACCACAACAGACCCCCACCCCCCGACGCGGCCTGCGAGTTTCTCGCAGGTCGCGTTCTTTACGTGGAGTCAGACGGGGTCAGGTGACGCGGGTTCGACTACATGTTCTCCACCGGAAGCCCACGGGCTGAGCCCGTGAGCTTTGAGTGCAACGAATCGGACCATCGACTCGAACGGCTTGGGTGTGTTGTCCCCGTGCAGCGGAGAAAAGACCTGAACGCGACGGACCTCCATGCATTGACCGGCGTACTCTCACCTCCCGACCTAACTGACAAACGGCTGTTTGCAAACGCCTGTTTGCCTACTATGGTGCGGCTTCATGCATGGCCCGTGTCCCCGCACATTCCGAGATCGCTCCCGAGGCCGACGCGGTGCGAGCGCGTCTGCTGGCGGCGGCCGGGGCGGAGTTCGCGCGGCGCGGGTTCGAGGCGGCGAGCGTGCGGGCCATCTGTGCCGCGGCCGAGGCGAACGTGTCGGCGGTCAAGTACTACTTCGGCAGCAAGCGTGGCGTATACGCGGCGGTCTGGGATCAGGCCGTCGAGCGCACGGTCAGCCACCGCTGCATGCCGAAGTTCGAGGGCGGCGACCAAGCGGCGGCCGAGGCAGCGTTGGGCCGGTTCGTGAGCTGGTTCGTCGACCTGATGCTCTACCAGGACGTCCGCGCGACGCCGTCGCTGGGGCACCTGCTTTCGCACGAGATGCTCGCCCCGACGCCCGGCGGCATCGACGCGTTCATGGAACGCTGCTGCCGGCCGATCCACGGCCAGTTGCAGGCGATCATCCGCGTCCTGCTCGGCCCCGGCGGCGACGAGTCGCAGCTGGTCCACCTGGCCAACCGCGTGATCGGGCTCTGCGTCCATCCGCACCAGTCGCGCGAGATCCACGCCCGCATGCAGAACCCCGTGCCCGAGGACCGCGAGCGACTCGACGCCCTCGCCGCCGACATCACCCGGTTCGCCCTCGGCGGCATCGCAGCGATGCGCGGGTGACGCATCGGCAGCTCACGACGAGCCCCCACGAAGTTCGAGTCGGTCGGATGCGAGCCCCGACCATCAGGGAGGGGGTTTGCTCGACGTCCCGGTGCAGACGCCGGGAACCCCTCCCTGACGGTCGGGGCTCGCAGTCTGAAACGCATGTGGATTGCCCCGTTGCACGCGCGGCCCCAGCGACGTGGAACGTCTCCAGATGTAGACGATCACCTCCTCAGATGTCCCAATGTTCCTGCACCGGCCAAGGTTAACGATGTTGTCCCGCTTCTCACCTTGGTTGCTCCGCGGCGGCGTTCTGCTGCTGGCGGCGGGCGTTCTCGCGACCGCCTTCGTGCTGACGGCGCAACGGGCCGAGGCAAAGGAGAAGGCGACGCAGGACACCGCGGCCGAGCCGTTGGTCGTCATGGTGCAGCCGGCCCGGGCGGCCGACGCGTACGAGGTCCGCCGCACCTTCCTCGGTCGCATCGAGCCGGCCCGGCAGACAATGGCCGCCTTCGAGCTGTCGGGCCTTGTCACCGAAGTCGGCCCGGACGACGGCGACCTCGTCGAAGAAGGTGACGTGCTCGCCCGCCTCGACACGGCCCGGCTCGATGCTCGCGTGCAGGAGCTCGACGCCCGCGTCCGCGCCGCCGAAGCCGACGTTGCCTTGGCGGAGCAGACCTTCACCCGCACGACCGCCGCGGCAAAGCTGGCGGCGGCGAGTGATCAGGACGTCGACGCCGCGCGGCAGCAGGTCGATTCCGCCGAGGCCGCCGTCGATGTCGCCAAGGCGGCGCGGGCGGCGGTGCAGGTCGACCTCGACAAGTCCGTCCTGCTCGCCCCGTACGACGCCGTCGTCGCCCGGCGGATGGTCGACGAGGGCGTCGTCGTCTCGCCCGGCGCGTCGGCGTTCGAGTTGATGGATCGACGCGCCCCCGAAGCCCGCATCGGCCTCGGCGGCAGGGCGGTGCGGGCGGTTGCGGTCGGCGACGAGGTG
>CAYQCT010000007.1:36544-37608 GCA_964416015.1 uncultured Tepidisphaerales bacterium
GTCCGCGTGAACGACGAGGCGGTGACGGGTCGCGTACGGACACTCGTGCCGACGCGACAGACGCAGTCGCGGACGGTCGAGGCAGTCGTCGTGCTCGAGGCGGAGATGAACGGAATCCGTCGCGGCGACCTGGCACGGCTCGAGCTGACGATGCCGGTGGCTGCCGAAGGATTCCTGCTGCCGAAGGCGTGCCTGACCGAAGGCACGCGTGGCCTGTGGGCCTGCTACGTCGCCGAGCCGACGGACGACGGCCACGTGCTGGCCCGGCGTGACCTGCAAATCCTGCACGCCGACGATCGCGGCGTCTTCGTCACCGGCACGCTCGCACCCGGCGACCTCGTCGTCATCGACGGCGTGCACCGCCTGACGCCCGGCCTGCCGGTCCGCGTCGCGGAGGCGGGCGAATGAACCTCGCGACGCTCTTCTATCGCAACGGCTACCTGCTGGTCCTTTCGATCCTGGTCCTGCTCGCGACCGGCGTCATCGCTGGCCTGGCCTTGCCGGTCTTCGAGGATCCGATCATCACGCGTCGCAACCCGCTCGTCCTGACGGCGTTGCCGGGGGCGAGTGCGGAGCGGGTCGAGTCGCTCGTGACGGAGAAGATCGAGGACGAGCTGCGGGAGATTCCGGAGATCAAGAAGGTGACGTCGACCAGCAAGGCCGGCATCAGTGTGGTCGGCGTCGAGCTGCAGGACGCGGTGACGGCCGGCGAGAACGAGCGGATCTTCAGCGAGATTCGCGATGCCTTGGCCGACGCCGAGCGGCAATTTCCGCCGGAAGCGCAGTCGCCGGTGCTGGAGGACGATCGCGGCGCGACGGCGTACACGCTCATCGCCGGCTTAACATGGGACGCCACTGGCCCGCCGGACCTGGGCCTGCTGACGCGGCACGCGGAGGTACTCGCCGACCGGCTGCGCAATATCCCCGGCACGAACACGGTCGAGCTGTTCGGCGCGGTCGACGAAGAGGTCCGCGTCGTGGTCGACGACGATGAGCTGGCGTTGCTCGGCCTGTCGACGGCGGACGTCGCGCGGGCGCTCGCCGCGGCCGATGCGAAGGTGCCG
>CAYQCT010000007.1:37618-43267 GCA_964416015.1 uncultured Tepidisphaerales bacterium
TCGCTGCCGGTCGAGGTCACGGGCGAGCTCGATTCGGTGACGCGGGTCGCGGACGTGCCGGTGCTGCGTGGCGAGAACGGCAGCGCGGTTCGCGTCGGTGACGTGGCGCGGGTCGACAAGGCGTTCCTCGATCCGCCGGAGCAGATCGCGATGACGGCCGGGGAGCGGACGGTGCTGGTCGCAGCGCAGATGGGCCGCGGGCAACGCGTGACGTCCTGGAGCGTCGCGGCCGCCGACGCGGTCGAAGAGTACCGGCAACAAGTCGGCGGCGGTGTCGGGCTCGACGTCGTCTTCGACCAGGGCGGCTACACCCGCGAGCGTCTCGGCGAGCTTGTCGGCAATCTGCTGCTCGGGGCAGGCGTCGTGGTCGTCGTCGTCTTCCTGATCATGGGTTGGCGGTCGGCATTAGTCGTCGGTGCGACGCTGCCGCTGGTCTCGGCGGGCGTGCTGTTCGCCACGCTGCTCGTCGGCCGCGAGCTGCACCAGATGAGCATCTTCGGCATGATCATCGCGCTCGGCCTGCTGATCGACAATGGCATCGTTGTCACGGACGAAGTCGCCCAGCACCTCGGCCGCGGCGAGTCGCGGCTCGACGCAGTCGGCAACGTCGTACGCAAGTACTTCGCGCCGCTGTTGGCCAGCACGCTGACGACGGTGCTCGCCTTCGCGCCCATCGCGTTGCTGCCCGGCAGCGGCGGCGACTTCATCAGCGGCATCGCCATCAGCGTGATCCTGGCGATTTTCCTCTCGTTCGCCGTCGCGATGACGATCATCGTCACGCTCGCCGGCCGGTTTCTGAGCGTCGGCAATACCACGTCGTATCGGGGCGTGCTCGGCTTCCTGCGTCACGGCCTGCACGTGCCGACGGCGGCGCGGGCGTATCAGGCGTTCTTACGCGGCGTCGTCGCGGTGCCGATCGTGGCTTGCCTCGCGGCATTGTCGATCCCGGCGAGCGGCTTTGTCGTCGCCTCGAGCATGGGCAGCAGCTTCTTTCCGCCGACGTCGCGGGATATGTTCGACATCCAGGTCTGGCTGCCCGAATCGGCGGCGATCGGCCAGACGCACGCGCTCGTCGGCGACATCGAGCAAGTTGCTCTGAGCGTCGACGGCATCGAGCAGGTCGACTGGCTCGTCGGCGCCAGCTACCCGAGCGTCTACTACAACCTCATCATGAACCAGGACGGCAGCCCGCAGTACGCGCGTGGCGTCGTCCACACGACCGACGCGACGACCACCGACGCCGTGGTTGGGCCGCTGCAGAAGTTGTTGAGCGACCGCTTTCCGCAGGCACGGATCATCGTCAATCGCTTCGGCCAGGGTCCACCGGTGACGGCGGACATCGAGTACCGCATCTTCGGCGACGACCTGCCGACGCTGCGTCGCCTGGGCGAGGAGATGCGGCTGGCGTTGCAGACGCACCCGGACGTCGTGCAGACGAACGCCACGATCGCCGCCGGCACGCCGAAGGTGTTTTTTGAGGCCGACGAGGACGAGGCCCGGCTGGGGGATCTGAGCCTGACCGGCCTCGGCGGGCAGCTCGCGGCGAACCTGTCCGGCGTCACCGGCGGCAGCGTGCTGGAAGGCTTGGAAGAACTGCCGGTACGCGTGCGGCACGATGGGCAGGGCCAGACAACGTTCGCGCGGCTGGCGTCGACGAACTTTCCCACGGCGGCCGGTTCGTTCGTGCCGTTGGAGTCGATCGGCACGATCTCGCTGCAGCCGACGGAGCCGGGCATCACGCATTACGACGGCCGGCGGGTCAACACGATCGAGGCGTACACACGCGACGGTGCGCTGGCGATCGACGTCGGCAAGGAAGTGCTGGACGAGCTGCGGGCCGGCGGGTTCGAGTTGCCGCCCGGCTACGCGCTCGGCCTGGGCGGCGAGGCGGAGCAGTCGGGCGATTCACAGGGCAATCTTGCGACCTACGCGCCGGCGATCGTGCTGGCGATGATCGCGACGCTGATCCTGACGTTTCGCAGCGTGCGGATGGCGGTCTTGCTGCTCGTCATCGCCGTCTGCTGTGCCGGCCTCGGCATCTTGAGTACGTGGGCGATCGGCCTGCCGCAGGGGTTCAACATGATCCTGGGCATCCTCGGCCTGATCGGAATCGCGCTCAACGACTCGATCGTCGTCATCAGCAGCATCCGCAGCAACGTCGACGCGCGCGACGGGGATCGCGAGGCGATCGTGCAGGAAGTCGTCGGCTGCACGCGGCACGTGATGGCGACGACCTTCACGACCGTCGGCGGCTTCGCGCCGCTGCTGCTCTTGGCCGAGGGCGACTTCTGGCCGAGCTTGGCGATCGTGCTGGCGGGCGGGATTCTCGGGGCGACGGTGTTGGCCCTCGTCCTGATTCCGGCGGCGTATGTGCTGGTGCACCCGCGGAAGTTTCAGCTCTTCAGACTGACGCCCGCCTGAAGCCGCCCGCCGGAATCGAACCGGCAACCGTCGCTTTACAAAAGCGGTGCTCTGCCAATTGAGCTAGGGCGGCGGGTAACGCACGGTAGGGCCGGAGGGAGAAACGCAAAGGAGCTAAGGAGCGAAGTTCCGCAAAGGGCAGAGGGAAGAGTGGGTGGTCCATCCGTCTGCCATGCGTGTCACGCGATGAGGCCACTTCGCAGGCGACGCATCGCGAATCAAGCGTCCACCCGATCCTCTTTCTGCCCTTCGCGGAACTTCGCCCCTTAGCGTCTTTGCGTTTCTCTCCCTCCGCCAGATTTTCGCGGCAGGACACGTTGACAGTCGTCTCCGCCGTCGTCATCCTGTCGGCCGGTGGGACGCCCGCCGACGCCGCGTGGAACGCGGTGCCAATTTGACCTTCTTTTCGCACGCACACGGAGGTGCTACGTGCCTGACCACAGCAAGACCTTTTCCTCGTCCGTCGTCCGCCAGACGCGGCTCTTTCATGCCCGGCCGACGCGGGGCGTGTTGGCGCTGGCGGCCGCGGCGTTCGCCCTCGGGGTGCTGGCGCCGGTGACGCCCGCGCCCGCCCAGGCGACGCCGGCCGTCGTCGGCGAGCAGATCATGGCCGCCCGGCAATTCAAGGGCATCGCCGCCACCGACGGTGTTCAGGTTCGTGGCGGCCCTGCGAAGAGCGAGCTGGCCGTTGCGAGCCTTCGACGCGGCCAGGAGGTCACCGTGCTCGCGCTGGCCGGCGAATTCCTGCGAATTCTTCCGCCGGAGGGCACGTTCTGCCTCGTGCCCGAGGCCAACGTCAACGTCCGCGGCCGCGAAGGGGACGACGTCCGCGAGGGCCTGGTCGCAGGCTCGCTCAGTGTCCGCGTCGGCAGCACTCTCAGCGCCCAGGTCGGCCCGACGTCGCTGCGCTTGGCCCCCGGCGACCGCGTCCGCGTCCTCGGCGAGCAGGGCAACTACTACCGCATCGAGCCGCCGAAGATGGTCTTCTTCTACGTAGCGCGGAACGACGTTTCAAAGGGCCGCGAGGTGCGGGTCGTCGAGACCCCGCGTGGCTGGGACGTCCGCGAGATGACGCCCGTCGCCGAGGTCGAGCCGGAGCCGACGCCGGAGCCGGAGCCCGTCACGCCGACGGTCGAACCGATCGACGTCACGCCTGCGAAGCCGACGGCTGACGAGGTCGACGCGATGATCGCCGCTGGTGCGGGTGCGGCGGACCTTGCGGCCGATCCCGAGCCGACGCCGCCGGTTGATGTCGTCGTGCCGACGACGCGGCCGAGCAGTGCCTTGCTGACCCGCTTCGAGGAGGTCGACGCCTACTACGCCGAGCAGGCGACGCTGCCGCTGGCCGAGCAGCCGTTGGACGAGCTGACGGAGCAGTACCAGTCGCTGCTCGATGAGGCGGCGACGACCGACTCGCCCGTCGCCCGCGGCCTGTTGCCGCTGATCGAGACCCGGCTCAAGACGCTCGCCGTCCGCCAGGCGGCGCTGAGCGAACTTTTTGCGATCCAGGAGATGCGGGCCGAAGTCGCCGACCGGCACCAGGCCCTGCGGGCCGAGCGTGCGGAGTTGGCGGCGCAGGTCGAAGCCGCCCGCGTCGAAGTCTACGAAGCCGTCGGCGAGCTACGGCCGAGCAGCCTCCGCCCCCGCGGCGCCGCCCCCGGCACGCGGCTGTTCCGCCTCTGCGACCCGCAGACCAAACGCACGCTCATCTACCTCCAAGCCACTGGCGATCAGGCGAATCTGCTCGCGACCCGCATGAACAAGTTCATCGGCGTCCGCGGCACCGTCGGCAGTGACCCGGCCACCCGGCTCAAGTACGTCACCGTCCGCGAGCACAAAAGGGTCGACCCGGCCGACGTTTTCGGCACCGTCGCCGCCAAGCGGGTCCCGCCGAGCCTGATCCCCGTCGGCGAAGGTGCCCGCGAAGGCGCATCGGCCGGCCTGTAGTCAGCTACGCACCGCCCACGCCAGGGGCGAAAGCAAGGCGTGCACGACCGCCGCCCGCCGCGGCGTCGTGACGTGCGCCGCCAGCCAAGGCCCGACCACGTCGTACCGCCGCCGGAGCTTGCGGTGCAGCGTCGGGTGTCTCGTCCGCAGCCGAACCTCGTACGCCCGCAGGATTGCCAACTGCCGGTGATGAGTTCGCCGAGACTCGGCCGCCTTTGCCGCCGCCGTCGCGACGAAGCAGGCGGGACTCGCCGTCGGCAGCTTCGCGTAGGCGGCCTGCGCGAGTCGGTAGCTGATGAGCCACGCCAGCACGTTCGCCACGAACAGCAACAGCAGGCCGATCCACGGCGGCGACCAGACAGGCATCTCCGCTTCGTCCGCCGCCCGCCGGACGAAGAACAGCATCGCGAGGAAAGCGACGATTGACGCCGGCGCAGCGACCATCGTGCCTAGCAGGGCGAGGTAGAAGATGGCGTGGCCGAGGAACACAATTCCGACGACGAAGCTGCCGACGACAACCACGACGATGGTGCGTCGTGCGCTCCGGTGCAGACGATGCCACGGCACTTCGTGCAATGCCGCCGTGACCGCCAGCACCGCCGCGGTAGCGAGAATGCCGAAGAATACCTGGCCGAGCAAGGCCCCGGCCGTCGCGCTGACGCGTCCTTCGCCCATGCCGGCCGCGACGATGAACGTAAACTGCACCCCCACCGCCACGCCGACGAGCAGGCCGACTCGCGCGACCGCCGACGCCGCCGCGCCCCTCGGCGTCACTGCCGCGTAGGCCATGCTCGCCCAGCCGTACAGCAACAACGGCACGAACGGCCAAAGCACCTCGATCATCGGCACGAGCGTCACCCACGCCAGCGTCGCCCCATTCTGCCACGCCACCGGCACGCCGACCTCGCTCGGATCCTGATTCAGCACCAGTCCGGCGAACGGATAGCCGACGCCCAGCACCACGCAGACTGCACGCACCCCCGGATACGTCCGCGGCCTTGTGTCCGTTGTTTCCGGCGTCGCGTACGCCAGCGGGACGACCTCGGCTTCGGTCACGGGTTCTTCGGGCACGTGCGTGCATCATGTGCGGACGCCGAGTCCGTTGCACGTCGTGCCTACTTCACATTGTGCAAGGGCGCGACACGAGCGTCGCAATCATGTCGCTGCACATGCGGCGAGGGCACGTAAGTGCCCTCGCCAGACTTCGTGCGTTTCCTAGGAGCCGTTTGAGAAGACAGATCCGTCGTAGGGTGGGCCCTGGCCCACCATCGGGATTCGCAA
>CAYQCT010000008.1:0-16360 GCA_964416015.1 uncultured Tepidisphaerales bacterium
ACCGCGTCGACCCGAGCACCGGCACGACTCGCCAGCTCCACGTCGACCAGGCTTTAGAGTGCATCGACTTCGCCTCCGCCGGCACCGACCCGTTCCCGCCCAAAACCGGCCCCGGCCTCGCCGCCAAAGCCCCCCAGTTCCGCCTCACGAGTCACACCGGCCCCGGCGACCTGCCCGCCGGCTGCGTCGTCGCGATCGTCACGAAAGGCACCGCCACCATCGCCGGCCGACCGACCGAGCGTGGCACGACGCTGCTCGTCCCCGCCGCTTGCGCCGCCCGCTCGGTTGAAGCCGCTTCCGATGCCGAATGGCTCGCGGCAGTCCCCTTGTCCTGATTGACTGCAACAGCGGGCGAGTTCACTTCGGAGGCGGTGCCGCGTCTTCGCCCGGCGCGTCGACATCGAATCCGTCGCTGTCGGCTTCCTCAAAGCTCACCCCCGCATAGATCTCGGCCAGCGGCAGGTCGACGTCGTCCGAATCGAGACGCGCAACGGCATCGGTTCCATAGTGATGCGTAATCTTCCAGTCGCCGTTGTTGCGGCGGAGAAAGACGGTAACGGTCGGCTCGTCCTGGCGGACCAGGACGTACTCGCGGAACGAGGCGATCTCGCTGTAGCGCTCGAACTTCGTGCCGCGGTCGTGGCTTTCGGTCGACTCGGAGAGGACCTCGACGAGGAGCGTCGGGTTGGTGAGCGTCTCGGTCTTCGGCCCGAGCATGTCGACGTCAGCTTTGCCGCAGACGACCGTCGCGTCGGGGTAGGTGTACAGCCCTCGGTGCCCCATCTGGCGGCGGAAGCTCGGCGTGCGGACGCGGAGGGCGGAATTGTAGACACGGCAGGGCGAACCCATGAGACGTTGACGTAGCTCGCCTCCGGCATTCATCGCGATCAACGCATGATCGTTCGTCCCGCCCGCCATCGCGACGACCTCGCCGTCGATCGCCAAGGGCCGGTGCAGCGGGACGACTTGGCCGTCGATCCACCCCTGCTTCTCGGTCGCGGTCGCTTCGAACGCCGGTTACTCCTCCGGCGTCGCGAAGAAACGCTCGTGCGGCTCCGTCGTCGGCTCGCTCATGGCAGAAGTCTACCACACGGACGGGCGGCGAATTTTGAGCTGTTCACGCCGGCACTTGCGTCGCGTTGAGCGTAGGATAATCGGTATAGCCTGCCGCGCCGCCGCCGTAGAAGGTGTCGGTGTCGAGGTCGTTCTGCGGGCTGTTCTTCGCGAGGCGGGTCGGCAGGTCCGGGTTGCTGATGAACGCCCGGCCGAACGCGACGGCGTCGGCTTTGTTGTTCTCGATCCAATTAGTTGCTTCAGCCGCGTCAAAGCTGGCGTTCGCGACGAAGCGACCGTCGAAGGCCTGCTTCATCTTGGCCAGCAACGTGTGTCCGGGCTCGGGGTCCTCGGTGCGTTCGCGGAAGCTGTCAGGGCGAAGGACGTGGAGGTAGGCCAAGCCCTTGTTCGCCAGACGCTGCGTCGCGGTGAGCCATGTCTCTTCGACCATCGCCGCGTCCTTCCCGCCCGGCGGCGAGAGGCGGACTCCGATGCGGTCGCCGTCGAGTTCATCGAGCAAAGCATCCACGACCTCGCCCAGCAGCCGTGTGCGGTTGTCGACGCTGCCGCCGTAGTGGTCCTCGCGACGATTAATGGTCGGATCGAGGAACTGTTGAATCAGGTACCCATTGGCCGCGTGGAGCTCGACGCCATCGAAGCCGGCCGCGTGGGCACAGCGGGCCGCATGTCGATAGTCGTCGAGTAGCCGCGGGATTTCGTCCAACCGCAACGCCCGCGCCGGCGGATGCCGTGGCCGCTCCCCCTCCGGCACGAGGTCGCCCAGGTACGCCTTGCCCTCCGGTTGCCACGCACTGCTCGACACCGGACTGCCGCCGCCCGGCTGAAAGATCGCGTGGCTGATCGCCCCGACATGCCACAACTGACAGAAGATCCGCCCGCCTGCGACGTGCACCGCATCCGTCACGACCTTCCAGGCTTCCACCTGCTCATCCGAATGGATCCCCGGCGTCCGCGCGTAGCCCTGCCCTTCGGCACTGATCTGCGTCGCCTCGCTGACGATCAGCCCGGCCGACGCACGCTGGCTGTAGTACAACGCATGCAACGGCGTCACGAGGTTCCCCGGCACCGCACACCGACACCGCGTCAACGGGGCCATCCAGACCCGATTCTTCAGGGAAAACCGCCCCACCGTCAGCGGGCGAAGCAACGGGTGATCATCAGCGGGTACGGCCATGAGCTAGCAACGTAGCCGCGTGGAGCCGACGCGGCGTTCTCGGCTACGCCGCCGGGGCAATGTGCCGGCTGGACGCGGAGGCTTTGCACCCGATGCCGACCGATGCCGACGACGACGCGTTGCCGCCGGAGCTGCAATCGCCGCAGACGCTGCGGGACGCGGTGCTCGCGTTGCCATGGAAGAACCGCCCGTGGCAGGCCGCCGACCGGTTCAACGCCTTCATCCACATCATCGCCACAATGCCCGGCGACCGCGGCGGCCAGATGCAAGACACCGCCGCCGACCTGATCCGCGAGTTGCAGCACGAAGAGACTGGCCTCTTCAAGGCCAACGGCGGCCGAATCGACTTCGACTCCGTCAGCGGCGCGTACAAGCTCACGCTCAACGCCCGCCGCCTCGGCATCGAACGCCCGCGAGCCAAGGCCGTCTACGACAGCACGCTCCGCTGCCTGCTGGAGCAGAAACCCGGGAACATCCTCCACGTCCGCAACGCGATCGAGCAACTGGCGTTCCTACGCGACGTCGCGACCGACACGCCGGCGAACGAACCCGTTCCTCACTTGATGAAGTGGCCGACGTTGCAATACAACAATTCGCCCGCTTCCGCCGCGACGACGGCAGCTTCGCCAACACCGACGGCATGAAGCACGGCTGGTCCATGAGCTCGCCCCGAAAGATCCGCATGGCCGTCTACCGCCTGGCCGGCGTGCTCGACGACGACGTCCCGCCGATCCCGCACGGCAGACGCTTTCGGGACCTGCTGCGCCAGTGACTTCAGAGCCGGTCACACGACCATGTCGTCGAACGGGGTCAGGAGTCGAACGGGGTCAGGAGTCGCCCTCGCGGCTTGTCTCGTACATCCGAGACGTCTCGCCGGCGACTCCTGACCCCTTGCGTCCTTCGGTTCCTGCTACGCTCACCCCATGCCGATCCGCTACGAGCATGCGGAGCCTGTCGATGCCACCGCCGACGCGACCTTCGGCGTGATCGACGACTTGCCCCGCATGGCCGAGTGGTTGCCGCCGTGCGTGCGCCTCGCGAACACGACCCGCCCCGGCGGCCCGAACGCCGTCGGTGACGGGTTGCACTACATCTTCCAACAAGCCGGCCGCGAGCAGGAGATGCACGGCACCATCGTCGGCCGCGTCGTGCCCGAGTCGCTCGTGATGCAGTTCGACGACGCGAGCTTCACCGTCCGCGTCGACCTCCGCGTCACCTCGGCCGACCGTGGCTGCGTGACGCACCACGCCATCGAGATCACGCCCAAGACGCTCTTCGGCCGCCTGCTCTCGCCACTGATCCGCCTCGGCCTCCGCAAGCAAACCCGCGACGCCGCCACCGGCCTGCGTCGCCTCGCGGAGACGAACTAAGCAAACTCCCGCCACGAGGCACGACCGTGAGGGAGAGCGATCGCGGAACGCGATTTCTGGGCGAGCCTGCAGCCGTCTCCCCGACATCGCCTGCGGCGATCGCTCTCCCTCACGGTCGTGCCTCGTCGCGAACGATCACGCCGCGATCTTCATCGTCGGCCGGTCGGCCGTCGCCTGCTGCGGGACGGCACCGGTCGTGCCGGCGATGCGGAACGAAACCGGGGCACTTGCCGGGCTGGATTCATTGCGACTCGTGATCCACCAGGCCGTGATCCAGACGGTCATCCCGGTCTGCGTGGCGAAGGAGAGCTGCTGATCCGTCCGCCCGAGCAGCGTCGGCTGGCCCCACGCCGCCACGTCCGTCGGCGGCGTCTCGCCGATGTACTGCGCGACCGCCACCTGCCGCACGCCTGTCGGCTTGGCACGCCGATCCGGGTCGGCCGGGTTGCGGAAGCTGAGCTTGACGCTCGTGGCCGAATCGACTCGCCCCTGCACCAGCGGCGCCGTCGTCGGCGTCTGCACGGGCGAGCCCTTGCCCCGCCGCTTGAGCCCGACGAGCGCCAGCGTCGTCGCGTCGAGCGCCCTGTCGGCCAGGAAGGTTTCGCACAGATCTCTTGTGCTGTTGATCAGATGTCCCTTCATGACATCCTTCTTCACCCGATACGGCGTCGAGTGCGTCGCTTCGGTGTGATATGTCTGATACGCGCTCATGAAGTTGGAGCGTGTCGTCGCGTAGGCTTCAGCGCGGGCGGAGTTGATATTGAAGCGAGTCGGCTCACTAGAGATGTTCTGCTCCAGGTTGCCGGTGAAGTTGATGATACCTTGTTCGGTCCGCAGTTCGTCTGAGAAGCTCATGTCGGAAAACTCCGTTTGCAAGAGAATGGCGATCCGCGGCCGTAGAGCCGCCTCCGCCGATCTATGGGCAAGTCTCCGAAGTCGCCAACGGCAGCCGGTCTCGCCACGCGTGTATCGGCGGATGGTCGACCTTCGAGCAACGACTCGTCCGCACCGGCAGGTATCGGACGCGTGTAACAGCCGGATCGTGCTCTACACGTCCTGATGCGCCGCAGGACCCGCCCCGTTCCCGAGTGAACGACGCTCCTCCGAAACGGAAGCAGCACAATTCAGATCTGAAGCGGCTTCCTTCGGATGTGAGCGGGCTTCCACCGAATGTGAACGGGCTTCCTCCGGCTGTGAACGGGCTCGCGTCAAATCTGAAGGGGCCTCGTTCGCATTCGGAATAAACGCCTTCACGTCTGAACGAGCTCTCGTTCGATATGGATGAGCCCGGTGCCACTACACAAGATCTGGTGGCGAACCGCCCCGACCAGTTGCGGGAGGACCGCTATATTTTGTACATTGGCACCCGGCTGAAGGACAACGCGCAGACGGGCATGGCCGCGGTTGTGAGCTTCCGCGACGCATTGTCGGATTGTGCTCCCGAATTTTTCCACCGCGATCGATTAACAGTCGTCGCTCTGGTTCGTACTCTGGATGGATGCAGGGATTCTTCAACATCATTCTGGTTGCCGTGGCAGTTGCGGTAAGCTCATCCTCGGTCGGAGCCGAGCGGGCGACGGCAGTGCTGGGCGTCGTCAACGAGACGGGGCAGCCCGGCGGCGACCTCGATACAGCCAAGGCCGTGTTGACGAGTACGAAGGTTGTCGATGCCGCTGCCGCTCAGGTCTTAGGTGAAGACGTCCGCTGGCAGGACGTGGCTCGTATAGAATTGTTGCCGGCGGGGAAGGCGGCGGTCACGCTGAGTGTGACTACGCAGGGCGACGCTCCTGCGGGCTTGGCTGACCGGTTATTGCAGTCCGTCGCCGATGTGGCGATCCGCGCGATGCGTCCCGATGGAGATCACGATGAGGTGTCCGACCTGAATGCAGCGCGCGCGGAGTGGGCTGAGGTCGAACGAAAGTTGGCGGAGCTGCAGCGTGAGCGGAGCGTTCTCCTTAGGGACCGGACGCGGCGACCAGATAACGCGCAGCTTCGTACCGTGAAGCAAAGCGAGCTCGATCGGGCAAAGGCGCGGCTGGAGGCGACGCAGGCCGTGCTGGCTTCGGTGACGGCAGAGGGTTCACCCGCGGCGGATCGGCTTGCGGCACTACAGGATGCTGTCGACGCTCGCGAGCGACTTCGTGAAATCTCTAAAGATCCGAAGGAGTCGGCGCTGGCAGATGCCGCCTTAGCAGAAGCACGCGTTCGACTCGCCGAGGCCCGCATGTTCCAAGGGCTGGTCGATGGGTCGCCCTACCGCGAGCAACATGCCGAGTTGCCCCGGTTGCAGGTTCGCACGCTGGAACTACAGGCCGAGCTTGATGCGCTTGCGGAGAAAGAGGACAAGGACGACACGTTGCAGACGGAGTTGGCGGAACTCGACCAACAACTGGCAGAACTGCAGCGACGACAGCAGGTGTTGCGTGACGCCATGCAGCGCGGCAACGTTGGCGGACGCCGCACGACGGTCACGCGGCTGGTGTTGTTGACGCCACCCGCTAAGGAAGCACACACCGACGCACGTACGGCGACAACGAGGCCCACCACGAGGAGCAATCAATGAAGAGCATCCTGTTTCTCCTTGCTTTCGCCTTGTCGGTCGTACCGGCCTCGGCCGCCGAGCCGGCGGACTCGTGGGTTCTTCTAGCTGACGAGCGCTTCTTCATCCACGATGCCCGCGTCGGACAAGACGTCGTGTACGTCGTCGGCGGAGGCGACACGATCGTTACGACGCAGGTCGATGACGAGGGCCATCCCGTCGATCCACGCGACCGCAGATTCGATCGCATGAGCGCCTGGACCGTCACCGCCGTCGACGCACGGACGGGTGCCCGGCGGTGGTCGCGGCTTCTGCTGTCGAAACCCGGGTTCGGCATCGACCCGCGCGATGACTCGCTCTGGGTGTGGCGACGCACCGACGGCTACGTCGAGCAGTTCTCCGCAGACGACGGGCGGAAGCTCTTCTCTGCCGGCCTGCCGAAGCACCGGCACGCGTCGAAGGAGTTCCGGGGCATGCGGCAGGGCGGGGCTCGCATCTGGAGCCGCTCCCGCGGCCGCGAGGGCAGTGACGTGGGCCGGGAGTGGGACCTCGACGAGGAAGTGGAGCTGGAAGACATGCCCGCTCCATACAGTCTGTCACCCGACGGGCTGCGAGTAATGCGTTCAACCCGCGACCGGGGTGACACCGTCTACTACAAGGTGCCGCCACTCGCCCAGGGCGGGCGGAAGTCAGCATTCTGGGAGTACGAAGTCGGCGGCAGCTCGCCGTCGCCGGCGATGTGGACGGACGATGGGCACGTTCTGATCCCGGTCGGCGACGGGAACGAGCGTGGCCGCCTCGACAAGCTCGACGCGGCCACGGGAGAACGGGTCTTCTCCGTCCCGCTCGGCACGCCGGTGAGCCGCGTCGGTGCTGGCGACTACGACGCACCGCAGAATGGCAGCTGGCCGAACCTCGTTACCGACGGCCGCATCGCCGTCGTTCCAGGCAAGGCTAGCGTGGCCGGCCGGTACTTTCTGCACATTGTCGATGTCCGCGACGGCCGCCATCTGCGGCGTGTGCTCGTGCCACGCCCGCCACGTGGGCAGATGGGTCTCATCGACGGCCGACTCATCCTGCCGACACGGGACGGAGTCTTCGCGATCCACCTTGACCACATTGGCATCCGTCCGACGAAGGTCGAACGTGACGTGATGGCCGCCGGGAATCCGGCAGCCGCTGCGAAACTGCTTGATAAGTTCCCGCGCACCATCGATACACTCCGTTACCTCGCGCAACACGGGCCGGATCGCGCGGTCGCGTGGCAGACGCTGGAATTGGTCGTTACGGGCGAGACAAATGCTCCCGCTCTTCGTAATCTCGGCCTGCTCTGGCGGCTGCCCGTCGGGCCGGTCCGCGTCGAGTTGGCGCACCTTGGCGGATCCGCGTTGCTCGTGCACACGACGGGCGGCGCGCAAATTGATGTTGACGTTTCAGGAACCGAGCCGAACGTCCTCCGGTGGCACTGGCTCGAACGGGCACTGAAGTTCCTCCGCTTCGACGGCCGTCGGTACTTGGCATCCGATTGGCGTCACGCTGACGTGCTGGTCCGCGCCTTTGCCGATCCGCCCGTGCTGCCGACAAGTGATCCGCTTGTGGGTGTGCCCCGCGAGCCGACCGATCTGCCCGCAGAGTGGAACACGCGGACCGGCAGAGACGGTGCACCCCGACAAATCGGTGGCGTCTGGTCCCGCCCCAAGGTCGGCGGAGGCGTTCACGTGGCCGAACCCGACGGTAAAGGCGGTTGGAACGTGTACGTGCGGCCTGGTACACGAAGCCTGGGTGCCTGGAGCTATCGCGAAGTCGGCGATCGCATGTACGGCGTTGGCAACGGCGGAATCTTCGCCATCGATGATGACCTTCGACCGACTGGGCCGCGGCTCTTCAACGGGGCAATCCACAGCGTCTCCGCCATCGCTGCCACCAACGACGCCGTCGCTGTTCTCGGCTACGAGAAGGACGCTCACAAACGGCGACGGGCCGGCATCGTTCCATTGCTCCTCGAGATCTGGGATGCCGAAGGTAAGACGTTATACCGCAGCGAACGCTTTCCTCGGTCTTACATGTCGTTCGGCACGACGTTTCTCCAGCCAATGGCCGACGGCTTTCTCGCCAGCGGGCCGGTCCTGCTATGGGCTCCGACGAATTCGACCCGCCCTAGCTGGGTCTTCGACATGAACCCGCTCGATCCTGACTCGGGCAACAACGACCCGCACATGCCGTTCCAATTCGGCGTCCCCCGCATCGTCGGCGACCGCGTCGTCGTCGCCAGCCCGGGCGGCGGTATCTTCTGTTTCGATGTCGACACCATCACAAGCTGGTCCGACTGATCACTTCAGGAAGACGAGCACCGTCGACAGCAACGTTCAGGGCGAGTCAAGTGGTAGGTCGTGCTTCAACAGGACGTCATCGTCCTCGACTACTCCGCCTCGAGCCGCAGGATCTGGCCGTTCTTCTCGTCGGTCAGGACGTAGAGATGCCCGTCCGGGCCGTTGCGGACGTCGCGGATGCGAGTGGGGAACTGGAGCGTCTGTTGGCCCGCCGGTTGGCCGTTGTCGTCGAACATGATGCGACGGATTTGCTTGAGCACGAGGCCGCCGGCGAAGAGGTCGCCGTTCCAGTCCTCGATGGCATCACCCGTGTAAAAAGCCAGGCCGCTGGGGGCGATGCAGGGGGTCCAGACGATCTTCGGGTCTTGCGCTTCCGGGTAGCTCGTCTCGTTGCTGATGCGCGGACCGAAGTACTCGTAGCTGTAGGTCGCGATCGGCCAGCCGTAGTCGTTGCCGGCTTCGATAAGGTTCAGCTCATCGCCGCCGCGGGCGCCGTGTTCGGTGGCCCAAACCTGGCGGGTTTCGGGGTGCATGGCCATGCCCTGGATGTTGCGGTGGCCGTAGGAGTAGATGCCGCCGTAGTTGTCGGGGTCGTCCATGAACGGGTTGGCCGGGGCGGGCTTGCCGTGCTCATCGAGGCGGAGGACCTTGCCGAGGTGGCTGTCGAGATCCTGGGCGTGGAAGCGGGCGAGCTTGCCTTCGACTTCGACCGGCGGGTTGCCGCCGTCGCCGATGGCGAGGAGCAGCGTGCCGTCGTCGAGCCAGAGGATGCGGCTGCCGAAGTGCTGATTGCCGGGCTTCTTCTCGCTGACTTCGAAGATGCGTTCGACGTCGGTGAGCTCGGTCAGGTCGTCCGAGAGCTTGCCGCGGACGAGGACGGTGTGGTTGGCGTTGCGATCGCCGGCGGAGTGGGTGAAGTAGACCCAGCGTGTGTCGTCGAACTCAGGGTGGAGCACGACGTCCATCAAGCCGCCCTGGCCGCGCGAGTAGACTTTGGGCACTCCCTTGACCGGCGTCTCGACGAGGTTGCCGTCGGCGTCGACGACGCGCATCGTGCCGCCGCGTTCGGTGACGAGCATCTCGCCGCCGGGCAGGAAGGCCAGCGCCCAAGGGTGTTGCAGGCCGTCGACGACTTCGACGCTCTTCCAGCCCTCGGCCGCCGGCGCGGCGGCGACGGGTTCGACCGGGCCGTCGATCTTGCCCTGCCCGCAGGCGGCGGCGGAGAAGAGGCCGAGGGTTGTGAACACGGTAACGGCAGTACGAAGCATGCTCAATTCTAGTCGGCAGTCGCGAAACTTCCGCGGCCCAACTCGCTGTACCCTTCGGCGTGTTGCAACGCCCCACGCGGATCGTTCTGGCCGTCACGGGCGCGAGCGGCGCGCTCTACGCGCAGCGGTTTCTGCACGGCCTGCTGCGGGCGAACGTCGAGACGCACCTCGTCGTCAGCCCGCTCGGGCGGCGGTTGATTCATGACGAGACAGGCATCACGAAGCTCGACGACGCCGGCCTCGCGGCCTTCGCGGATACGGCGACGGACCGACTCGTGCTGCACAACTACAACGACGTCGGCAGCTCGCTGGCGAGCGGGTCGTTCCTGCACGACGGAATGGTCGTGCTGCCGGCGAGTGGGAACACGGTGGCGGAAATTGCGGCCGGTCTCGGCGGGAACCTGATCGCGCGGGCGGCGGCGGTGACGATGAAGGAAGGCCGCCGGTTGATCGTCTGTCACCGCGAAATGCCGCCGTCGGCGATTGACGTGAACAACCTCAAGACGCTCAGCGACGCCGGCGTTGTGCTGGCGTCGCCGAACCCCGGGTTTTACCTCAATCCGCAGACGGTTGGAGAGATTGTCGACTTTGTTGCCGGCAAACTGCTGGACCTCGTCGGCGTCGAACACGACCTCGACGTGCGGTGGGATCCCAACACGCCCCGGCCGCCGTTGCGGTTCGTGGAAGGTGAGTTAGTCGTGGTCGGAGGAGAGAAACGCAAAGACGCGAAGGGGCAAATTCGGAGCAAAGAATGAGAGAGTGGTTCCGAGGCAGAATTTGAACATACTTCTCTTTCTGGCCTTTGCTCCGTCTTGGCACCTTCGCGTCTTTGCGTTTCTCCTTCGTCACGCGCCATAGAACCGCTCCGCCTTGTCGTAAAGGTGACGCAACAACGGCTGCACGGTCGGCCTCTGGCCCGTTGCATTCTCGATCAGCGTCTTGGCGTCGTACCGCCGGCCGTGGCGGTGGACGTGGTTGATGAGCCAGTCGAGCAGCGGGCGGAACTCGCCGCGGGCGAAGGCGGCGTCGCGGGACTTGACGCCGCCGAGCGATTCCGTCGCGGCGTCGAAGAGGCAGGCGCTGTAGACGTTGCCGAGCGTGTACGTCGGGAAATAGCCGAGCAAACCGGCCGACCAGTGCACGTCTTGCAGGCAACCGTCGCTGGCCTTCTCGGGGACGACGCCGAGGTAGTCGCGCATCTTCTCGTCCCACGCCCCGGGCAGGTCCGCCGTCGCGAGGTCGCCGGATAGCAGCGCCCGCTCGATTTCAAACCGCAGAAGGACGTGCAGGTTGTAGGTGGCTTCATCACTCTCGGTCCGAATGAAGCTCGGCCGAACATCGTTGGCTGCGAAGACGAAATCATCCTTGGCCACGTCGTTCAAGACGTCGGGGAACATCTGTTGGGCCGTCGGGTAGAAGTGGTCCCAGAACGCTTCGCCGCGGCCGACAAGGTTTTCCCACATGCGGCTTTGGCTCTCGTGGATGCCGAGGCTGACCGAGTCGGCCGGGCCGGTGCCGAAGTGGTCGGCTTTGGGCAGGTTCTGTTCGTAGAGCGCGTGGCCGGTTTCGTGCAGGGTGCTGAAGAAGCTGTTGCCGACGTCGTCCTCGACGAAGCGGGTCGTCATGCGGGTGTCGCCGGGGCCGAGGCCGGTGCAGAAGGGGTGGACGGCGACGTCGAGGCGGCCGGCGTTGAAGTCGAAGCCGAAGGCGCGGGCGGCGTGCAGGCTGAGCTCGCGTTGGGCGTCGACGTCGAACCTCTGCCGCAGGATGTGCCGCGGCGCTTGCTTGCCGGAGTCCTTGATGCGGCCGACGAGTTCGATCAGCGGCTGCTTGAGCTCGGCAAAGAGCGTGTCCAGCTCGGCCGGCTTTGCGCCCGGTTCGTAGTCGTCGAGCAGTGCCTCGTACCGGTCGCCGCTGTGGCCGACGGCGTCGGCTTCCTGCCGCTTGAGGCCGAGCATCGCGTCGAGGTGCGGGGCAAAGCCGTTGAAATCGTCGGATTCTCGGGCCTTGACCCAGGCGGCGTGACCGACAACTTCGGCCTTGGCGATGGCTTCGACGAGGTCACCCGGCAGCTTCGTCGCGCGGTCGAAGCCGCGGCGGGCCTCGCGGGCGGTGCAGGCTTCGGTCGAGTCGGCGGCGGCGCCCGATGCGGCGTCTTCGGCGGCGGCAATGAGGTCGCCGAGCTTGGATGTCGTTCGCTGTTCGTGCACGAGCCGGGCCATGGCAGCGGACTGCTCAGCCCGCAGGTCGGTACCGGCCGATGGGAGTTGGGTCTGCTCGTCCCAGCCGATCGTCGAGGCGACGCTGCCGAGGACGGCGACGCGGCGTAGCTCGGCGGCGAGTTGCTCGTGGGCGGTGCTCATGTCGACAAGACTATCGCAGTCCCGGCGGAAGCCGGCGTGGATCGGTGGTAGACTGCGTTTCCGCGGCTTCCCTGTTTCGGCCGCGTGACGCTTCTTCGGTCCACCGCCTCGACATTCCACCGCTCGTCATGTCCGACCCGTCCGCCCCCGACGCGCCGCCCGCTGCTTCGCAAGAGCCATCCGCTGCTTCGCAAGAGCAGTCCGCTGCTTCGCACGACTCGCCCACGCCGCAGCAACCACGGCAAGGGGAATCTTCCCCTGTCGATCCGTATGACAAGACCGACGCGTCGCACTCGACGGCGGCGCACGACAACCCGTCAGGCCCGAGCAACCCGACGCTGCCGGGTGAGCAGTTGGTGCAAGCCGCCGAGGAGCAGGGCGGCGGCGACGAGCCGATCCTGGCGACACCGGCTTCGGGCGGTTCCAACGATGCCGACAGCTTCCGGGCGAATCAGGACGCCGATCTCGACGCCGAGGTCGAAGCGGCGTTGGCGGGCACGGACGTGAGTTCGATGCTCGACGAGTCGGCGAAGAAGGCCGGCTCCGGCAGCGATCGTCTCCGCGGCACGCAGGCCGGCACGGTCAGCCGCGTCGACCTGTCGAAGGGCGAGATTCTCGTCGACCTCGGCGGCAAGCACCAGGCTGTCGTCGCCAGCAAGGATTTTGATCCCGCACCGGCCGAGGGCGAGTTCGTCGAGCTCGAGATCGAGAAGTACGACGCCGACGAAGGTTTGTACCGGGCGCACAAGAAAGGTGCGGCGAGGAAGGTCACCGGCTTCGACGAGCTGCGTGTCGGCCAGGTCGTCGAGGCGGTCGTGACCGGGATGAACAAGGGCGGCCTCGAGTGTCGCGTCGGCCAGACAGCAATCCGCGCGTTCATGCCTGCCGGGCAGATCGATGTCGAGTTCCACAAAGACATCAGCGTCTTCCTGAACGAGAAGATCACGGCCCGCATCCAGAAGCTGGACAAGGCGGCGCGGAACGTGATCCTGAGCCGGCGGCAGGTGGTCGAGCGGGAGCGGCGTGACGCACGGACGAAGACGATGCAGAGCATCGCTGTCGGCCAGACGTACACCGGCACGGTCAAGATGGTCAAGGACTTCGGCGCGTTCGTCGACATCGGCGGCGTCGACGGCCTGCTGCACGTGAGCCAGCTGACGCACAAGCGGATGGCCAACGCCGAGGACTTCGTCAATCAGGGCCAGGAAGTCGAAGTCACCGTCACGAGCTTCGAAAAGGGCGGCAAGGGCGGCGGCAAGATCGGCCTCGCCCTGAGCCACCGACCGCCGGATCCGTGGGAGCAGGCCGAAACGAATTTCAGCCCCGGCACCGGCGTCACCGGCAAAGTCACCCGCGTCGAAAACTTCGGCTGCTTCGTCGAACTCGAGGAAGGCATCGAGGCGTTGCTGCCGGCGAGCGAGATGTCTTGGCGACGCATCCGCCATCCGAGTGAGATGCTCAACGTCGGCGAGACGGTCCGCGGCATCGTCCTGAATCTCGACGCCAAGGCACGCAAGCTGAGCATCAGCCTCAAGCAAGCCAGCGGCGACCCTTGGGCCGAGGCCGCCAGCCAGTACCCGGCGGGCAGTACGCAGACGGTCAAGATCACGCGGACGACGGACTTCGGCGCCTTCGCCGAGCTGACGCCGGGCGTGGAAGGCCTGATCCACATCAGCGAGATGAGCAACCAGCGCATCCGCCGGGTGGAAGACGTCCTGCAGCAGGGCCAGGAGACGCAGGCTCGCGTACTCGAAGTCGACACGGAGAAGCGGCGTCTTCGCCTGACGCTCAAGGAGCACGATCCCGAAGCCGAGGCGAAGCTGCAGCGCGACGTCGAGACGACGCAGGCCCGCAAGAAAGAGCGGAGCAAGCGTCTGTCGAAGAAGCCGTTGAAGGGCGGGCTGGACTTCTAGATGGTCGAGCCTTCTTGTGGCCGGAAGCGGTCTCCGGCAACGCTCGTTTGATGAAAATCGTCTGGTGTCGCGCCGCCGCCGTGGCCGCGGCGCGACACCCGGGCGTTGGGCATGGACCCACGCCTCAGACCTCGCCCTCGCAACGCGTTGCTGCTGCTCCTCGGGCTCGCCGCGGCCGGCGGTTGTTACCGACGCGTCTCGTACGCCTCGCCCGAAGGCCGGCAGCTCGAGCTCGTCAACGTCGGCTTCGACACGCAGGTCGCCTCGATCCACGCCGAGACCGACTCCGGCAGCGTCACGATCGAAGGTGCCAGCAGCCAGGCCTCGGTTGCGAACAAGCTCGTCGACCTCGCGTCCGATCTCGCCGAAGCAGCGCGGGAGGTGCGGCCGTGAGCAGTGCGCCTTTGCCGGACAGCGACCTGCACCTGGCCTTCTACCGCGGCCGCGAGAAGGGCGACGTGCTCGATCGCGTGATCGCGCGGCACGACCGCGGACCACACTCGCACGTCGAGATCGTCTTCGGCCCGCTCGCCGTCGACCCGCAACGACCGGCCGTCTGTTTCTCGTCGAGCTGGCGTGACGGCGGCGTGCGGTTCAAGGCGATCCGCCTCGAGCCGTCGCTGTGGGACACGGTGCGGATCGCTGCGAGCGAACGCGACGTTGCAGCCGTCCGCCGGTTCTGCGTACGCCACGTCGGCGGGCGGTACGACGTGCCGGGCGTGCTCGCGTTCAAGCTGCCGCGTTGCCTGAAGCATCGTCAGCAGTGGTGGTTTTGCAGCGAGATTGTCGTGGCCGCATTGCAGACCGCGGGACTTCTCGGTGGGCTGGATCCAACGGCAACGACGCCGAACGGGTTGTATCGTCATCTGCTTTGCAAACGGGAGGAACGATGCCGTTGAACATGATGCAACTGGTGCCGCCGGCGGTTGCCGCGGCGGTGGTGTCGGCGGGTGCTTTGCTCGCGCGGGAAGTGCTTGGCCTGCGGCTGGGACGGGCGCGGCTGCGGGCGGAGGCGTCGAAAGATGCCGCGTCGGTCGCCGCGACGACGCAGGAGAATCTGCTCGAACAGGTCCGGATGCTCTGGACCGAGAACGCAAAGCTTCGCGAGCGCGAGGTCGAAAGCCGCGCCCGCCGGCGAGAACTCGAGCGGCAATGCTCGTTCCTCGAGCGGCGGTGTGGCATGCTGGAAGACGAATTGCACCGCCTGCGGCAACGACTCGATCGCTTCGACCGCCTCCTGCCCGGCCCGCCGGTTCACGCCGCGGCTGGCCTTGTCGTCACAGATCCCAATTCTTAGGAGAAGGAGTAATGATGCACAAGTTGAAACAGCACCTTCCGCTCCTCGTCGCCGCGATGCTCGTGCCGCTGCCGGCGGCGGCGGATCCGATCGATGACGCGATCGACGCCCTGCGGCAGATTCGGCAGGAGAACGCCGAGCTTCGCGACCAGGTGCGGCTGCTGCGGGGCGAGCCGTTGCAGATCGCCGCGACGACGGGCACGGCCGTTCACTTCACGACGCCGGCGTGGGACGCGGCGGTGTTGCCGCCGGAGTCGATCACCTGGGACTTCGGCGACGATTCGACAAAGCGTCCCGGCTTCCACGCCGCCCACGTCTACGAGCGGCCGGGCGTCTACCGCGTCACCCGCGACGGACAGCTCCACGCCGTCGTCACCGTCGCGCCGCACCCGGTTGACAAGATCGTCCGCCTCGAGGCCGGCGAGATCGTCGTCCGCGAGCCGCTCCGCTACCCGCCGAACACTGTTGTCCTCGGCCACCCCCACCCTGACGGCACGACCCTCGTCGCCGCTCCGGGCCTGCAGACGCTCTTCGCCGCCGGCGAGAACCTGACCGTCCGCAACCTGACCGTCCGTGGCAGCGACGACGAACTCCGCCGTGCCGTCCGCGTCTTCGACCTCAACGGCAGCCGTGGCCTGACGATCGACAACCTCACTGTCGATCGCGTCGGCCACGTCCTGCTCGGTGACTCCGGCAGCGAAGCGGCCGACCTCTACGCCCGCGGCGTCCGCACGGTCGGCCCCGCGTCGCTCGGCAACTACGGCCTCGGCAGCTTCGGCAAACTGCAGGGCGCGGTCCTCTACGACTGGTCGATCCACAACAGCATCGCCGAGCACGGCGTGCGGCTCGCCGGCGGGACCGAACGCGTCACCGTCCACGGCGGCCGACTCGGCAACGTCGCCGGCGAGAGCTACGGCGGCAGCCGGTGGGACAACGTCAAGAGCTGCCTCACCGGCCAGGACGTCCGCGGCCTCTGGGTCGAAGGCGTCGACATCGCCGGCACGACGACCAGCGCGCAGAAGAGCCGCAACC
>CAYQCT010000008.1:16370-42556 GCA_964416015.1 uncultured Tepidisphaerales bacterium
GCCCACGCGTCGCACGTCGTCTTCCGCGGCAACCGCTTCGTCGAAGGCGGCCGCGTCGAGTTCCGCCCCCGCGTCCGCCACGCCCGACTCGTCGTGGCCGCGGACGACTGGCAGGACAAGGCCGGCGGCACGCACGTCGAGCTGCACGGCGACATGCACCACGCCCGCATCGACCTCGGCGGCGTCGACGACGTCGCGACGTGGGACAGCGGCTGGCAGGACGTGGAGGTGACGAAATGAGCGAGCGATGCCCCTACTGCGAGTGGTCGCCGAATCACAACCGCCGGCAGTCGTGGCGACGAGCGTGCGTCGGCTGCATCGGCACGCACCCGATCGCGTGGCCCCGCGTCTCATGGCGCAAGACGCTACTCGTGGTGCTGCTGGCGATAACCGCTGCCGCGTCCCTTGCGTCCGCCGCCCCCACCACCCCCACCACCCGCCCGGCCGACGCGCCGATGCCGGTGTGGGATTCGATGCTCCGCGACGGCAAGCCGTCGAGCCGCGAGCTCGGCCTCGTGCCGGTCCGCTACGCCTATTGGGGCTACGACAAGCCCGAGACGTGGAACGCCCTCGCCGACGACGCGGCCGGTCGCGGGCTGGTCGTCTTCGCCAACACCTTCGAGGCCGATCCGACGCGGTGGAGTGAGTTCGCGACGTCGCTCCGCGCTCGGCAGCCGGGCGCGCAGGTCGGCGTGTACAACCAGCTGACCCGCACTTACTGGCCGGTCCTGCGGCTCTACAAGGCGCTGCGGGAGCAGGGCGTCGCCGGTGTGCCGACGACGCTCGACGAGCTGCGGTCGTTCTACCGGCAGGGCAACACGCTCTGGTCGTTGCCGGAACTATGGAAGTTGGCGGGGAGCGAGGCCGAAGACCCGCGACCGCGGTGGTCGATCACCGGCTGGCAGACGCTGGCCGGCGAAGTCGCCGCCGACAGCCGGCTCGGCGAGTACGTGGCGTGGCAGGAGGCGATCGGCGACTTCGTCTGGCACGACGACCGCCGCGTATTGGACCAGGACTTCCTGCCGCAGAGCGTCTACCTCTTCCATCCGGTCGGCCCGGCGGCGGCGTACCTGTACGCGGCCGAGAACCTGATCAGCCACCAGTCCTGGCTCCGCGGCAGCGGCGTGGGTCTGGTTGCGGTGGTGATGCCGAAGTACCACGGCGGTGGCGGCGGCGGCGGATTCATGACGGACCACGAGGCGGCGGCCGTGACGCTGGCCGCCCGCGACGCCGGCTGCGTCGCCATCGCGATCTGGAGCGGCAACGGGCCGTGGACCGCGGAGCATCAGCGAGTCGTACGGGCCGTCGCCCGCGCGGCACAATCGGCGGAAGCCGCCCGCGTTCGACCGGCCCAACGATCGCCCGCACCTTCCATTTCCCGATGATCCCACGCCCCCGCCCCGAAGTCGCTCGCCTTGCCGCCTACGTTCCGGGCGAACAGCCGGCGGCGGGGCGGCGGGTCATCAAGCTGAACACGAACGAAGCGGCGTTTCCGCCCGCGCCCGAAGTCGTCGAAGCCGTCCGGCAGACATCGCTCGACGCGCTCCGCCGCTACCCGCCGCCGCTCTCGCGCGACTTACGCGAGGCCGCCGCTCGACGCCACGGCTGCGACGTCGACCAATGCATCGTCGGCAACGGCAGCGACGACATTCTCACGATGATCGTCCGCGCCTTCGTCCCGCCCGGCGGCACCGTTGCCTCGCCGTGGCCGACGTACTCGCTCTACCCCACGCTCTGTGACATCCAAGGAGCGACGTTTCGGCCGGTTCAATGGAACGAAACGTGGCAACTGCCGAAGGAGGCACTGCTCGAGACGAAGCCTGACGCTGTCTTCCTCGCGAACCCGAACGCGCCGAGCGGGACGATGACCTCGCCGGAACAAATCAAGGAGCTTGCGCAGGCGTTGCAAGATCGTCTTCTACTCATCGACGAAGCCTACGCCGACTATGGCGACGATCCGCACGTCGGCGCGGCAGGTTTGATCAACAAGCACCCGAACCTCGTCGTCAGCCGGTCCTTTAGCAAGGGGTTCGCGTTAGCGGGACTGCGGATCGGCTACGCGCTCGCCCACCCGGAGGTGGCCGCCTCGCTCGATAAGGTCCGCGACAGCTACAACGTCGACGCCGTCGCGCAAGCAGGAGGATTGGCTGCTTTGCAGGAAATGCCCTATTACGAGCAGGCGTGGAAGATGGTACGGGACGCAAGAGCATGCCTGGCCGACGCTCTGCAACAACGAGGCTTTGCCGTCACCAAATCATCGGGAAACTTTATTCTTGCTCGGCACGCTGGCGCGACGACATTCTATAGAGCGCTGTACGAGAGAGGGATTTTTGTCCGTCATTGGGACAAGCCGGATCTACGAGAGTATCTCCGCATCACCATCGGCAACGATGATGATCATCAGGGACTTCTTGCGGGACTGGATGAAGTGTTGCCTCGGCTTACTTAATGGTCTGCGGGCTTGGTGTCGCCTGCCTAGTTGTAGCATTCGCAGCGGGCACCGTCGACGCTGACGGGCATCCCAGATGCTTCACGACCGGAGAAATAATGTGCCGTTACGTCTGGCGGGACCGCCGGCGCGTCTACGGAAGGGCGGGCGTGGCACCGCTGCCGTCGCACCGACGTTCCTAGACCTCATTCTCCGCGACAAACATGCTGACCAGCGAAATCAACAGAGCCCGGCATTGGAAAGTGGCTTGCCTTCCGACGAAGGACATCACCTACGGTCCCTTCGCAGCCGCGGTACAGCTTTGGCAGTTCCGCGACGTCGCGAGCGGCGAACGTCACCTTGTTAGCTTCATCGGCGGTGGGCTGGGACTGTCGATTACTATGTTGCGCACAGTCAAGAAAGGCCTGCGAAGCATTGCGAACAGCAAAATGCCCGGGTTGTCCCACAGTGTCGGCGTTACTTCCGCCGAAAACTTCAAAGAACTGCCGCGGCAATTTAGCCTTGCTGATCTCGATGGGGCTTGGGGTGCCGTCTTTACTGCGTCTATAGGTGTCATGGCCAACTGGTCCGGAGCATGGATCTCGGCCACGGACGGGTTGTCTTCGAACTTGTTCGAGCGTGAATTTGTCCACGGCCTGTCGGTCGGCGTCGCAATGCCTGCCGGCGCGGCCGTTGTCGGTGTCTGGAATGTAGTCGGAATCGACGCGTAGTCGCTGCCCGCCGCGGCATTCGGTCACGGCTGTGTCCGATCGCGTGGCGGACCGAGCTACATGCCAGTGACATGCCGCTTCTTCCGTTTCTTTTCCGTGTTCAAAGCCTGCGCCTCTTGCCTCTGGCGGTCATGGCCTTCTGTGCGGTCGCCTGTTCCTCGTCGCGACAGGCGACGATCAAGGTCGAGCCGACGAGGGACTTGTCCAGCCGGCCGTCCGACCTGAACGGCGGCTATCCGCTGCTAGTCGACGTCGTCGTTGACGTCGGAGACGGGACGCCTTCCGAAGATGTGGTAAAAACATCAAAGGACTGGTTCACGAAAGACACCAGCCCGAGCCGGCGGATTGGCACGCTTGCCGGCGACAACAGAGTCCTGAGCCAGACGATCGACGGCCTGCGCATCTTCCGCTTCCGCTTCGTTCCCAACGACGCGACGACCGTAAGTGCCCGTGCCGCCGACAGCACCCCGTTCGTCGAGGACATCAAAAAGATCTGGGTCTTCGCCAACTTTCGCGAAGCACCCGCCGGTACTGGGCTGATGAAGTTGACGGCCGGACAAACCTCGGTCGCGCGTAACGGCGGTGTGACCGTCGCCCTCGGGGTTGATGCCATCGATGACGGTAGTCAGCCCAAGTCCCGCTGAGTGGCTTTCTTCATCTCCTGTGTAGTTCCTGGCCCGTCCTTCTCTACCGGATGAACACCGTGCTCGAACGTTCTACCACCCGCCGCCCGCTTTAGCCGCTTGCCTGGTCGAGCGACACGGTGTTGGAGCCGCACCACTTTCGCGCGATCCAGGATCATGCGTCGGAACACGCCGCCGATACGCGACGAAGTATCGGCCCGTATCGCTGGGGTGTTGATCAACTCAACAGCTACTTGAAGCCGAACGGATCGGGAGATGTTCGCCTCATCCTGCGCGGCCTCGACGCGACATTGCCAGATGGCCAACGTCTCACCCATCCGGGCACGATCGGCGGCGACGAGCTCTCGCTTTCCATTCGAGAGATTGATCTACTTGATGGAAGAGCGGACGTATGGATCTCGGCAAACGACGGCCGGCAAAGTGCTTCAGCCTCCATCGAGCATGTAGAGCTCGAAGGCGACCTTCCGGCCACGCGGACGATTAGGACAAGTGCCCGGTTGAAACCTGTCACGTTGTGTAGCGGCGAGCAACCGCAGTCGGCCTCGCTACAACTCGCACGTGTCGTGGTTGGCGCGGATGGCATGCCGATGCAAGACCCTTCCTTCGTGCCGGCGACGACCGACGCGTGGCAGTGGAGCGTTCTGAGGGATGCAACTGATGAGATCATCGACGGGTTGACGCGTCTTGCAGACGAACTGAAGCGAGCAGCCAGTGATCCGACTCGTCCGTCCGCTCTTGCAGACCTTCTTGATCATGCCGCTCGTCTGACGGCTGCCCGTTCTTCGGCTGGCGTGCTCGCTGCTCTGCGAGATTTGCCACGGCTGCATCCAGCCGACTTGCATGTCGAGCTTCGTCGCGCGGCGGCCGGACTCGGGATCTCGCGTCATTCCTCCTTTGTCTATACTCACGAAGTTCCGGCTGATTCGCTTCGAGCACTAGCCGACGAATTGCTTCAGCATCGGCCCAGCGTGCGGCCAAGTTGGCGTCGGTGCACCTTCACGCCCTCGACATCCGGCCTCAGTCACACGCTCGGCACCTTCTCCGTGCCTGGTGAACTCGCAAATGCATCGGCGTCAATTGAGGCTATCTTCGCAGTCGATGATCCGCGGACGTTGCTACCGGATCGCTGGCACGATACCGGCGCGGTCAAACTCACGCACGCGAATCGACTTACCAGCTCAGGCTTCGTCGCCGGCGCGGGCCTGCGATTGTCGAAACTCGATGATTTGCCGGCCGGTTTTCCGCGTAATGATTCGACGCATTTCTACTCCGTGACGCTCGACGGCCGCGACGCCTCTCCGCCGCCAACCGCGTCGCAGGAGTGGCTCGCGATTCTAACGCCGGGCCTCGCAGGCCAAGCCGATCTTCGCTTTGCGTTGTATGTCTCAGGCCGTCCCTCCTGCAACTGAAACTATGAACCTTCTCCTCGACTACCCGCCCGCGGCTAGAGAAGCCAAACCCCGACGAGTTGGATCGCCGGCCGAGGTTCAGCCGCCTCCGTCCGAGCCATTGGAAGCGCCGGTTAATCTAGCCGAACCTCGCGACGACCAGACGCTTGACTCGCCGATCATCATGAAGAGCCCGGCTGTCGCCCTTGCCGAGCGGGTGGTGAGCATCGTCATCGCCTACCGCCAGCACCGCCGCGTCGTCGAGGAGACGCCGGACGTTGCGACGGTCGAGCTGGTGCGAACCCGAGTGCTGGAAGAACTTCAGGACGCCAGCCGCAAGACGCCGCCGGGCAGTCAGTCGGCTGTCCAGCTTGCCGAGCGGCTGATCGTTTACGCAGTCGACGGAATCATGGCGGATCTCCTGGAAGTTCCGCGTGCGCTCGAAGAATGCCAGATGCCGATCGCGGCTGTGTCTTGGCGACCGCTCGAGTTCGAGCGTTATGAAACGTGGATCGGCGGCAGTGACTTCTACGCTTGCATGACGCAGCCGCAGTACGCACGAGACGACTTGCGTCGCGTTGCCTATCTCTGTCTTGCCGCGGGCTTCCGCGGGAGCCCGCCGATTGCCGGCGCCGAACACCCGGTGAGCAATGAGCTCCGCGATAAGGTTCTCGTGACAACTCGATCACGACTTCTGCGGGAATTTCAGGAAGAGCGAACGGATCTCGAGAAGGACAAGCTGTCTCCTCACGCGATGCAAGAGACAAGTCGTGACCGCAGCGACGGCCTTGCGTCGGTTGATCTTCGCCTATATGGGGTGGCTGTTGTTGGAATTGTCGCGGTACTCAGTGCGGTTTCGAACCTTGCACACAAGAAAGTGGTGGACGAGCTTCGCATTGATGTCGAGACGCTTGTCACGGAGCTGGCCGCTGCGAGTTGATCCGTCTGATGGAACGACTGAGATCTATTCGTGCCGATCGTAAAAAAATTCACAAAACCCTCGTGATGTCACCCCACATGTTCTCGCCCTCCCTGTTTCGTTCGATCGCCCGGCCCTTCCAGACGGCCCGCTCACGCGTCGGCAACTCGTGGTCTTGGCGTATGTACCCACGCGTGGCCGCATGTCTCGCCACAGCTGCGGCAGTAATCGGTGGAATCGTCTTGGCCGCGACGTCGCGCGGCTGGCTCTTGCCGACGCTGCTGTTCGCGATGGCGCTTGCGGTTCCGCTGCTCTTTTGGATCGATCATAGCAGTCGACGAAGCCGTGATGAGCAACTCGATTGTCTGCTCGGCGAGAGGCTGAAGAATGGGTTCGATCGCCTGCGGGATGCCGGGATCGACCGGTACCGACAGCCCTTTTTCCTGATGATCGGCGAATTGAAGGCGGGCAAGACGACGTCGATCCGCGAGGCCGGCCTCGGCCTCGCCGGCGGCAGCGTCCTGGACGTGGGCAAGGGCGGCGGCACGATCGGGTGCAACTGGTGGCTGACCGACCACGCGACCATCATCGACGCGGCAGGTCACTACACCACGACTTCTTGGGGTGCCGACGCCGACGGCGAGGATCCTGACGCCGATGCCGCGCAGGTCGTGGATGAGCACTAACGCGTGGAGTGGCTCGACTTCCTCGCCGGCCTTCGCCAGTACCGACCGCGAGCGCCGTTGAACGGAGTCATCGTGGCCATTCCGTGCGACGCGCTGGCCACGGACGGTCCGCGACGTCGGGCTCGCAAGGCGGCAGAGCTGAGCGTCGCGCTGGCGGATGTGCAGGAGCGTCTGGGCGTGCGACTGCCGGTCACGGTCCTGCTCACGAAGGCGGATCGGCTGCCAGGGTTCCGCGAATTCTTCGCCTGCTTGCCGACCGACGCCCGACGGCAGATGTTCGGCTGGTCGCGGCCTGATTCGCTTCGACGCCGCCGAAAGAAGTTTGTCGCTGAGGAGGCCGTCGATGCAACGTGTTTGATGGCGCAGCGTCTACGGCTGCTCAGTCCGTCAGCACTCGAGCGGCCAGGACTCTCCCCCGGCTCGCCCGAAGCCGATCGCATCCTCGCTTTTCCCGACGAGATCGACGCCCTCCAGCAGCCGCTCGCAGAGTATCTCGCCGCCATGTTCGCCCCCGGTGGCTACGACGTCGACGTGAGGCCGGAGCTACGCGGCTTCTGCTTTACGAGTGCCATGCAGGGCGATGAGACGTTGAACGGATATCTCTCGAGCATGTTCAAGGCTCAACAGGCTGATTCTGGCGAAGATTTGCACCAGATGACTGAACATGAGAATACGGGCGTACCCGCAGAGCCCTCGCGAGACGCGTACTTCCGTGGCAGTCTCTATAGAGACAAGGTGCTGCATGAAGTCGGGCTGATCGCGCCTACCGGAAGAGCCCGCCAAGTGCGTCGCCGCTTGACGATGCTCGCCCGTGCTGCCGTTCTTGTAGTCGGAGTCGTCGGGATGGCAGCGCTCGGACGAGACTTAACTCGGATTCTCGCCGCCGACGATGAGATTCGCGAACAAGTGCTCGCAAAGATCGACACGCAAGCAGAACATGGGACGAATCGCGATGCTCACCATGATGCGGTGCGCCTGCTGTTGGATGGAACCGCAACGGACGATGACGCACTCGGCATCGTCTCTCAGCTTTCAACAGGCAGGTACATGCCGACCGGCGTGCTGCTCCCCGTCGCAAGCGACTACCAGACATCGCTCGCCCAGCCGCTCTTCAATCTTGCCGGGCAACTGATCTTCACGCAGGAAGCTACGACGATTGGCAAGGTCGTCGATCGGCTGAATGAGCGTGAACTCAAAGACGTTGTTGAGCCTCGCGACTACCTGGCCCACGAGAACACGACGCTTGCCGCCGCACTACTGAGCGGAGATCCGATCAACCTAATGACGGAGGGTCGCCGTGTGTACGAACTCGACGAGGTCGGAGAGTGGTTTGAAGCACTTGCTGACGAGGTAAAACATGCTTCCGAAGACGGGGCAAGCGTGCGACTCGCGACGCGAATGCAAGCATGGGGGAATACTCTCGCAGCCAATCGCGCACTACTTCCCCGAGATTTCGCACAGGAAGCGAACAAGAACTGGGACGTGCAGGACGCCTGGCAGGTGATGTACGCCCGCTGGAGGGCGATGAGCAAACCCACTGCGGATCAGCTCGGTTGGCCCAGCCCCATCGGCACGATGAGCGAAGCCTTAGCGGGATATCAGTGGGACTCGATCAAGGGCATCATCGCGAATCTGGACGACGATGAAGGCCGCCTTGATGAGCTTCTCGCGGCCTTTCAATCTGTTCACGAGAAGGACAACAAAGCGTCGACCGACGATCCGTCAGTCTCCGGTCATGGATTCTCCGAAAAGACCTCAGAGCAGACGCACTACGCAAGGCTGGCGTTCTGGGATCAAGCACATACGATCACAGGAGAGCCAAGCGAACTGGACGACGTACCTGAGAACAATAAGGATCTATCCGAAAGTGCTCGCCAAAAATACAACGAGACGCTCTACAAGAAGCTAATCAAAGATGCCGACGCATGGGCATTTAAACCTTACGTCGATGGAAATACCCCAACAAAGGGAGATGGTGTTCGCGCGTTCTGGCTTGCAGATACTCAAATTGCGATCCAGCCTTCAGAAGCATTGCAGCAAGCTTTTGAGGACCTTAAACAGCTGCATACGCTGGAATCTTTCGACGCCTCGTCTGGGAAACTGGAAGAGGACCCTCGTTACAACAAGGTTCAGGAGCTTCTGTCACGCAAGTTCCCGTCGGCAGGTCGTACATCCTTCACACCTCTGCTCGAATGGCTCACGCCGACCGCTGGTGCTGCTAATTCCGTTCGCCCATTACCGAATCGATTGAAGGAAGCTCTTTTTGAACTCAAGGTGTTGCAAGAGCTTGCAACCGACGAATCTCTTAAGGGAAAGGTCTTCGACAGTGAGGAAGCTCTTCGAGAAGGTGCGAAACGTGCTTGGTTCAGCACTTCGCCACCTGTTGAGTTCGAAGATCTGAAGAAGATCGACCGGTCGTCAATCAAGGATGCTCTTCGGGACTCGTGTCAAATCGCCGCATTCTTGAAAGATGATGAATCAGGGGAAGCGGACATCGCGGTACTGGTTCAGAAACGCGAAGCGGCTTGGACGGCCTTGGACAATCTGCATGGGCGGGCGCTAGACGTAGGGGATTTCGATGATCTTGCAAGCAAGCTGACATTGTCGGTGGCCCGGCATGGCAATCAATATGTCTCCGACTTCGATCAACGTGTTTTGCTGCCGGAGGCGGAGCTTCAGATCGACGCCGCCATCGACCGATGGATTGGCGAAATCAGGAAGGCGAAGCCGGAAGATGCAAGGCACCTGGCTCAGATGCTTGCTGATGGTCACAACAAGAAGCTTGTTCAAACGTCTGCCGCGCTGCGCGTAGTTGCAGACCAGATGAATAAGGACGATCAAGACTCTGACACTCGCATGCTCCTTCGAGATGCCGCGTACAACCGGGTGGAACCCCGTCGCTCCGCCATCCAAGCCGCCGCGGCCCTTGCTGACTGGAGTGAGTGGCTGCAACGCTTGTCGGAGGAAGAGATGCCTCACAAGGTCGGGGTTCGTTGCGAGCTGGACTCGAAACTACTCACTGACATCTCGTTCTCCTTCATACAACTTGATGGTACGAAAGATACAATCAATCAGACACACGGCTCAGAACTCACCCGACCTGTTGCGTCGTTCCGCGGGGACAACGAGATTTTGAAAATTACGCCCAAACCGATCGACGTTACCGAGCAAACCCACGAGGGCGTTCGCGGCAGCCTGGCAAGCCTTCTAGCCGCAAAGATGCGAAAGGTCAACGACGACGTTCTCATCACGCTCCCGCTGGACGAGGAATGTTCGGCAAACCTCACTCTCGTCCTTCCGGAGAAACTAAAGGAGGTTCCGATAATGAACCTGCAGATAGTTTTAGAAACCGCTAGCAAGGTCAATGTTGCGTCGGAGGTGCAATGAGTCTGCTATCACTCTTCCGATCTGATTCGCCTCGGCCTGTTCCCGTCGAGGCATTTGCCACGGGTCGAGCTCCGTGCTGGGCTGACTTCGTAAATATACCTACAAACGCGCGCAACTCCTTGACGAACAGTTGGGCACATGTGGTGGGACCCGACGTCGAGCGGCCGGTACTGTTCAGTCTTGGCTGTTCGAAAGTAGGTGCCGAGATAGGTGTTGCGATACCAAGTGGAGACGCTGCGGGTCTCGGTGGTCGGAGGCACCCATTATGTTGCTTCGGAAAGAGTAACGTCGGCAACACGGTCGATGATTTTCTTGTGAATGCCGTAGATTGGTGGAGACAGATGTTCCCGGTCGTGACGATGGCAGCGACCTTCCGCTCGCCGAACGAGCTTTCGGCGTCACTGGTGAACGCCGCGGCTTTCCGCAATCCGTCCACCGATCTGGTCGCTGCGACCGAAACGACTCTGGCCGCCGCCGCAGTTGATGCCGCCGCAACCATTGGTCCCGCGTTTCGACCAACTGTCGAGGCTGATTTCGCCGACCTTCTTGCCTCCCTCGTCCTCGCCGTTCGGCAGGACGCCAGAGTTATCTGCCTTCCGCTCGGTGTCGTGCAGCACGACGCGTTACAACAGTCAGCGACAGTGCCTTCTTGGATAACGATCACACGGCTGTGGCTCGAAACGCTCCGCGGCATCGGCTATCTGCCGAGTGCTCTTGCCGGCTTCACCCCGTCACTCTTCATCTCGACCACACACGCCGGCCTCGGCACACTCACCATCTGCGTTGAGCCGAGCGTCGCCAAGACGCAGGTTCCTCTGACTTGTGACGCGACAAGCAGCAACGGATATGGCTGGACGCCGGCTCATCCGACTGGGTCCGTCGGCGAAAGCGAGCAACCTGATTTCTCGTTCGCCGAGTCCATCGCCGCCGCGCTGCTCCCGGTGTTTGAGGCAGACGGATCCATCGGCGACCTGCTTCGCGTTCTGGCAGATCCGCACCATGCTAGAGCGGCGTGACGAAGTCGAGACTTTTCTTCAACTCGCTGTGTCTGATGCTCGCAGCCGTCGAGCTACTTGCCTGTGAAGAACGTTCCTGTCGGAGTTGATGACCTCGCCGTCTCGACGCGGGGCATCCGTCCGGCGGTACCTCTCCATCGGGCGCCGCCCGCTGCTTCATTTGCTTTCACTACCCCTGCAGTAACATGGCTCATCAGATCAAGAATGGCGTTACCGTACGCTTCCCGGATGGCGGTGACGAATCGCGTGAGCGAGAGCTTCCCCTCCGCATCTTTGTCGTCGACGACTTTGGTCTCGGAGAACTGGCGCCGTCGTTTTCCCGCAGAACCGCGCGAGACTTGTTCCGCGGGAAGTTCGATGAATTTGTCGCCAACAGTGATCGTCATCTCGAGTTCGATGCCCCTGACACTTTGAATGGTGGCGACGTTCGTCTTCCTGTCTCGATCCAGGTTAAGAGCCTTTCTGACCTCGGGCCGGACGGAGTGATGAAGAGCGTGCCACGGCTTCAGGAGCTTGCCGCGCTGCTTAAGGCGACCGAGATCGCTCGCGGCCTCTATGCCACGAAGCACGAGTTTCGCAAGGCGATCGAGCGTATTGCCTGTGGGGCCGCGCAAGGTATGGCTGCTTTGCCAGCAAAGTAGCCGTTGTATGTCCTCCTTAGCAATCCGCACCTCTGCTGCCTCCCTCAAGACCAATCAATATGTCAGACACTCTGCGAAGCCCGCTCTTGGAAGCGTCCGGTGAATCCGGTCTGCTGCAGGCCGAAGCCGCAGCGCCTGCGGTCGCTGAAGTTCTTGAGCCGGAGCTCGAGCCAAGCCCGCTGCCTTGCCGGATCCCGCTCGCCGAGGCCGACCTTCTTGCTGAGTGCGGCGACGAGTCGATCAACGACCTCCCGGAGGTCCACCGCCAGGCGGTCGCGGCTGTTCTTGCTCGGCTTGCTGGTGACTCGTTCGATCCATCAACCCTGACGTCGATGATGCAGGCCTTCACCGACGCGATCAACGATCAGATGGATGCCATCCTCCACGAACCGGCGTTCCAGAAGGTCGAGGCTTCGTGGCGCGGGCTCAAGCGACTGCACGAGCAGGTGACCCCGCACCGCCAGGCGGGCGTAGAGGTCGATGTCTTTCATGCTACCAAGGACGAACTTCACGATGACCTCCGGAGCAACGAGACACTTGAGAAGTCGCACATCTACAAGTTGGTCTACTCGAACCATTATGGCAACCAAGGCGGCAAACCCTACGGCAGCATTGTCGGCGGCTTCTCCTTCGGCCTGAACGAACCCGACCGCCAACTCGTCGAGAAGTTCGGCGAGCTTGCTCGTGTTTCGCATGCTCCATTCATCGGAGCGGCAGACGCGTCGCTCCTCGGTGTCAAGTCTTTCGCCGATACTGCCGGCTAAACCACAATCGCTGAGACGATCGAGATGAGTGGCATCTCGAGCGATGCCCGGTGGGACCAGTTCCGCGACACGGAAGCGGCACGACACGTGGTTCTTGCCGGCCCTCGAACGCTTGCCCGCGAGACATATGACCCGATCAACACGCCGGTCAAGTGCGTGAAATATACCGAGACAGTGCAAGACTCCAGCGAGTTAAACTGGTGCTCGGCCTCGTACAGCCTTGCTGGCTCTATGGCTCGAAGCTTCGCCGAGACCGGCTGGTGTATCTCGATCATGCAGGAGGGCGGCGGGGGACGTCTTTTTGATCTGCCCTCTTTCTCGCCTCCGTCGTCGGCTTACTCAGATGCATCATTTTCGCTCGAGGTTCCATGGAACGATGACTTCTGTGAAGAAGTGGCACTCGCGGGCGTGGCTCCGGTTGATGATCTGCCCAACAGCGGCGCCTTCTTCCGATCTCTTCCGACAGTCAAGCGTCCGGCGAGATTTGATGCGACGGATGTTGGCAGGAAGAAGGCGCTTCAGGAGGAGCTTGGCACGCAGTTGCCGTACCTCATGCTCGTCGGCCGGCTCGCTCATCGGCTGAAAGTTATCTTCGAGTCGCGAACCGGCTGAGGGATGATCTCGAAGCGATTGAGGCCAAGATGAGGGAGTATCTTCAAACTCTTCGCTCCGATCGTCCTAGCGACAGGCCTTTGAAAGATTTCTCGCTTCGCCTTGAGCCGCGCGGTATCGGCAAGTATCACATGGAGCTGAGCGTCACGCCGCACCAAAGCTTTGCCGGCTTGGAGATCGCCCTCAGCCTGGACGGCGGCCAGCTTCTCACTGCCCCCCGAGACCTTCAATAGTTTGCGTACTCGATCGCGGCGAGTCGCATTTGCTTCGCCCCACGAGCGAGCGTCCTCGCACGACCTGACCGACCACGACACACTTACCCAATTGATATGCCCATTTACGTTGATATCCAGTCGAACCACAACATCACCGGTGACGGTGGTGACGGAAACTATCAAGGCTGGCTCGTCGCTCGGGAGTTCAGCGCTTGAGCGGGCCGCTCTGCTTCCATCGCCCGTCATGCCGGCCCGCAACATCAAGGTGAGCTTTGTTATCAGCCCATTACCTTCACGAAATTCGTAGACTCGTCCTCGCCCGAGCTGTGGAAGGTGATGAACGGGAAAGACGATGCTGCGAGGAAGCTCGACAAAGTCACATTCGACTTTACCAACGGGACCGGGCAACCGCTTCAGGTCGAGTTAAAGAACGTTCGCATCATCGCACTCAACACGGACCTTAGCAGTCGTTCCTCTGCGTCAGGGGCGAGCGTCCCGATGGAGACTGTCTCCATGTCCTTCGCAAGCATGGAGATCACACACCCCGAATCCGGCAACAACGTCATGTTGGAAGTATGACGCACGTCGACACCATGCAGTCTTCAGACAATGTCGACCGTTTCACCATTTGCCGTTGAGGCCGGGTCGCTCTTCGAACGGCTCGCGCCTCGGACGTTTGAAGTCGAAGGCTTTCGCGGTAGCCTAGTCCGCAATCTGCACCAACTCTTCACGCAGCGGCGAGATTCTTTCTTACAAAGCCCTGGCCTTTCGCACGAAGAAGCTGGTGGCGGCAGTCACATGATCTCTGCTTCTTTGGATACAAGACGTGTCGCCGAGCGGATCGAAAGAGCGGTCAATCGGTACGAGCCCCGGGTCGACGTGCTCGCAGTGGAGGTCCGGCTGGGAGACAACGGCGGCGTGACCGTCAACCTGTCACTGCGGCAGCGACCGCGACCGCAGGTCCAACGTGCGTCGGCTACAGGCTCCTGCGACGAAGACGTAGTACCACTTCGACTGACCGCGAAGCTTCGGCCGAACGAGACACCGGAACTCGAAGTCTGTGCCGAGCAGGAGTAAAGACGTTCGAGAATGACCGTCTGCATTGTTCCTGTCGCGCTAACGCTAATTGATCATGTCGCAGCTTATTCCTAACGACGATCTGATCGACCGTGAGCTGTCGGACGTGCAGCAGTCACTTGTACGCCTGGCTGGCGAGCGAGACGAAGCCGGACGGCCGACTCGGCAACGGCTCTCGGCGTTGCTCGGCGACACTCGGTACGACCCGGACGTTCAACGGCTCATCGAGGCGATGACCTACCTCTCGGCATGGCATCGTGCCGCCGCGCATGAAGACGTTGAGCGGCTTGACGCGCGACGCCTTGCCGCGGTCGCACCGCACTTGCTCGAGCCCGTTCCATCGGCTGCAATGATTGCACTCGAGCCGGAGGTTGATCAGGCGGGCATCATTTCGGTGGCGAGTGGCTCCCCCGTTGCTTCCGCTTCGCTCGACGGTCGGAGTTGTTATTTCCGAATCGCCAACAACGTCGAACTGGTGCCGGTCGAGCTTCGGGCTGTTCGCGCGGATGTCGCGGCGGATGCACGGTTGCTGACGGTCATGCTCGACCTGCACCTCTGCAACAATGCAGACTATCGCGTCGCCTTCCCGCGCTGGCTGAGGGTCCACGTTGCCGGCGGAGACGATATCGCCTCGTCACTGCTCGGCATGCTTCTGGATCGTGTGTCCAGCGTTAGCGCCCAGTGGCTTGGCAAGGAAGGGACACAAGGGCTTGCACAGGGAGCAAGCGACGCTTCGGCTCGCATTCGGCCTGTCGGCTTCGAGACGTTCAACCGTCGAGGCTATCGACCGGCAAGCACGCTTCACGATTGGCCCGTCGACGCCTGCGAAGGCGAGCGTCTTCTCTCGGAAGCGGCAGTGTTCCCGGAAAAGTTCGCCTTCGTCGACCTTCCGATTCCCAAGCTGCCCGCGCCGCCCCCTGACGTGAAGGTGACCGGGATGAGGCTGCAGTTGCAGGTTGAGCGGCGTGCCGACGATGTGCTTCGCCCGGACGACGAGCTGCGCCGCCGTCTACGACTGAACGCGGTACCGGCAGTGAATCTTTACCAAAGCGAGTCGGATCCGATGGCCCTTGCCCCGGGGCGGGACGTCGTGATCGAGACCGGCGACGGGCCGGGCCGCGAGGTGGTGCGAGTCGACGCGCTTCGCCGTCCGGACGGGGTTGTGCTCTCGCCCGAACATTTCGAAGTCATCCGTCGGGTGCGACACGGTAGGGTCGAGACGTCGCTGCGCCTGCCGGTCCGAGCAGGCGACGCTGATGGCGAGTCGGACGGAGCTTGGGTCGCCTCGCTGACCTGCTGCGACGGCGCGGCGGCGGCTGCCTTGAATGCGAGATCGATCTGCAAGCCCTTGTCCGGCGGCCCCAAGCGGTTCGTTGGCTTCGGCCGGATCACGCCGCGACTTCTCCCACCGGTCGGCGGCAAGATAGCAAGGATCCTCACATTATGGTCGACGGCGAACGGCGCGGGCAGACTCTCGAAGCGTCGCATCGCCAGCCTGCTTAGCTTGTGCGGCCGCGATGATCAGCGCGCCGACGAGTCGACGGTTCTGGATTCTGGGGCCATTACCCGTATCGCGAGCCGCCACTCCACACGCGTGCGATCAGGCATGATGGAGCCCATCGAGCGGCTGACGGTATATCACACCCCAGGACGTTTACCCGTCGCAGGGCTGCCAACCACGCTCTGTCGTCGTCTGCTTCGCCGCGCACTCGCGGCGAAAACTCCGGGCGGAACTCGACTTGTACTTCGCCTTCTCACGGAGCAGGAGACGGCATGAACGAAGTAAGGTCCAACAAGGGGTTGAACGGAACTATTATGTCAACCTTCGTCGCGGCGACGCTGGCCGGGCGACGTGTGCGGCTTCGGCCGCGGATGAGTTCGAACGATGCGTTCGACGAATTCACAGCTGATCCCCTTGATGAGTCGGGCGTGCTTGCCGGCGAGGTCAACTGGCGAGGCCTGTACGGCACCAACTCGCTTCTGCCGGCTTCGGACGTTCTCCGTTTGGCGGAGGAGGCGGCGAACGAGACCGCGAGCTTGCGCGGCCTGTTCGACGGGTTTCACGAGCGCCTCTTCGACGCCGTGATCCACGGCTACGCGTTGCGCGAGCAAGATGCGGCACGAACGGAGCAGGCACGACCCTGGAGCGAAGTCTCACTGGACGCCGCCCGTGGAATGATCTCCAAGTCGCTTGGCGGCCTGCCGGTGCGCATCCGCCTTGGTCCGTCACGACATCATCGGTCCCAACGGTCGAGCTTCGGGCAGGCTTTGCAGAAGGTCGTCCTCGGCAGGAATCGCAAAGTGGGCAGAGGCCTACGCGTCATTGTCGGCCCATCGCAGGCAGAGTCGATGCGTCTTCTCGTGCAAGTAGAGAATGACGAAGCCGAACGCCGTCGACGGACCCTGAACCGCTTCGTTCATCGTCTGTTTCCAGCACCTTGGCGGCCTGAAGTGTCCTACGCCTGCTTTCGAGATCAACGTACCAGAGCAAGGCTAGGCCAGACGCGGCTAGACGGTTCGTCACTCGTCCGGCCGACCGGCGACGTGACGCGATGGACGCCAATCTCGACGTCAAAGGAGGACGCATGAACTCGCCGAATCATTTTAGGATGTTTGACGAGAATGCGGAATATAGGTCCCCGCCAGACCTCGCGACGCTCGGGCGTGTTCCGGCGGTTCCGATTGCAGATATCGAAGCAAATCTTACGCTGGAGAAGGACCAACAGGCGACGGTCGTGGCGGCCACAGTGATCTGTGCCGAGGGCGCCCCTTGGTCGGCCACGGTGACGGCGGTAGCCGGTGGTCGTCGCGCGGGCTTCTTGACGGAGCTTGCCGTCGTCCCCGGCGACGTGATGACTCTGCGAGTATCTGCGGACGGCGTGGATCACGCCTTTGCCGGCGTTGTTTCCGAAGTGGTCGCGACGCCGAGCTATGAGGGAATGCAGCTCGAAGTGCAGATCGTGCCGGCGGTCAAGACGCTCGACGGAAGCCCGCGATGGCGGCGTTTTCTCGGGCGAAGCGTTGGCGACATCGTCGAAGAGCTGCTCGCTCCCGTACGAAGTCGCTTCGGCAGCGGCTGGCGGTCGCGGGATGTCGACGTCGAGCAGCTCGTCCCCGATACCTTGCAGGCCGGCGAGACAGACTTCCAGTTTCTCATTCGCCTGCTCGCGGAACGAGCACTGCGACTGGCGTTCCCGACTGGTGATGACGATAGTAGTCGGACTGCGGGCATAGTAGTTGTTTCCAAAGGCGACTTCTCCGAATGCAGCCAGAGCGTCGAGACGCCAATCATCGCAATGATGCAAAGGAAGATCCTATGCTCAAAGGACAGCACGCACTATGGGCGAGACCAGAACGATGAGCAAGGCGTAGCCGTGAAGCTTCACGCGTCGGCGCATGCACTTGATGCGGTGCCCGGCGCTCGCTTCGAAGCCGAAGAGCAGCATTGGCGGGTGGTGCGGACGCGGATGAATTATTCCGCAAGTGCTGGCGGCGGGGGTAACGGTTGGGTGCGTCTCGAGGCGGTGCCGCAGGACGCTCCGTCGGTCGCCCCGGCACCTGCGCGACCCACGGTGCCGACCGTCTTTCGCGCCATCGTCGTCGGTCCGACTGCCGGAGCGCCGAGCGTTGACAGCCGCGGCCGGGTGCGGGTGCGTTTTGCTTGGGAAGAGGGCGAGGACTTTGAAGGCAGCGAGACCTGGCTGCCGCTTACGCAGGCCTGTGCCGGTTCGGGTTGGGGGCTGGGCGGGTATCCGCTCGTTGGCGATCACGTCCTCGTTGCTTTCGCCGCCGGTGATCCTGATGAACCGTTCGTCGCTGCGCGGGTTCACGATCCGAACCAGCCGCTACCGGAACCGCCCGCAGGTCTCGGACTCGATTCCGTTCAACGTGGCGAGCTGAGCGGATTGCTCACGAAGCCACTTGGGCCGGGAGGTGGTGACGGTCACGCGATCCTGTTCAGCGACCGTCAGGGTGAGTCTCGTCTCGCCGTTTACGCCGCCGGCGAATTTTTCGAGAAGGTCGACGGCCGTCGGGAGAGTAAGGTCGCCGGAGATGATGTTGCGTCCGTCGCCGGAGCCATTACGCGTCACTCGGAGGAGTCGATGGAACTTGCAGCAGGTCGCGCCGCTATTTCCATGAGTGCCGACGGCCGCGTCCAGATCAACGCGGATCAGCTCGAGCTCACCGCCTCTTCTGGTGCGGTCGTTCGTCTTGACGAAACCGGCGTTACGATCAACGGCACCCTGGTGCGGATCAACTAACCGGTTATACAAATGCAAAGGATCGCACCTAAATCATGTCTTTACCGCCACCCGCAGCTCGCATGGGCGACATTCATCAGTGCCCGCTCTACGACGGTAAGACCGCACATGTCGGCGGGCAGATCCTGGTCGGAGAGTCTTCGGTTTTAGTAGGAGGACAGCCGGCGGCGCGGGTCGGCGATGCTGCGTCGTGCCAGTCGGAAGCACCCAACTCAGTCGCCGCCAGTAGCGACACCGTCCACATCGGTGGTCGCCCAGCGGCTCGGAGCGGCGACGTCACGTCGCACGGCGGGCTCATCGTCGGAGGTTGTCCCCATGTCCGTATCGGCGGGTAACTGCTTCAACTTACTGAGTATAGTAAGCGTCGCCTCGCCCAGATAATCGCCAATGCGTTTCCCGAGCGGCCGCTCGTCGTCGGCGACGTCGGTGATGGACGAAATGGCCGCGTGATTGGCAAGGGCGGCGTCGCGAACGACCGAGTCCGTGGCCTTGTCAGCCAACATTTTTAGGTTCTTCGCGGCCGCGGTCGCGGTAACAACGTCACGCTCGGCCAGGGCTCGTCGGGCATTGAGGACGGCGCGGATCAGCCGGTACCGTGCCGTGTCGCGGCCCGCAGCGTCGAGCCGCGCAAGTACCTGTTCGGCCCGCCCGTAGTCGTTGGCATCCACGAATCGGCCGGCGACTTCATAGATGTAGATCGGGTCCGCGGGATCGGCCGCTCGCTCACGCGGAGCCGCAGCTCGTGCGTGAAGTCGTCGTGGGCCCGCTCGCGCAGTTCGGCGAGATCTGACAGGTCGATCGGCCGCCGACCTGTGGCTAGCCAGTAGATGACGTAGCCGAGGACCTGGAGGTCGACCTGCGTGTTCAATTCGTCGAGGCCGTAGAGGAAGATGTCGCTGCTGATCCATTCGCTCGTGGTCGGCAGGCGTCGCGTTCGTTCGTCGTCGCCGAGGTCGCTGATCGACAGACCGACGCCGAAGTCGATCAGGACGGGTCGGTCGCGGCCGAGGCCTTTGCGCATGACGACGTTGTCCGGCTTGACGTCGAAATGAACGACGCCGGCTTCGTGGACCGCTTCGAGCGACTCGGCCATGCCAGCGGCGGCGGCAAGGCGGTCGTTCATCGTCGGAAAGCAGAGCTTCGTCCACAGCCGAAGCGTGTACCCGTCGACCATTTCCGTGGCCAGCCAAGGGACGGTCGGCTTGAGGTCGGGCGATCCGTGCAGGCAGACGCCGCCTCCGCGGTGGCGGTCGGTCGGGCCATCGGCGAACGACTGCCGGTCGACGCTGCCGGTCATGCCGAGCTGGCCGTACTGGGTCGGTCCGGGCGGCGGTTCTTGGCGGTCGATGACGCGGACGATGCCGGGGTGGCGGAGCGCGAGCAGGCGGCTGGCCTCGCCGTGGAATCGCTGGACGTTGTGCGGGTCCTTTGCCAGGTCAGGCGTAATGAAATTGACGACGACGGGCTGGTTGTTCAACCGCAGATCCTCGCCGGCATAGACCCAGCTCATGTGCCCGGCCGCGAGAAGCCGGATCAGTCGGTAGCGGCCGTCGAGGATGCACGGCAACTGCTCGGACAGCGGAACGCCGAACCACGCCGAATCCGCCGGCGGGGCATCGACGCGTGTATTCGCGTTGTCGCGGACCGCGGTGATCATTTCCGCGAGGAGATCGGACGATTCGTAGCTGGCATCCGCTCGAGGAGACGCCGTCGCGGGACGTCTCCGGAGATCGGTTCCCGCTGCGTTCCCTAGCCCGTTGGAGGTTGTTCCGTCCACACCCCGCCTCTCGGGCCAAGCGTCGCGTTACTGACCGAATGCAGGCAGCCATGGCCGAGTAGGCCGACCCGGCGAAGGACTAACTCAACCCCTTGCCAGGGGGCCGCACGGGCGGGGTTCTTCCCTACGCCCGCAGCCCCTGCATGTCTTCGCGCCAGCAGGGATCGGCTAAGGCATGTCGGGAACTGAATTCGGATCCCGCGTCCGTTGCCGCCGCCATGCCTGCTACTCCAGGCCAGTAGGGCACCGTCAAAAGGTGCCCGACAGACTGTAAGACTTCTCCACAAGCTACCGATGCATTACCCCAAGGCTGGCCTTGCCCTGGCCCTCCTCATTTGCGCGACGACGACCACCGCCGAGCCTCCCGCGTCACCCGACCTTCAGGTGCCCTGGTCCGACACCTACCACGGCCAGACGGTCCACGATCCGTACCGCTGGCTCGAGGACGTGGATTCGAAGGCCGCCCATGCGTGGGTGCAGGCGCGAAACGACGAGGCGGGCGTCTATCGAAAGTCGCTGCCGTACCGAAGTGAGATCCAAGCCGCCGTCGACGCTGCGTTCGCGGGACAACCGACAGACTGGCGTGACGTTCAGGTCGCGGGCGATGTTGCCGCGCTCATCGGGTACCACGAGGTGCGTGTCGTCTCGCGTGGCTGGCTCGACGGCGAAGGTGAAGAGCACGCTGCGTGGAGTGCCTACCGGCAGTTCCACACTCGCTGGTCCGACGGCATCGAGCGGACGATCGAGGACGTTCGTCTCTCGCCCGACGGCGAGCATCTTGCCATCGTCACGTCGGACGACGGGCAGGAGATCGGTAAGACGATCATCTGGAACACGAGCCGGCGTGTGGTTGTCCAGACGCTGGCGGGCGGCTCCTCGCCCATGGGCGGCGGCATCGCCTGGACGCGCGACGGCCGAAGCCTGCTTTACACAAAGTACCCGCTCGTCGACACGGATGTGCCAAGCTGGATGCGGTTCAGCGCCCAGGAGCTTTGGCAGCATGAGCTGGGAAATGATCCTTCGCAAGACCGGTACAGCTACGGCCGTCAGGCCCCCCGGTTTGCGCAAGTCATTCCCATTCTTTTCAAGGAGGCGAACTGGGTCGAGTGCTGGGATGGGGACTCGCGCTTGTCTCTGGCACTACGGACGGGCGGAAGCTGGACACCTGTTCTCGAGGAAGACGAAGTCACCCTCGACGCATCATCGGGAGCTGGCACTTCAACAATGCTGCACTACCTGAGCAATGTTGAAGGCGAAGACGTTCTCTGCCGCCTGACCTTCGGCGAAGGCGACACGAAGAGCACCAGCTTTACTCGACACGGGTCGCAACGTGCGATTGACGACTGGACCTACGATGAAGATGCGAGCATTCTCTACGTTTTTGAGCGCGACGGTCTGCAGTCCTCTCTCGCAACCTACGACGCGAGCGGCCAGGAGGTCGCCCGGCAGGCGATGCCCGGAGGGCGGCGCATGACGAAGTTTCAATGGCTCGATGATGTACGTATTCTTATCTGCGGCGAGTCGACGCTTCAACCGCCGCACTGGACCATCTATGATACAACGACCGGTGAACTACAAGGCGTCGATCGACTGAACAAGGAGTGGCCGGAGCTGTTCGACGACGTTGTCACGGAGACCGTGATTGCGACTTCGTCCGACGGTACGTCCGTGCCGATGACGGTCTTTCGCAGCGCACGCACGCCGCGGGACGGTTCGCGGCCGACGATCATGTACGCCTACGGCGGCTTTGGAAACACGAAAGGAGTCGATTACCAGCCGACACTCCGCGCTTGGTTCGACGAGGGGGGCGTCTACGCCATCGCCCATCCACGCGGCGGCGGCTACCACGGAAAAGCGTGGGCCGCGGCAGGGGAAGAAGGTCGGCTACAGGTTACGGTCGACGACGTCGTTGCCTGCGCCAATGCACTCGTCGCCGAAGGCTTCACGTCGCCCGACCGTCTCGCCCTTACTGGCGGCAGCTACGGCGGCCTTGTGCTCGGGGCCGTCATAAGCCAGCAGCCTGACCTTGCCGCTGTCGCGCTGCTCAAGTGTGGCGTCCTCGATCAGCTGCGGGCACAGGTGAGCGGAATCGGGGCCAGCCTTACGGCGATGAATGGAGACGTTCACGTCGTTGATCAGTTTGAGAAGATGCGTCGCACGTCGCCGTATCACCATGTCGCCGAAGCGGACGCCGGAACCAGTTTCCCGGCCATCTGGCTGCATGGCGACTTCGACGACAATCGCGTCCCGGCGTGGCACGGCTGGAAAATGGGGGCTGCGCTCCGCGCCTCGGGCGGAGAGCGTCCGGTGCTCATCACGACCACGCGCAAAGAAGGCCACCACGTCTACATCCCAGCAGCCGAGCGGTACGCGTTCTACCTCGACCAGATGGCAAACGGGTCCGACCGTGGGCGAATCAAGCAGGCTTTACTCGATAACGATGCCGAGACGCTCGAGAAGATTCTCGTCTCCGGCGTCAGTCCCGACCTGCGGATGTCGAAGGTCTTGGGTGAGTTAGAACACGCGCCACTGGCCCTCTGGGCGACGATCTTTTCCGTCGCCAATTCCGACCCTGCGATGCTGGCCACCGTTCTGGAACACGGCGCGGACGTCCTGTCGGCGGCAACCTTCCAGAACCAAACGCTCCTTCAACTCTCGGTATCTAAACCAGAGTTCCTCGACGTATTCGAGCTTCTGCTGGATGCCGGTCTGCCCGTCGATGTCCAAGCAGAGGGTCGTCCCGGCACGACATTAGCCAATGCCGTCAAAGCAGGACAGGCGGAGATCGTTCGTCGCCTGATCTCGCGCGGCGCCGACGTCAACATCGCAGACGCTGGCGGGCACACGCCACTGATGTGGGCGAACTCGATCTCGATCGCTCATCTTCTTGTCGAAGCGGGCGCAGACCTTGATATGCGGTGTCAGGGAGATGAAACCGTCCTCGCACATATTGTCTCCGCAGAACACTGGCTGGTGGCCCGCTATCTCGCCGTTGCCGGTGCGGACCCGCTCGTGCAATTCCGTGACGACCGGACGCTTCTGGCGCACCTCGCGTACACCTCACGCGCTGTCGACGCCAACCTGACGTTGGGCATTCGATGGCTTCTGAAACAAGGCATCGACGTCAACGACGTGGATGACGACGGCCGAAACGTCCTCATGCTCATCGCCGAGCGAGAGCATCCGGCGACGGTGGACGAGCCCGAGCGGCAACGCCGAGACCTGTTGATGGCAGAGATTCTACTCGACGCCGGTATTGATCCCGCGGCTTTGGATCATCAAGGCCGCTCCGCCTCCGACATTGCACGAGATGCGGGCAAGGCATCACTTGTTGACCTGATTCTCAAGAAGAAACCAACAACCCGCGACCAAGGCTAGGTGCTTAAGCCTGCCGCTGCAACGTGTTGATGGATCAACAGCTGCTTGGGACGCGTGCAGACGTTTGGGTTACAATTCGACATCTTCTACGCCGGCAACACCGGATGCACGTCGGCGGCGTTGAGGAGCTTCGACAGCTCGCTCCGCGGTGGGCCGTCGAGGTCGAGGCGGACGACCGGCATCGGACCCGCGGGACGATCGGCGGGAAGGCCGCGGAGGGTCGTGCGACTGCCGGCAACGGGATTGGCGTCGGGCGACTGTGAGACCTGCAGATCGGTATCAGTGCCAAGGAGCGTCGCCTTCTGCACGGTGTTCTGCAGGCCGCCGAAGTGGTAGGTTTTGCCGGGCCAGGTACGGAAGTGGAGGTAGAGCGTGCGGTCGCGGACGGTCTGACCGACGTTGAGCAGCCAAGGCAGACTGTGCCGTTCGACGTCGTAGATCGCTTCGCCGTTCGTGCGCAGCCAGCCGCCGATGTCGGACAGGATCTGCTTTGATTGCGTCGGGACGTTGCCGCGAGCGTCGGGGCCGACGTTGAGCAGAAGATTGCCGCCGCCGGCCGCGCAGATGACGAGCTTATTGGCGATTTCGGCCGAAGTTTTATAGTTCATGTCGTCGGCGTTGTAGCCCCAACTGTCGTTGAGCGTCATGCAAACTTCCCACGGACGACCTGCGGCACTTGCGACGATGCCCTGCTCGGGCGTCGCGAAGTCCTCTGTCGTGTACGCGCGATTGTTGATCAGAACGCCCGGCGACTTCTGGCGGACCATGGCGTTGAGCTCGACGCTCCGCCAGTCGTGCGGCGTGTAGCTTTGCGGCAGGTCGTACCACATCACGTCCGGCGTGTAGTTTTCAGAAAGCTCGCCGACCATGGCGTGTGTCCACTCGATGAATTCGCTTCGCGCCGAGACGTCGGTCCAGCCGTTCCGCCAACCCGGATGACGCCAGTCGCCCAGGCTGTAGTAGAGGCCCGCCTTCAGGCCGGCGGTGCGGAAGGCGTCGACGAACTCGCCGACGAGGTCGCGTCCGCCGGCACCGCTGCGGGTCACGTTGAAGTCGCAAACCTTACTCGGCCAGAGGCAGAAACCTTCGTGATGTTTCGTCGTCAGTACCGCGTACTTCATCCCCGCGTCACGGGCCATCGCGGCCCACGAGTGCGGGTCGTAGTCGGCGGCGGTGAATTCTGCGAGCAGCCGTTCGTACTCGTCCCACGGCATCGCCTCGCGGTTCATCGCCCACTCGCCACGACCGTGGACGCTGTAGAGACCCCAGTGGACGAAGAGGCCGAAGCGGGCGTCGGTGAACCAGGCGGTCGGATCAGCGGGCAGTTGGTGCAGCACGCGGACAGGCTATCGCTCACTCGGCCGACGGTCGGATTTCGCTGACGACCCAACGGCGGCCGTCGAGCGTGACGTGGCGGGCAACCGGGACCGCGACCACGCCGAGCCGGTCAGCGGCGAGGCGGCGGCCGAGCTCGGTCGTGACCAGGTGTGTCGGCGGCTCGGATCCTTTGGGCAGATGACTCGTCGCCCGCAGGTGTGGCACGATCAACTCGTCGCCAGCCGCCGTCGCGTCGAGAGGAAGCAGATCGACGACGGCCCGCAGGTCGCGGTGCTGCGTTGCGGCATCGGCGAGCGTCGCCCGCGTCGGCTCGAGCACGAACCAGGTGGCAGCCGCTGCAGCAAGGCCGAGCGCGATCGGGGCGAAGACGCGGCCGCGGCCGACGAGAAGGCCGACGGCCCAGGCGGCGAGCGTCGTCGAGGCCAATTCGTGGAAGACGCCGGCGTCCCGCGTGCCCCACCAGGCGAGGGCGGCCACGATGCCGAGGCCCGGCCGGCGGGCGAGGAGCGTCACGAGCCCGAGCAAACCGGCGGCGTCGGTCCAGGCCAGATCAACCGGCGACGACACGAAGTTCTGCCACGCGAAGCCCGCCTCGGCGACGGCGGCGGCGTCACCGAAGAGTCGCCAGCTGACCGCCGCCGCAACCGCACCGCCGGCGACGAGGCCGAGCAACAACGGCATGACGCGGACGAGGCTTGCGACGACCATGCGACGACACCCGCCACGACGGCGGCCGGCACCAACGCGACGAGGCGTTCGTCCAGACCTGCCGCAACGGCCAACACGAGGCCGGCCGGCGGCGCGACCCAGGCCCAGCCGGTCCGCCACCAGGCAAGCACGAGGGCGACGCCGAGGCCGGCGAAGGCTTCGGTGCCGCTGGCTGTTCCGCCACTGGCCAGGAGGACGGCCGTCGCGACGACGCC
>CAYQCT010000009.1:0-7950 GCA_964416015.1 uncultured Tepidisphaerales bacterium
CTCGTTGGCGTAGAGCACGCGGTCGTCCGCCTCCTGGCCGAGCTTCGAGACGTCGGCGAGAACGACGATGCGATCGGCCCGCTGGGCAGCGCGACGCTGGAACTGGCTCAGGTCCGGCTGGCCGTTGAAGACACCGCGGTCGTTGACGGCTTCGGCACCGAGGAAGGCGACGTCGAAGTCGAAGGCGACCAGCGCACGTCGGGCCGCGTCGCCGACGAGAATCTTCTGGCGTGGCAGCAACCGGCCGCCGGGCAGGTGCGTCTCGATCGCTTCGGCCGACGTCAGCCGGTCGGCGACGGCGAGCGAGAACGTCAGCACGCGGACGTCCTGCAGCTTCCGCGTCGGCAGCTCCGTGAGAAAGTCGGCGAGCGCGCCGACGGTTGTTCCCGCGTCGAGGAAGATCGTCATGCCGGGCTGCACCAGCGTGGCGGCAGCACGGGCGATGCTCCGCTTGGCGGCGGCGTTGCGTGCGGCTCGTTCGGCGTAGCTGGCGAAGCGCGCGTCGAAGGCGTCGAGGCCGCCGTCGTCGAGCGCGCCGGTCGCCATAACGCCGCCGTGCGTTCGCGTCAGTCGCTTGCGACGTTGCAGCTCGGCAAGGTCGCGCCGGGCCGTCGCTGCGCTCACGCCGAGCTTTGCCGCGACTTCGGCGATGGGAAGATATCGCTCACGCCCCACGATCCGCTCCAGGCGGCGGCGGCGATCGGCGACGACGTGTTCCGGCACGCGGGGCACGGCGGCAACGTAGCAGGCGATATGCTCATTTGCAATCATCATGAGCGATAACGCCATATCGCGGTTCGCCGTGACGCCGCAACCCATCCTCAGCGTGTCGCTCAATCTTCAGGAAGAACCCGGTATTCCGCATCACGCCCGAAGGTCGCTCGCACGATCCGGCCGGCGTCGAAGTCGGCATCCGGAGACCAGCGTCGCGGCGGATCGCTCGCCAGATCCAGACCCCACAGCGAGGCAAAGCCGGCGGCGTCGGCGCTGTAGCGACCATCGGCCACCCGGCCCGGCTGCGACGGGTCGGGCACGAACGCGAAGCCGTCTGCGAACCAGTTGAAGACCTCGAACATCCGTCGCTCTTCCGCCGAGTCCGCCGCCGTGTCGACGTCGGCGAGCAACGCCCGCGGGCCGGGGTTCACGCGCGGCTGCCCGACGAGGTACGGCACGAAGACACCCACCGCGTGCGCGTGGTCGGAGGTCCGGTACAACCCACGCCAAAGCGACAAAGCCGTCGGCGAAGGCATCGCCCGCAGATTCTGCGGCACGTGTCCGCGTGACGCGGCGACGGCAGCGGTCGCGTCCAACGCCCGGCCGTGCTGCCAGGCAGCGAAGCCGAAGTAAATCGTGCAGAACGCGATCGACGTCCGCGTCCAACGCACCCGCTTGCGGAAGACCGCCGCGAGGACGAGCGCGAGCATCGTCAGCGTCCAGATCGGGTCGATGATCGGCATCCAGTCGAGCGACACCCGCTGGTAAGAGAGCGGCCACCAGAGCATCGTGCCGTAGCTCGTCAGAGCGTCGAGCGGGCCGTGCGACGCCCAGCCGATTGCTGCGGCGGCAAGGACCAGCTTGGGCTGCTCGCGGAGACGTTTGCTAATGAGCAACAAGAGCCCGGCGACGATGGGTGCGCCCAGCACCGTCGCCACGACGGCATGCGTCGGACCGCGGTGCCAGAACCAACCGGCGGTCGGGTCGCCGAAACTCGGCAGAAAGATGTCAAGATCGGGCGCCATGCCGGCAAGTGCGCCGATCAGGGCGGCAGCGCGGGGCAAGCGTCGGCCGAGCACCGCGTGAGCGGTGGCCGCGCCGAACAACCCCTGCGAGATGGGATCCATACCGCAGCTTACGAGAGGCCGTCGGTGACAACGACGTCTACTGCCGGGCGACGATGCTGTTGTTCTTCCGGTTGCCCTTCTTGCCCGGCTGCAGGTCCGGGTAGGCGGCACGCATGTACGGGCCGACGGCGACCATCACCTGGCGGACCCGCGGGCGGTACGCCTCGGTGACGGCGGTATCGGCGATCTTGAGGGCGATGTCCTCGAACGGGTTGATCTTGCCGAACTGCTCGGCCGCCGCGTCGACACCCCATTCCTTGAGCGGCTCCTTCGGCAGGCCGCTGCGGTCGATGTCGCCGGCCTTGAACTGCACGACGGTGCCGCCGGCCGCTTCTTCAATTGCGCGACGCCAGTCGTCATCAGGCTTGTTTGTGTGCAGGGCGAAGATGCGGAAGCCGCGTCGTGACATGTCGTAGGCGAGCTGTGCCGCCGGCTCGGGCGTGTCGCCTTCGATCTTCGCATCGCCGACGACGACGATCGCGTGCAAGGCCCGCCGCTCGCGGTTCCACTGCAAAGCTTCCTGCGCCGCGTACAGGCCGCCGTGCACCGCGGTGCCGGGGTGCATGTTGGCCCACTTGTCCTTGTTCGGCGTTGGAACCGGCTCGTCGAACATTGCCTGCGACAACGCAGCACTGTCCGTCGTCAGCGGATAAGGCTTGGCGGTGTAGCCGAGCGGATGTTGCTCGGCGTCGCGGCAGCAATTCTTCTTCAGCCGATCAAATGTCTCGTGCCGCACGTAGACCGCCGAGCCGCGGGCTTCATTGCTCAGCACGCTCAGCAGGCCCATGACGCGGCCGGTCGCGCGGGCGACGGCTTTGTTCTCCTCGGCCATGCTGCCGGTGGAGTCGATCACCCACGCCAGGTCGACGCCCTGCACCTCGAGATCGCCCGACTCGAACGCGTCACGCCACGACTCGTCTTCAAGATCGACCTCCTCCGGCGTTGGCAGGAGCAGATTCGTCGCGGTGTAGCTCGGCAGGTCCTGGGCCTTGGCGGGCGTGAGGTCCGTCCGGTTTACCCAAGGCCGCCACCGCTTCATCACGGCGCGATCGTCGACTTTACCCTCTTCCGCAGGCGGTGCATCCGGCAGCGACGAGAGGACGTAGCTCACTTTCTGCGGCGCGTCCTCTTCCCGCAGGACGTCTCGCTCGAGTAGCGCCCGCACGACATCCATGTCCTGCCACAACGCGACGGCATGCCGTGCGGCAACCAGCTCGGCAGCGGGTGAGTCCTCGTCCCACGACGCCCGACCAACGACCGCCGCGACAGCTTCGCCGACGAGTTTGTCGTCGAAGCTCGCCGAAGGCATGGCCGAGGCGGCGGCGAAGACTTCGGCGGCGAGCTCACCAGGGAATCCGCCGCTCCGTGCGGATGCGAGCCCGGCCTGCCGCCAGGTCTGCAGTTGCGCTTCGTCCATGGAATCCAGGCGTCCTCGCAAAGCCTCCCACGCCAGCCACGCCGCGACCGGATCAACGCCGCCACGCCGCGCGCGACGGTTGTCGACGAGGCCCGACGAGAACTGCAACGAATCAACCAGCGCCGCCGTTGCTTCGGGCGAATCCAGCCGGGCGACCGCGACGGTGCCGACCAGACGCGGCAGCCGCTCGAACCGCTCCATCGCCGGGCCGAACGTGGCGAGGTAGGCATCGGCAAGCTGCTGTTCGAACACGACCTGCCGCTCCTCCGGCGTCATGTCGCGCAGCGGCTTGTCGACTGGTTCCGCGCCGGAGACACCGACCAGAAGGCCGACCGCTGCCGGGGCGGTGTACAAGTACGTCGAGATGCTCCTCCGCATAAGGAGATTGTACACCCGAATGACTCGCGATGGAACGGAATGCGGCGGATTGGCAACGGTGTCAGTGGCGCTCGATCGCGATGAGCGTCACGTCGTCCTCGGCCGGCCGCTGGCCGATGATGCCGTCGATCTCGTCCAGGATCGCCTGGCCGGAAAGGTGCAGCCGTCTGTTGATCGCCTGCTTCCACGCGGCCGCGTCGCCGCCGGCCTCCGGGAAGATCGTCTCGACGCCATCGGTGAAGATCAGCAGGCGGTCGCCCGGTTCGAGCTGGATGCTTGCCGGGTCGAAGACTTCGTCGGGCACGACGCCGAGCAACGCGCCGTCGCCCGTGACCTCGACGGCTTCGTCGGCGTCCTTGCGGAGAAGCAGCGGCCGCGGGTGGCCGCCACGGGCGAAATCGACACGGCCGGTGCCCAGCTCGACTTGCGCGTACAGCCCGGTGGCGAAGGTCGTGCCGTCGAGTTCGCGATCGCAGAGGACGCGGTTGAGCTCTGCAAGTACCTCCGTCGGCGGAAGCAGTCGGTAGCCAGGCGCTTCAGCGATCGCCCGTTTGGGGGCGACGGCGTGGGCGAGGTACATCGCCAGCAGCGCCGCCGGCAGGCCGTGGCCGACGGCGTCGATTTGGAGCAGGCCGGCGAAGTTCTCGTCGAGTCGGCGTACGTCGAACATGTCGCCGCCGACGTGATCCGCCGGGCGGAAGAGCGTCGAGAAGGTCAGGCAGTCGTTCGACGGCAACCGCTTGGGCAGCAGGTCGCGTTGCAATTTTGCCGCCAGCCGCAACTCGGAACGGACGCGATTGGCCCGGACCATCCCGGCCTCGGCGGCGGCGCGGACGACGTCGAGCTGCTGCCGTGCCGCATCGGCGGCCGCCAGAATCTGCTGGGCATCGGCGTGCGTCTCGGCGGCGAGGGGTTGCGTCTGCATGGGAGCGCGGGCTCGCCCGCACCCGGTGCATCGGCCGACGCCGCCGACAACTTCAGGCGGCCGTCGGCATCACGCGTCGCAGCCGCTGCACGATCGGCGGCAACGTCTCGCACAACGCGTCCACGTCCGCCGGCGTCGTCATCCGCGACAGGCTGAACCGCACGCTCCCGAACGCCCACGGCTCCGGCACGCCGGCTGCCAACAAGACGCGGCTCGGCTCGAGCGAACCGCTGCTGCACGCCGCGCCTGCGCTCGCGCAGATCCCGGCCTCGCTTAACATCAACAGCAACGCCTCGGCGTGCAGGCCGCGAAAGCCGAGGTTGCTCGTGTTCCCAAGCCGCGGAGGCCCGCCGTTGACGCGGACCTCGCCGCACGTCGCCAGCACCCGCCGCTCCAGGTCGTCCCGCATCGCCTCGACCCGCGGCCACTGGTCCATCGTCGCCATCGCCCGCTCCGCCGCGACGCCGGCCGCGACGATGCCGGGCACGTTCTCCGTTCCACCGCGAAGCCCGCGTTCCTGCGGCCCGCCGACGACGAAGCCAGGCAGCCGCAGGCCACGCCGGACGTACAGCACGCCGACGCCCTTGATGCCGTGAAACTTGTGCGGCGCGAACGTTGCCGCGTCGCAGCCGACCTCGGTCAGGTCGACCCGCATCTTGCCGACCGCCTGCGTCGCGTCGAGATGCACCGGCACACCCGCCTCGCGACAGGCGGCGCAGATCGCGGCCGCATTGGAGAGCACGCCCGTCTCGTTGTTCGCCCAGATCAGGCTGACCAGCGCCACGTCGTCGCCGAGCCGCGCGATCAGGTCGTCAGTTACCGGCCGCCCGTCGGCGTCGACGGCGACCTCCTCGACTGCCGCGTCCGGCAACGCCTCGACGACCGCCCGCGTCGCGTCGTGCTCGACCGGCGTCGTCAGCACGCGACGCCGCTGCCGCTTGGCGAAGAGGCCGCGGACGGCGAGGTTCGTTGCTTCCGTGCCGCAGCCGGTGAAGGTGAGCTGCCTGTCACGGCAGCCGACAAGTACGGCGAGCTTCGCACGGGCTTCTTCGATCGCCGCCCGCGCGACCTGGCCGGGCCGGTGGACGCTCGACGGGTTCGCGTAGTGCTCGGTCAGGAACGGCAGCATCGCCTCGACCGCTGCCGGGTCCGGCTGCGTCGTGGCGTTGTTGTCGAGGTAGACGGTCGGCACGGGCGAGGCGACGATACGGAGGACGCCCGTTCAAACTTCGCGTTCGGTCCAGTTGCCGCGGTAGAAGCGACTCGCCAGCAGGCCGCCGCGGAGGAAGAGGTCGATCGCCAGCACGCACCAGACGGCGGTCAGGCCCATGTCGAAGTAGAGAACCGCGATCAGGACACCGGTCATGCGGACGGCAAACGCGCTGCCGAGGTTGCGCGTCATCACGGCCGCCGTGTCGCCGGCCCCGCGGAGCGCGCCGCCGTAGATCATCATCGCGGCGAAGCCGGCCTGGGCGAAACCGACGACGCGCAACGCCTCGGCCGCGGCATCCACGACGGCAGGATCATCGGCAATCAACGCGCACAACGTCCGCGGGATGGCGACGAACAGCACGCCGCAGCCGATCATGAACCCGCCGCCGACGACGAAGGCGACGGTGCCGCTACGCCGGGCCTCGACCGGGTCGCGGCGGCCCAGCGCCTGCCCGACGAGCGTCGCCGCTGCAGTGGCGATCGCAAAGCCGGTCATGTAGCTGAGGGCCTCGACGCGGACGACGACGTTGTGCGCCGCCGCCGGTGCATCGCCGAGGCGGCCGACGAGGAAGAGGACGACGAAGTTTGCGCCCCAGAAGCTGAGCCCCTCGACCATGCTCGGCAAGCCGACGCGGACGAGGCGGCGCATCATCGTCGGCGCCGGTCGCAGCCGGTGCGGCACGAGTCTCAGCCCGCTCCGCCCGCCGCCCCGCAGCAGAACGGCACAGACGATGAACGCCCCGCCGGCGTACGCGAGGCTCGTCCCCCAGGCGATGCCCGCGAAGCCGAGCGCCGGCAGCGGACCCCAGCCGTGCACGAGCGCGAGGCTCAGCAGCACGTTCGAGGCGTCGATGACGATCATCGCCAGCATCGGCGTGACCGTGTCGCCGGCCCCGCGAAGGCAGGCGTTGCCGACGAACGTAAAAACCGCCAGCGGCACGCCGATGCCGAGAATGCGCAGGTATAGCGTGATGTTCGCCTGCGTCTCGGGGTTTTCGAGCCCGAACCACCCTCCGGCCGGTCCGGCAAGCGTGAGCAGAAGCGTCGACAGGACGAGCCCGACGACGCCGGCGAGCAGGAACGATTGCCCGACCGCCGAGCGTGCGGTGCGTCGGTCGTTCGCGCCCGTCGCGCGGCTGATGATCGCGGTGCTGCCGGTCGCGACGCTGCCGACCATGAGGCCGATGAACCAGAGGACGTAGGTCGTCGCCCCGATTGCCGCAGCGGCCGGGGCGTCCATCTGGTTGGCGAGGTACGTGTCGGTCAGGCCGACGAAGATGTGCAGGAAGTTCTCGAGCGCGATCGGCGCGCCGAGCACGAGCAGCCGGCGTGTGATGGTCGTCCACGTCGTCGCGGGCCTGATGACGTCGGCCCGCAGCATCGCCCTCACCGTAGCGGCGACAGCTGCAGAGCGTTCCGTAAGAAGGCAAGCCGCTCGGTCGCCGGCGAGAGCGAGAGGTCGATGCCGTAGCTGGCGGCGAAGGCTGCAGTGTCGACTTCCGGATGGAAGCCGACGAGCACGGCCACGCCTTTGCCGACGCGACAGCGGACGGCCGCGACGTCGTCACCCGGCGGCAGGTCGGCATAGCGGGCGAGCACCTCGACCTCTTCGGCGTCGTCATCCACCACGAACCGGCAGCCGCCCCAGTAGAGTACGATCATTTCGCCGCCGGCGTGCGTGATCCGTGTCGCCGCGGCGCACTTGGCTTCGTCTTCCGCATACCGCGGGGCGAGCTTGACCAACGGCCCGATGCCGGTGCCGGGGAAGAGGCCGAGGTCGCGGTCGGCGACGGTTCGCAGGCCGACGCCGTCGAAGTCGATGCGGCGGCAGGCGTAGTACGCCCCGGCACAGACGCCGAGGAACGTGCCGCCGCTCTCGACGAAGCGGCGGATGTTGTCATTGCCGCGGCCTGCGAGTGGTTCCAACCACGGCCGATCCGCTCCACCGGGAAAGGCGAGGACGTCGCCGTCGATGTTGCCGCGAACGAGGACGCCGAGCGTCACCCGCTCAACGTTCGGCTCCAGTGCCGACGCGAGGCAGCCGGTCACGAATGGACCACAACCGACGTCGTCTAGAACCTGGATTCGCACGCGTATTGCAGGCTCCGTAAGCGTTGACGGCGTCCGTGGCGAGCCCCGCGCGTGAGCGAGGGGTTCCGACGGACATGACATTCGTG
>CAYQCT010000009.1:7960-8709 GCA_964416015.1 uncultured Tepidisphaerales bacterium
AGACCCCCTCGCTCACGCGCGGGGCTCGTACCAGAACAAGCACCGTCTCGCAAATGCGATCAAGACATCGTGGCTTAGTGCTCGATCGTCTTGATAACGCCTTCGTTTGCCGCTTCGATGCCGGTGATGACGACGTTGAGGGCCTTGTAGCCTTCTTCGCCGTCAATTTCCGGCGGCGTGTTGTCGAGGATCGATTTCGTTAGAAGCGCTGCGACGCCGGAATCCGTCTGCTGTTCGTTCGTCGCCACACGCCCCGCCTTGATCCGGTCGCGGCGTCCGTTGGCGTAGTCGACCATGACGCCGTCGGCGTAATCGCCTTCTTCGCCGATCCGCATCACACCGTTCTCGCAGAAGACGCGCGTGCCGTTGTCGCCGAACTTGCCATAGTTTGTCCAACTGATATGGATCGAGCCGATGGCCCCGCTCTTCATTTCGCATTCGAGGAAGGCGTTGTCGTCGACTTCCATCGGCGAGCCGTCGGGATGCGTCTTGTGCAGCGTCTTGACGAAGCCGCCGACCTTGACGAATTCGTCGCCGGTGAGGTACCGCATGAGGTCGGCTTTATGGATGCCGAGGTCGCCGCAGACGCCCATGCCGGCCATATCCTTCTTGAAGAACCAGCTATGGATCCCGTCGACGCTCCAGCCCTGCGCCACGAACCAGGCGCGCGCCTCGTCGCACACGCGCTCATGCAGCGCCGGATCGCGCACCACCCCGCCCTTGCCGACCTCGTGGCGCGCCACTTCGAA
>CAYQCT010000009.1:8719-39320 GCA_964416015.1 uncultured Tepidisphaerales bacterium
GAACCAGCTATGGATCCCGTCGACGCTCCAGCCGTCGGCGCCGGGGTGCTTGAAGTTGGTTTCGTACGTGAGAATCCGGCCAAGCTTGCCGCTGTCGAGGATCTCCTTCGCCACGACGTGCGGCGGCATGAGACGCTGGTTCATGCCGATCATCAGGTACTTCCCGGCCTTCTTGCCGGCGTCGATCATGGCGCGGGCGTCCTCACGCGTCGTCGCCATCGGCTTCTCGACCAGCACGTGTCGACCGGCCTCGAAGGCATCGATCGTCTGGGGCGCGTGCAGGGCGTTAGGCGTTCCGACGACGGCGGCGTCGCTCTGCGTCTTGGCGAGCATCTCCTTGTGATCGAGGAAGTACGGGATGCCGTACTTTTCGCTGATTTCCTTCGCCCGCGCCTCATTCGGGTCGCAGAGTGCGACAAGTTCGCTCTGGCTGTGGGCGTGGATCTCGGGCAGGTGGCGGCGCTGGCAGATGGCGCCGGCACCCATGACGACGTAGGAGATGGTGCGATCGGACATGGTGGTCGCGAAGGGTAGCGGGTCTCCCGTCCGGCCGAAACGTCAGGATCCTCGGGCGACGCGGACGACACACTGAAATGGGGAAGACACATCGAAATGCTCCGCAGCGAGCCGCCGTTGCCGGCGATCGCTGCGGAGCGGGAGGAGAGCGAGTTGTTGCCGGATCAGTCGAGCAGGTCGTCGTCTTCCTGATCGGCGGCGGTGTTGCCGAAGTTGGCACGGAGGATGCCGAAGTCGGCGAGGTTGACGATGCCGTCGCCGGTGAAGTCGCCTTGCGAGAAGAGCGCGTCGGTCCTGCCGAAGTTGGCGCGAAGGATGCCGAAGTCGGCGAGGTTGACGATGCCGTCGCCGTTGGCGTCACCGGCGAGCGGCGGCACGTCGACGTCCTCGAAGATGGCGATGTCGCTGAAGGTTGCGTCCGCACTGCCGGAGCCGGCGTCATCGTCGGCGACGAACCCGAGCTTGGTGACGCTGCCGGTGAAGTAGTCGCCGACGTTGACGGTGTAGGTCACGTCGCCGCTGCCGGCAATGTACTGGGGCGACAGACGCCAGCTCCAGCTCGTGTGGCTGGTGCCGGGGTGGTCGCTGCCGCCAACCATGAACGTGCGTCGGCCTTCGGTCGGATTCGGGTCGTTGTCCAGGGCGATGCCCAAGATCTCGCCGGCGTCGGCGGCATTGACCGTGAACTGCAGGACGGTGTCGGCCGTGACGGTGTAGTCGAGGTCCGTCATCTTCCACGCGTTGCCGGTCAGGCGGATCGCGTTGCCGCCGTCGAGCAGCTCGTAGGCCGTGTCGTCGCCGTCCTGACCATCCTGGAAGCTGCCGTAGGCGACCGGGTCGGGCAGCACGGTCGACGTGCCATTGACGTTGATGGTCAGGTCGATGTTCTCCTCGACGGTGACGGTGAACGTCTCCTCGACGCTCAGGCCGCCGAGGTCGGTCGAGCGGACGGTGACGCTGTAGCTGCTCTTGGCATCGACGTCGAAGACCTGGGCGGTCTTGAGTTCGTTGCCGTCGATCGTGAAGGCGTTCGTGTCGCCGCCGACGATCGTGTAGGTGTGCACGTCACCGACGTCGGGATCGTTCGTGAAGAGCGAGCCAACGACCGTGCCGACGGGCAGGTCTTCTTCGACCGTGCTGTTGTTGAGACTGATGTTGGCCGGCGCGTCGTTGGGTTCGGCGGGTGCGTCGACATACTCGATTACGAGCCGCGGCGCGTTGCTGCCGTTGGCAGCGAAGCCGAAGCTGCCGTCGTCGAAGTTCAGGTCGGACGCCTGAAGCAGGAACGCGTACGACTGGTCGCCGCCGTCAGCCGTCACCGTGCGTTCGAGCCGCACGCTCAGCTCAGCCCCTTCGCCGATGCTCGTGTCCCACGGCACGCGGCCGTTGACCGGCGTGTCACCGTGAATGCCCGGCGAGTACGAGCCGACGCTCCGCTCGTCGAGGGTCATGTCCTGCACGCTGTTCCAGGTGACGCCGTTCGGATCGAACGTGCCGTCGGTGATCTGGCGTACGCGGAAGCCTGTATCGCCGGCCGCAACGCCGTCGGCCTCGGTCATCTCGAGCCGCACGTTGCGGACGATCTTGCCGGCGAGGCTCGGCACGTCGAACTTCACAAGGATGTGCGAGCGGTCGCCTTCCTCGTCTCCACTGATGACGTCGCGGGCGCTCTGCTGGAGCAGGAACGGTGAGCTGGCGAAGTTGGTATTGGGCTGATCCTCGCGGACGAAGGTCGAGGCGGATGCGGCGATCGTGAGCTCGTCGCTCTTCTCGGCCGCGACAGCGGGCATGTTGCCGAAGCCGACCTTGGCGGCCAGGTCTTCGCCGAACTCGATCGCGCCGATGTCCGGCGCGGAGCCGGTGTAGCCGTCGGTGTACGGGGCAATAACTTCGCCTTGGTCGACGATGTTCTGGTTGCGGCTCGAGGTCGCGTTGGCCAAGCGGTAGTCGTCGCCGCTCCGCGAGACGTAGTCCGCCTCCGAGACGTTGTTGCGGGAGACTTGTCCTTCCCACGCGGTCTCGAGGCTGCCGCGGCCTTCTTCGAGGATGTTGTTGACAAGCCACGAGTACGCACCGTGCTCGTCGATGTCGCCGGAGCCGGGGAAGGTCGACTGGATATCGCCATCGAGTGTGTTGTTGAAGAAGTAGCGATGCCATTCGCGAATCGGGAACTTCGGCTGCACGCTGCCGAAGTTCGTCGTCTCTTCGATGATGTTCCCGTGGATCACGAGATTGCGGGCCCGCGTGTCCATGTAGAAGCCGCGGTTGACGGTTTCAGAGGCGAAGCCCTCGATCGTGCTCTGCTTCGTCACGTTGGTGACGATGTTGTTGAAGACTTCCGTGCGGTCGTAGTCGAAGTTCCAGCCGTAGATCGCGCCCTGGTCGTCGCTGCGGGTGACGGCCCGGTCGACGTAGTTGTGGTGCATCGTTCCGCCGCGAAGGCCGCTGAGGCTGAGGCCGATGTTGCCGACGTTTTCGATCGTGTTGTAGGCGTTTTCGCCGCCGATGTTGTAATTGCCGACGACCTCGTCGCGGGCGTTGTCCTGATCGGAGTCGCCGTTGTTGACGGCTGAGCTGAGGCCCATGTGGCCGACCTCGGTGATGTAGTTGTTCAGCACGCGGTTGTTGCCGCCGAGGCCGACGAAGACGCCGCCGCCGTGCGAGCCTTCGAGGGTGCTGTTGATGAGCGTGTTGTTCCAGCCGCCCAAAACGACGCCGCTCAGCTCCGGATCCTGCGCCCACAGCGAGCCGCCCGCCGTGAACTTGCTGGCGTAGTCGAACTCGCGGAAGTCGACCGAGTCAATCGTGATGTGCGACGACGTGGTGGCGAGGGAGCTCAGGTCGTCGACCCGGGCCGCGCGGGCCGTCGTGACGGTGCCGCCAACGATGTCGACGTCCTTGATCGTGATGTGGCTGCGGTCCGTGAGGTCGAAGACGTAGTCGCGCTCCTTGATCTCGACGAGCTTGTCGCTCGGCGTCTCGCCGTTGGGCAGCGTGACGTAGACGTTGCCTTCGCTCTGTTCATAGTGCCACTCGCCCGGCGTGGACAGGGCGTCCTTGTCGCCGACGATGTAGAACCAGTGGTTCGCCCGGTTGCCCGTCAGCAGCCACCAGTCGCGGAGGTCGAAGTGGACCTCGAGGTACGCGTCGTCGCCGCCTGACGGGCCGCCCGCGTCGATGATCGTGCCCGTGCCGAGCTTCGGCTCGTAGAGGTGCACGCCGATCGTTGCGCCGATCCAGCGATCGGTCGGCTGATCGTTGAGCGACGCGTCGAAGATGCGGAACGTCGCGCGGCCGTCGATGTTGTTGGGCAGCCGCTCCACCCTGGCGTCGCGGCCGAGGTAGTTCGGCGAGAGCCGGTCGCCCTCGTCGTTCCAGCGGGCCTCCGAGCCGTGATCGCCGTCAACGAGTACCTGCACACGCCCGGTGGGCAGGCTCGTCGAGGCACTGGCGCGGTAGATGTCGGCACTGGCGGTGTCCTTCCAGAGGCTCCAGCCGCCGGTGACTTCTTCGGTCGCCGTGATGACGACGTCCTCGCCTTGGTATGCCTGGAATGTGATCGGCTGGCCGGCGCTGCCCGAGTTGGCCGGGCGGACCTCCTCGCGGTACGTGCCGCCGCGGATGAGCACGGTGTCGCCGTCGTCGGCCACGTCGGCGGCGGCCTGGATCGTTTGGAACGGGCTCGACAGGCTCGTGCCGGCGTTGCCGTCGCTGCCGGTCGGGTCGACGTAGTACGTCGTACTCAGCAGGCGGCGGTTCTCCAGCGTCTCGAAGGCCGCCATCGCAAGTTGGCGATGGGCCGGCAGGCGACGGTTGCACAGGTCAGTCGGGTTCATTGGGAGCTTCGTGGTGAAACAACGGGCAGGCGGAATGGGAGCAAACCGGCATCGAGCAGCAGGACGCTGCCCGACAGGACGTGTCTTCCGGTGCCGCACACCGCGGCCACCTCGGTCGTGGCGAGTCTGCGTCTTGGCGACGCGGCCTCAGCCGACGGCAAGAATGTCACGCAGCAGCGAAAGGCTTCTCCTTCGACAGGACGCTCCTCGACCGGTACCCGCTCCTCCACGGGTCAAACCACCGGCGATGCGAGTCACAGTTTCGTCCTGCCCTGCATTCTACCAGCACCTTGCCAGACACGCAACATGGTACGGTTTAAATCGTGGTAAGGTTCTTCCGAGAAATCGCCGTCACGCCGCCTCTTCTTGCTGTTGAACCGGGTCTGGCCTAGGTTCTCTTTGTGCGGGTGACGCTGAAACATGTGGCGGAGCGGGCCGGCGTCTCGGCGCCGACGGTCAGCCAGATCCTGAGCCCGACGAGCCAGCGGGCCGAGCTGTTCTCCGAGGACACGCGTCGCCGGGTTCGTGATGCCGCTGACAAGCTCGGCTATCGCGCCAACGCCGCCGCCCGCTCGATTGCCGTCGGGCGGTTCGGGGCGTTCACGCTGCTGCTCAGCCGCAGCGGCAACCGCAGCATGCTGCCGCCGGGCCTGCTCGACGGCATCGACGAAGCCGTCGTCGCGGCCGACCTGAACCTCATGGTCGTCCGCCTGCCCGACGACCGCCTCACCGACGAAATCGAGATGCCCAAGCTCCTCCGCGAGCTCAGCAGCGACGGCCTGCTCATCAACTACAACGCGCACATCCCCAAACGCATGATCGACCTCGTCGGCACCTACCGCCTGCCGAGCGTCTGGATCAACTCCAAGCATCCGACCAATTGCGTGTTTCCTGATGACATCCGGGCCGCGGGCGACCTGACGAATCATCTGCTGTCGATCGGACACACGCGGATCAGCTACGTCGACTACACGAACGGCCCTAAGCCGCGACGGTGTCACTACAGCACACGCGACCGCCGGACCGGCTACCAGCAGGCGATGGAGGCCGTCGGGCACGAGCCACGCTTCATCACGGGCGACGGCCACGTCGATGTGGAAGACCGGTACGACCTCACGCGTCGCTGGCTGACCGCAGACGACCGGCCGAGCGCCGTCGTCTGTTACACGCACCACGAGAGCTCCGCCACCCTCTGCGTCTGCGACCGCCTCGGCATTACGGTGCCGGACGACCTGGCGATTGCGACGGTGCACGATGCTCCCGTCAACTACTTCGGCATCGAGCTGCCGACGGCGGTGCTTCCGGCGGTCGAGATGGGTCGGCAGGCCGTGAAGATGCTGCTCGACAGCGAGACCACGCACGACCCGCTGCCCGTGCCGTTGGACCTGGTGCTACCGACGTGACGCGGCCAGGCCGTTTGAGCCTTCGCGTTCGCGTGCGACGCCGGTAGCCTGCCTCGCATGAGCAATGCCCTGCAAAGCCTGATCGACACCGGCACCAAACTCTGGCTCGACAGCGTCGACCCCGAGGAAGTCGCTACGAACATCGATCGCGGCATCACCGGTGCGACCAGCAACCCGGCGATCATCTCCAGCCTCATCAAGAGCGGCCGCTTCAACGAGACCATGAAGGGCATGCTTCGCGACGCCACCGACACCTCGGCGGCGTGGATGATGTGCGACTACCTCGTGTCTAAGGCACAGGAACAGTTCCAGCCGATCTGGGAGCGGACCGGCTGCAACGACGGCTGGGTCAGCTTCGAGCTTGAGCCGCTGCTGGAAGATCCCGAGGCAGACCTGCCACACGACGAGCGGGTCGAGCGTTACATCAGCCTCGGCCGGTACTGGGCCAGCGGGTACACGAACCGCATGATCAAGGTCCCCGCGACGCCGGCCGGGCTCGAAGCGATCGAGACGCTGGCGGCGGAGGGGATCACGCTGAACATCACGCTCATCTTTACCGAGCGTCAGTACAAGGCCGCCCGCGATGCGGTTTGGCGTGGCGCCCAGAAGCGGAAGGACGGCCTCGACCGCTTCAAGAGCGTCTACTCCATCTTCATCAGTCGCGTCGACGTTTACACCTCGAAGAACGTTCCGTCGCTCGGCGACGAAGCTTCGAAGCGGATGGGACTCGTCAATGCGAAGCGACTTTGGGCGGACAATGAGCGATTCTGGGCGGAGAAGAATCTGCCGTTGCAGCAGGAGATCATCTTCGCCAGCACCGGCAAGAAGCTCGATTGGCAGGAAGACGACTACTACCCGCGCAACGTCGCGGGCGGCGGCATCCAGACGAACCCGCCGGAGACGAACGACGCGATCGCCTCGGCGGGCGGCACGTACGAAAAGACGGTCGACCAGCTGCCCGAAGATGCCGTCCTGCAGGAGCTCGACGAGAAGGTCGATCTGCAACGGATGGAGGACGCTTTGATGGAAGAAGGAATCGCGAAGTTCGCCAAGCCGCAGAAGGCGTTGCTCGAAGCGGTCAAGCAGCAGCGGGCCGAACTCGGACAGTGACGGCCGATAAGGCTTTAGCTTGGGTTCCGACGCAAGTTGGGGTGCTCGACGGTCGATGCTGTGCAGTGGTGGAGCTCTCGCCGATCAATCTCTCGACCGCGGCGGCGACGTCGGGTGCCGCGACGGCGGTGGCCGGATCGACCGAGGCGTCGCGCCGCCAGCAGGCTCGGCGTGCCGCGGCCGAGCGGGCGGACGAGACGGCGACCGATCTCTCGGCCCCGTCCGATGCTCCCGTCGCCGCGGCCGACGAGGCGGACGAGGTCTCGTCGGACATGCGTCGTACGCCCGACGCCCCGCCCGTGCCGATCCCGCCGGGGCATCTCGACGTCAAGGCTTAGCCGGCGGCCCAACCACGTACGAGACGCCGCCCGCATTGCGGAACCAAGCCCGTTCAAGGTCGGCCTTCGCATAGACGATCGCCTCGCCGCGGTCGCGACTGCCGGGGTCGTTCACGACCGCATCGCCCTCCAGCGTTAGGCCGCGGATCACGATCAGGTGGCCGTCCGTCGCGTTGTCAAGGAATGACGGTGCTTCGCCGTCTTCGTAGTTGACGCTCGCGACGACGACCCGGCCCGCCCGCAGGTGCTGGGCCACCTGCGGCCACGTCGTGATGTACTCGATCCACGCCGTCGCGCCCTGCTGGTTCGCCTGCGCGACGGCCCGGTTCCAGTTGCCGAAGATGCCGTGCTCGCGGTCGTAGACCTGGCGCGCGTTGCCGCCGACGTCGACGTCGATGCCGTGAAAGGCGAGGGCCATGGCGATGCTGGTCGGGCTGCAGATCGAGTCCTGCAGCAGCGTTCCGCCGCGCGTTTGCGGAAGGAACGGCACGTCGAGCGTGCCGTGCCAGTCTGCCGTGCCGGGGTCGGGTGCGTCACCAACCGCACGCGTCGCCACGGAGACACGACGCAAGGTTGGCGCGGCTTCGGCGGCGAAACTGTAGAGCATCACACGGACGTCCCACGCATCCGCCGGCTCGTCGAGCTCCAGGATGTCGACCGCAACCTTGCCGCCGTCGAATGCTTCGGAATCCGTCGGCGGCGGGACTTCGCCCCAGTAGCCCAGGTCGAGCCAAGGCGACCAATCGTCGCCCGTCCGCACACGCACGCTCACGCGGATGCCGGTGCCGTCCGGCGTATCGACCGACCAGCTTGGCAAGACCTCCACAAGCCCTGGCGACTCGACCTGACCGGACCGCCACGTCGCCGTCCGCGGATAGCCGCCCGTGCCGTCGCCGGAGATCGTCACGCCGTCGCCGGTCTGCAGCAGGCCTGGCTTCTGCGACGTCGGCGTCAGGTGAATCACCGCGTCCCGCCCGAAGGCGACGGACGCGAGGAGAATCGTCGCGAGCAGAAGGATCCGCACGTTCACCATTGTGCCATCTTTCGGCGCCGCGGTAGCGTCGTGGAATGACGCCGCTTCCGATCGATCACGTGGCCGTGCCTTGCAACGACATCGCCGGCAGCGTGCGGTGGTACCGCGAAAGCTTCGGGGCCGAGGTGCTGTACGAGGACGAGACGTGGGCGTTTTTGCAGATGGGCGACGTGAAGCTGGCACTGGTCACGCCGACGCAGCATCCGCCGCACGTGGCCTTGCGTGTCGACGCCGACGACCTCGACCGCCGCTCGGCCGAGGCGGGCGTCGAAGTTGACGAGCACCGCGACGGGACGCGAGGCATCTACCTGAAGGACCCGGACGGCAACGCGATCGAGCTGATCAGCTACCCGCCGGGACGGACGCCGTACGAGTAGCCGCGGCCCGACCGGCGAGGAAGCCGGTCGCCCACGCCCACTGGAAGTTGAACCCGCCGATGCGGCCGTCGACGTCGAGAATCTCGCCCGCCAGGTGCAGGCCTTCGACGACGCGGCTGCTCATCGTCTTCCACGCGACCTCACGTAACGGCACGCCGCCCGCGGTGACTTCGGCGTGGTTCCAGCCGCGCTCCTGCTCGACGGGCAACGGCAATGCCGTCAACGCGTGAATCAGCCGCCGGCGGTCGTCGCGACGCAGCTGCGAGAGCGGCGTCTGCGGGTCGACCGCGATGTGGGCCAGCACCGCGTCGCCGACCTTCTCCGGCAGCGGCGGCCGCGTGCTGATGCCGGCCGGCGACCACTGCCGCAGGACGCCCCGCACGGGCAGCGTCGGCGTCGCCTGCGTCAGCCGCAGGAATGTCGCCTCGGCCGACTCGAAGGTCTCGCCCGGCAGCAGATTCGCCAGCCATTCCGCCTTTCGCCCCGCTCGCCGGTTCGCCAGCCAATGCCGACTCGCGTCCATCACGACCGGCCCGCTCAGGCCGAAGTGCGTCCAGAGCAGCGACCCACCCCGCCGATCAACCGGTTTGCCGTCGCCGAGCGTGACGAGCTCGACGTCATGACTCGTCCCGGCCAGGTCGCGATGGAAGAAGTGCTGCTGCAGCGTCATCGAAACGAGCGCTGGGTGCGTCTCGCCGACGGTGTGACCGAGGCGTGACGCGAGCTTGTAGCCGCCGCCGTCGCTGCCGGTCTTGGGCAGGCTCAGGCCGCCGGTGCACAGAACAAGCCGTCGGCAGCGGTGCGTGCCTTGCGATGTCGCCAGGACGAAGCCGTTGCCTGTTGCCTCCACGTTGGCCACGCGATGCTCCGTCAACAGGCGGCCGTCGCGCTCGTCGAGTCGATTCAGCAGTGCGTCGAGAACGGTCCGGGCCTTGTCCGTCGTCGGGAACAGCTTGCCGGTCGGCTCACGCTTGAGCTGGACGCCCATCGACTCGAACCACGCGACGCAGTCGGCCACGGTGAAGCTGGCCAGGACGTTCTTGACAAAGTTGCGGGTGGCCGCGTTGTAGTCGCGGACGGCGACTTCGTGGTGCGTGACGTTGCACCGCCCGCCGCCGGCGACGAGAAGTTTCGCACCGACCTTGCGGGCTCCGTCGAAGACGGCGACGCGTGTGCCCGGCTCGGCCTCTGCCGCGAAGATGCCCGCCGCCAGGCCGGCCGCGCCGCCGCCGACGATGCCGACGTCCCACTCGTTGCCGCTCTGCATGCGTCGGCACGATAAGCCTTACGCAATCTTCACCGCCCGCTGACACGATCCATCCGCGTCGGCCGCATGCTTCGTCTCGCACCTACGGGAGAAACATACATGAACAAGATCAGCACTTTCGCACTCACCGCCGCCCTCGCGGCTCCCGCCTTCGGCCAGGGCCTGCAGATCACCGAGGTCTACGCCGGCGTCACCGGTGAAGACGGGACGGAAGACTGGTTCGAGCTGACCAACTTCGGCCCCGGCCCAATCAGCACGGGCGGCCTCTTCTACGACGACGAGTCGGCCGACCCGACCGTCGACGCGCCGCTGACCGACTTTACGCTCGACGTCGGCGAGCGGGCGATCTTCCTGCAGGGCGGCAATGCGACCGACATCGCCGACTTCGTCGCGATCTGGGGCGACGTGCTCAACGTCGGCGTCGCCGCCGGTGGCGGCGGCCTGAGCCAGAACGGCGACGAGATCTTCATCTTCGACGGCAACATCGCCGGCGCGGGCATCGTCGAAAGCGTCTCGTTCGGCAGCGGCTTTGCCAATCAAGGTGCGACGATCAGCTTCGATGTCGCCGGCAACGCGTCGCTGACGCAGCTCAGCGATCCGGGCGCGTACGAGTCGGCCATGTTCTTCAACGACAACATCGGCGGCGACGACGAAATGATCTCGATCATCGGCTCGCCCCCGATCCCCGAGCCCGCCACGGCCGGCTTGCTCGTCGCCGGTGCGGTCGGGCTGCTCGCCCGTCGTCGCCGCGTCTGATTAAGAATCTACCCGATTCGCACGCTGACCACCTCGTACGGCTTGACGCCGATCGAGGTGGTCGGCTCGTGTTGCGGTTCGCCACGCAGGTCGACGGGCGTTGCCGTCTTGCCGTCGGCGAGGCGGAGCTGGACGACGCCGCGCCGTCCCATCGTCTCGTGAAGACGCAGCACCCACGCCCCGCCGTCGAGCGGCTTTGACCAGGCGGGCACGACCGACGGCGGGCCGTCGATGCCAAGCAGGCCGGCGTCGCACGGATCGCCCTCGTACCGGATCGGCGGCTGGAACAGGTCGTCGCACAACGCCGCCGGCTGGCGATCGAGTGGCGCGTCGGCGTCGAAGGCGGCGAGCGCGAGGCGCGCCGTGTGCGGGCCGATGTCGCCGAAGGTCGTTGCGGTGTGGGCGTGGATGTTGCCGCCCGTGCCGCGATGGCCGGTGTTGGCAGCACTGCGGATGAGCGAGACGTGCAGCAGGCCACGGAAGCAGCCGAAGCCGAACTTGCTCTCGGTCAGCAACGCCACGCCGTCCCGCTCGCCGTCGTCGCTGACGCACGCCCACCGACTGGCGGGCACTTCGAACATCGCGTCGTTCGCCAGCGGCCCTTCCGTCGTCGACCGCGTCGTGCTGCCGTACGGCGAGCCGTACCGCGCCGTCCGGCCGGCGTACTGCGTCGGCACCGTCAGCTTCAACAGCGTCTGCTTGTCTTGCCAATCCAGCTCCGCGTCGATCCGCAACGCCGCTTCGCCCGGGTCGAGCCGGTAGATCATCGCTACGGTGCTTTGGCCGAAGCGGCGGACGAAGCGGACGCTTTGGCCTTCGACGCTCGCCTCGGCGGAGGCGGTGACGAGGTGGCCGTTGCTAAGGGTCGGGCGGTCGATGTCCCACGCGTCGTAGTTGGCCGGGTGATCCGGGAAGGTCCACACGGCACAGGCGGGCGAGGCGAGCGGGATCGGCTTGCCGTCGAAGGAGATCGCTTCGACTTCGCCGCGGTCGTTGAAGGTGGCGTCGACGCGGCCGTTGCTGAGTCGCGTCGTGCTCGCCTCGACGGCCGGCGCTTCGACGACCTCGGCGTCGGCGAGCTTCACCCCGGCCAGCGGCGGCAGCTTGAGCCGGCGGCCGTCGATGGTCGCCTCGCGGGCCATCGGCAGCGGGTTGAAGACGCACGCCTCGCCGCCGGTCGCGAGCGCTTCGCCCGCCGCGGAATAGACATCGTCGCCCAGCTTCGTCAGCTCCGGCACGGCCTCGTCGTAAACCTGCCGGATCGAGCTGCCGGGGATGTAGTCGTGGAACTGGGCGAAGACGACCCGCTTCCACGCGTGCTCGTCGATCGGCCCGGTGCCGCGGACGCAGGCGACGGCTTCCTTGGCCTGCAACGCCGACTCGAGTCGGCGGAAGACGCGCTTGAGCTCCGCCTGCGTCGTCTGCACACCGCGGTGGTATTCGAGGTACATCTCGCCCTGCCACGCAGGCAGGCGGTCGCGGACGTCGTTCATCCGGTCGAAGAACGCCTCGGCCTTGCCCCAACTCGCCCGCGGCACACCGGCCAGGTCGCTCATGCGGCGGACGCGTTCGCACATCGCATCATTCACGCCGCCACCACCGTCGCCGTAGCCGACGGGGACGATGGTTTCATAGTGATGTGCCGCCTGGCGATGATTCCGAGTCGAACTGATCAATTCGGCCGGCCGGGCTTCATTGTTGTAGCCGTGCCAGGACAAGTGCGAGAGCACCTCACTACCGTCGTTGCCGATCCACCGGAAGCTGCTGTACGGGTTGCGGGTGGCCGACGACCAGTGCATCTTGGTCGTATAAAAGTACGGCACGCCGAAGCCCGCCATGAGCGTCGGCAGCACGCCGGAGTAGCCGAAGACGTCGGGAATCCAGACGATCTTCGACGGCTCGCCGCGGTACGTCTCGAAGCCGGCCTGGCCGAGCTCGATCGCGCGGACGAGCGCTTCGCCGCAGGCGATCTGCGTGTCGCTTTCGACGTACATCGCGCCCGTTGCTTCCCACCGTCCGTCGGCAATCGCGTCCTTCACGCGGCCGATGACCTCCGGCGTTCGCCGCTCGACGGCTTCGTAGCTGGCCGGCTGCGAGTAGTTGAAGACCATCTCGGGATAGCGCGACTGCACATCGAGCTGGTTGGCGAAGGTGTGAACGGCCTTGAAGTCGCCGCTCTTCTCCGGCCAGAGCCAAACGAGGTCGAGATGGCCGTGGCCGACGATGGTCACGGGCATCATCGACGCGTCCGCCGGCAGGTCGTCGTAGGCGACACGCAGCACGTCCCGCATCGCCGTCGGGCCGTCGTTGTCAAAGGCGTCGCAGGCACGGTCCAGCGCGTCGACCATCTTGCGGAACCGCGGGTCGACCGTTTCGATTAGGCCGCGATACCCGAAGCCGGCCGGGATGTCGCTGTCGAGCGGGTACGCCGCCTTGTGCATCGCGATGCAGAGGTCCAGCAGCACCTCGGCATCGTGAAACGCGTGCCAGACCTCGTCGTCGCGCGTGGCCAGGTAGGCACCGCGAAAGAGGCTGCCGGTCTCGTCGACGCCCTGCTCTTCGGCGTGAACCCAGATGCCGGTGCGTGCGCAGATGGACTCGATCAGCAGCGTTCCGCCGGCGTCGAGGGCGTCGGGCAGGCGGACGTACTTGTGCCCCGGATCAACGCCCGCCACGGCGACGCCGTTGTAGTAGACGGTCGCTTCGCCCTGGTCGCGCCAGTCGAGGTAGCGCGGCGTGCCTTCGCCGGCGGGTATCTCGACCTGCCACCAGCACTGGTCGAACCGCCGGCCCCAGCGTTTGGGCACGTCCGTCACCGGCGTGAACGTCAAACCGCCGGCGTTGGCGAGCAGCACGTCGTTGGCCGACGGCGGCGACTGCCGCACGTCGAGCGGCCCGGCAGCGGTGGTCCAGAGCATCTCCTGCAGGCGCTTGAGCGTCTTGTCGATCCGCGGCGGAAGGAACTGCTGATAAGGAGTGCGGGGCAGCATCGGGCAGGCACCTTACGACTCTGCCGGCGGAAGTGCTTGCGAGGTGCCACCGTCGGCCGGGCCACCTAGCGTCGCGCGATGACCGACACGCCGACGAAGGCGGGCAACGCCGAGGACGCCCTGCTCGACCTGCTCCGCTGCCCTGTAACGCTGAGCCCGCTCCGCCGCGAGGGCGATGTTCTCGTCGCCGAGGTCGGTGGCTTGCGGTATGCGGTGCGGGACGGGATTCCGCAGATGATCGCCGACGAGGCCGAGCTGCCGGCGGGCGTGGCGACGCTGGACGAGCTCAAGAAGCAGCTCCGCGAGCAAGGCCACGAGGTGCGGGATTGAGGACGATCGCTTCGATCCTGGCATTCGTGCTGCTTCTTGCCGGCAGTGTCGTGGCCCAGCCGGCCGAGCCGGCGGAGGTGGTCGTGCTCGAACTGGACGTCGGTACGCGGTTGCGGGGCGTGATCCTGGAGGAGACGCCGGAGGCGATTCGCATCAATGCGGAGGATCTGGGCGAAGTCGAGGTGCTTCGGGCAAACTTGGCCGGTCGATACCCGGCCGGGGCGAAGCTGAAGCCGCCGGTCAAGTTGCCCGACCCGATCCCGCCGGGCCTCTTCGGTACGAGCTTCCTGTACGGCTTCGACAAGTCGTTCGCGCTCGGCATCAACGGTCGCGAGGCCGACAACAGTGAGCTGGGCGTCAACGCGTCGCTGAACCTCGACTTCGACGGCGACGAACGTCGTTGGAGATTTCGAAGCCAGTACTTTTTCAACACGGTCGACGGCACGACGGTGCAGGACGAGGCGTTGCTGACGGTGCGACGCGACTGGAAGCTGCCGGAGACGCCGCCGTTCCTCTTTGCCGAAAGCCGCAACCAGTACGACGCGTTCCAGAACTGGCAAGTCCGCCTCGGCGGGTTCGCCGGCGTCGGGTACGCGTTATTCGGCGACGAGGAGCTGGAAGAAACGTCGCTGCCGTACTACGAGAGCGAACGCCTGACCCTGCTTGGTCGATTCGGTGCCGGGGCGAGCTACGAATTCGGCAGCGTCAACGAAGTCATACCTGAGGCTCTTCTAGCGATCGAAGCCAACTATGAGTTCGACCAGGACCGGCAACGACTCAGGTTTCAGCACACCTACTTCCCCAGCCTCGACCGCCTTCGCGACAGCCGGAACGTGACGGAGGCATCCTGGAGAATGCGCCTCGACGGCGGCGACGAATCGGCCCAGGCGTTGAGTCTCAAGATCGGCGTCTTCAACGAGTACCTCAGTCGCACGCAGGGCGATGCTTCGCACAACTCGCTCACGTACTTCATCCAGCTGGCGGTCGACTTCTAGGAATCGTTTGAGAATGTAGTAGCGGCGGCTCGCCGCTGCCTCTGGATCCGGGATCTTCTGCGAAAATGGACGGCAGCGGCGAGCCGCCGCTGCTACGCCCGAGTTCTCGAACGGCACGTAGGAGTCGTTGACGCATTGGTAGGTGGGCCCCGGCCCACCGTCTGCCTATGGTCGGTATCACCGATTCCGATGGTGGGCCGGGGCCCACCCTACTTCGGAAGAGTCGTTACGAATGGCTCCTAACGGATCTGTAGCGACCGGCCGAAGTAGTTCTGCTTCATCGCTTCCTTCGCCATCTGTAACGTTTCCTCGGCGACGGTGTTTGCCCGTGCCGTGCCGGAGCGGAGGGCATCGACGACATCGGCATCCGTTACGCTCGCCCGGCGATCTCGAATCGGGGCGATCAACGCGTCGAGCACCTCGATCAGCCGACGCTTGACGTCGACGTCCCCGACCTGCCCGGCGGCGTAGGCGGCTCGGGTCTGCTCGACCCAAGCACCATCTTCGTTGAACGTCTCGTGCATCGCCCACAGCGGATTCTTCGCCGGATCAATCTCGCCCGGGTCTGTCTTGCGGACGCGGTTCGGGTCGGTGTACATGCCCATGACCTTCTTCTTAATCGTGTCGGCGTTGTCGCCGAGGAAGAGCGCGTTGTTGAGGCTCTTGCTCATCTTCGGCAGCACGCCCTGCTCGTTGGGCGGGCCGAGACCTACGAGGCGTTTGACGCGGCCGAGCTTCGGCTCGATGACCGGGAAAACGGATCGACTCGCATAGTCGGCGTCATCGGCATGTGAATCAACACTAGCGTAAAGCTGGCCGAACTTCCGAGCGACTTCTCGCGTCATCTCCAAATGAGGAAGCTGGTCCTCGCCGACGGGAACGACCTTCGGGCGGAACGCGAGAATGTCGGCCGTCTGGCCGACGGCGTAGAGCGGGAAGCCGAAGGGGAACGTCTCCTCCATGCCCTTCTCGGCCAGCTCCTGCTTCAGCGTCGGATTCCGCATGACGCGGTTGAACGGCAGGAGCATGCTGAAGAAAAACGTCAGTTCGTCGATGGCCGGCACCTCGCTCTGCAGGACGAAGCTCGACCGCTGCGGATCGAGGCCGACAGCGATCCAGTCGCGGACGATCTCGAAGACGCTGGCCCGGATGTCGCCGGGCGTGGCGGCGCGGGTCGTGAAGGCGTGCTTGTTGGCGACGAGGAAGAAGCAGTCGTACTCGCCACCCCCACCACCATCTTGCAGGGCGAGGCGGTTTTCAAGGCTTCCGACGAGGTGGCCCAGGTGCAGGCGGCCGGTCGGGGTGTCGCCGGTGAGCAGCCGGGGGCGAGCGGAGGCGTCGGACATGGCCGGCGAGCGTACGGCCCGCCGGGCCTCAGCCGCGGAGCACGAGCACGTCAGCCGCGGAGCACGAGCACATAGGTCAGGATCGCCGAGGCGTTCAGCAGCGTTACCAGCGCGACCTTGCCGACGGCCTCGCGGGCGGCAGTCTTGCCTTTGCCTAGCGGCCGATCGAGCCACACCAGCGGCCGCAACGCCGGGGCGACGTCGGCCGACGACGCGGGCAATTTCTCCTCCTCCGGCAGCTCGGCCGGGGGCAGCGAGACGTCCTCCATGCCGAAGTCGTCCTCGTCGTCGAACTCGTCGATCGACGGTAGCGGCTTGACGGCTTCGTCAACGCTCAGCTCCGCCGCGACGGCTGCGGCGGCGGAACTGGCCGCGGTCTGCTCGATGGCGGCGGGTTCTTCGACTTGCTCCGGCCTGGTCGCCGCCTCGGCTTCGCCGCGAAGCAACGCGTCTAAAGCCGCCTCGTCCGCCGTTGCAGCTGCGACAGGTTCGGCCGAGGCGTCGGCCTCGCCGGAGAGCATCCGGTCGATTGCCTCGTCGGCCATGCTGGCCAGCAGGTCGTCGGCAGCGGGGGTGTCGGTGGTCGTCTGGGTGTCGCTCATCACGTCTTGCCCTCACCCTCCGATTCGCCTCGCCGCCGGGCGAGACGCGGGCAGTTTATCAGACGCGGGCGGCACGATGGGCGTCACGGTCGTATCTTCTGCCAGCAATGTCACGCCGGCTGCTGCTTGCGACGTTTGCGGCCCCGTCGCCCGCGGAGCCGCGTCTGGGGTCGTGGAACGTCGATCAGGCGTTGGGCCTGCGGCAACACGGTTGGGAGACGACGATCTGGCGGCCGCGGTTGAAGGTGCCGCTCGTGCACGGCCTCCTTCGTCGGCCTGCTCCGCCGGCAAACTACGAGGTCCGCGAGATCGCGATCGAGTCGCCGCCGGTGCCGTTTCACTATCTGCCGTGGCTGCGGTTTCGGCTCTTTCCGAATCGGCCTCGGCTGGCGTCGCGGGTCGTCGAGGCGGCGGTCGCGCGACGGCTAGATCGGCGTCTGCGACAGGATCGACCCGATGCCCTGTTCGTCCTCGGCGGGCGTCCCTGGGCGGCCATCGCAGCGAAGCTGGCGAAGCGGCACGGCCTGCCGTGGGCGGTGATGGAACAGTCGGCGCCAGACGTCGATGACCTTCGCCGCGATACGCCCTTCGGCGACTGGTACACGCACCACGTCGCGTCGGCCGTCGGTGTCTTCTGCTGTGGACAGCAGATGGCAGAGCACCTGCGGGAGCAGCTTGATGTGGAGGCGACGTGGCTGCCGAACGGGGTTGATCTTGCTCCGCTGCGGTTGGATCAGGACCGGCCTGAAGGTTGGGGCGACGACTTCGTCATTATGGCTGCAGCGGGCCCGTACCGGCGGAAGGGTCTGCACGAGCTGGTCGAGGCCTTCGGCCGCGTGCACGAACGGCTGCCGCCGTCGCGGTTGGTCCTGGTAACGCCGGCGACGCCGGAGCTGCGGGAGCTCGTCGCGGCATCGTCGGCCCGAGCGCGGATCGATCTCGTGCCGCCGATGGAGAACGAGGCCCTGCAGGCGTGGATGGGTCACGCCGACCTTTTCGCGATGCCGAGCTGGCAGGAAGGCTTTGGCATCGTTTACGTCGAGGCGATGGGCCGGGCGACGCCGGTGCTGATGACGAGCGACTGCGGCCTCGCGGCGGACGTGGTGCCGTTCGATGCGGCGACGCCGACGACGTCGCACGGCTGGGTCGTCAGGCCGCGGGATGTCGACGCGGTGGCGGAGGCCCTGGTCGAGGCGGCGGCGCATCGAGACGCCCTGCCGTCGGTCGGCGAAGCGGGCCGGCGGCTGGTGGAGGAGCGATTTACGTGGACGGAGACGACGCGTCCGCTGGCGGAGCGGCTAGAGGCCGCGTGCGTCAGTCGTTGACGTCGACTTCGACTTCGCGATCGACCGGGCGGACGCCGTCGAGCGGATCGGCGTCTTCGGCTCCGAGCAGATCCAGCAGCGTGATGATCGCCACAACGCCACAGGCGACGAGCACGAGGCCTGCGGTGGCGGAGCCGGTGCGCTGGTCGCCCATCGTCAGGAGCAACGCGACGAGGGCCGTGATCGCCGCGGAGAGGCCGAGCGTGAAGCCGAGCCAGTCAACGTTCAAGGCAAAGCCCACGATGATTGCCAGCACCGCGATGGCGGAGGCGATGATCGACAACAGCAGGGACTTGCCTTTGTCCGTCGGGACGGCTTTGGCCTCGTTGGGAACGGCGACTTCGGTCGTGACAGCGCCGGGATCGGCTTTGGTGTGGGTCAGCTTCGGGTCGCTCATGCCGAGTCGCCTGCAACGGCGGTGCCGCTCGAGACGCCGGCGACGGATCCGGCGTCCCGGCCGGCGCTGCGGGACCGGCGGGCAGCAATGCGTCCGCCGCCAGCCACTGGTGCGCCTTCTCGCAGGCGTAGTCGACGTCGATGACGCGGCGGTAGGCGTCGATGCGTCGCCGCAGGTCCCGCCCTGCTTTGGCGGCGGCGAGGTGCGGGGCGTGCAGGCGTTCCCACAAGGCCATCGTCCAGGCGAAAGTCTCTGCATCGCCCGGCCGTGCGCCTGGAGGGATCTCCCGCTCCGACAGCACCACCGAGTGCGGCGGCAGCGAGCGGAGGAGCGCGTCGATGCCGCCGGCCCGCACCGTCGCGGCTGGTGGCAGATCGACGTGCGCAGACGGCACCACCGCGACGATCCGGCCGTCGCCCGCGGCATAACTGGCGGCAAGAAACGTCTCGACATACAGCCCACGCTCCCTCGCAAGCCGCCGCACCGCCAACGCCGGCTCGATCGTCGCCTCGCCCGCGACGAGCAACTGGCCCTGCGGAACGTCTTCCAGAATCTTCTCCGCATCGCCATCTTCCCCGAGCAGGTCGAGTCGCACGACGCCCTCACCGCAGACCTGCCGCCGTTGACGCCGGGCTTCCTGCAGCGGGTAGTAGAGCCGCCCGAGCGTGTCGAAATCTTCGGCCGCCAACGCGAGCGCTTCGGCCGCCTCGAGCTTGGCCTCGGCGGCGAGATACCGCGTCGCCATCAGGTCGTCCTGGCCGGCATCGCAGACGTCTTGCAGGAGAGACACGCCGCGACCGTAGCTCCGCTCAACCGCCACGCGGTGCGGCGTAGGGCGCGAGGAAGACCTGCTGCCGGCCTTCTGGACCGACGCGGGAGGTGAAAACCAGCGACTCGCCGTCGCCGGAAAAGGCCGGGGCGGCCTCGATCGCATCAGACCGCGTCAGCCGGGCGGTGCGGCGGCGTTCAAGGCTGACGTAGAAGAGTTCTTCCGGGCCGCCCTCGTCGGGTGCGGCGGCGTAGACGAGGCCGGTGCCGTCGGGCGTGAAGACGGGGTCGCGCCCGGGAGCGATGCGCCGTACCTGCTCCGGGTCGGCCACGTCGAGGACGTAGATGACGTTGCGTCCCGCCTGCACGCGGTCGCTGTGGAAGGCGATCCGTGTGTTGTCCGGCGACCACGCGGGCGCGGCATCGCGGCCGGAGGCGCGGGTCAGGCGTCGCACGTTCCCGCCGCGGGCGTCGCAGACGTAGAGGTCGACGAGGCTTCGCGTGTCGAGGGCACTCGTCGGTGCGGCGCGGTCGCTGGCGAAGGCGATGGAGCTGCCGTCGGGCGACCAGGCGGGTTCGCCGTCGTAGCCGGGTGCTTCGAGAACGGCGTGTCGGGCGAGGTCGACGCCTTGCCGCACGTCCGCCGCGGCGAGATTCCGCCGCCAGCCGTCGGCGCGGTAGACGTTGGCCAGTCGGTCGAAGCGCGCCAGCGGCGAACGCGGCGGCCCGTCGGCGTCGCCGGTCGAAACGATCAGCAAACTTTGCCCGTCTGGCGAGAATGCAGGTGACGCGCTGCGACGCTCCGCATCGGTCACCCGCACGGCCGGCCCCAGCCCGACGACGCGGCCGGCTTCGTCGCGACGCACGCCCGCGAGGTAGACGTGCGGCCCTACGCCGCCGGCGGCAATGCCCCGAAAAGCCAGCCATTTGCCGTCGGGCGACAACGCGGGCTCGGCGGCGTCATCAAAGAGCGCGTCGCTCGTGAGCTGCATCGGCGTGCCGAGTCCGCCGAGCAGGCCCGGCTTTTCAGGCGTGGCGCAGCCGGCGAGGAGCGTCAGGAGCAGACTCAGCGACACCAACCGGAGCATGCGGCATGGTATCGGGATGTGCCGACTTTTCCGAAGACGCGGGACGCTTCCTGCTACGATGCCGCCGCCGGAGCACGTCGCTGCGGCAAGTCGACTTTTGCGGGAGAGACGCCCAGGTGCCGCTGGATGCGCAGGTCCGTCGCACGCTCCGTGCCGCGCTCGCGCGGCGGGCTGGTGGTACGGCTGCTCCGGCGCCGCCGCGTCCATCGGCCGCCTCGCGACTTGGTGAAGACGCCGCGAGGTTGCGTCGGCGGACGTTGCGGCTGGCGCAGCAAGTGCTGGGGCCGACCGCGGAATTGGATCGGGACGCGATCGAGCTGGCCTGCTTCGCGTTGCAGATGCCGATGCGGCAACCGGACCGGATGCCGGTCGGCACGCGTCGAGGAGCTGGGCGAGACGGCGGACGCGGCATTGCTGGATCGGACGGTGCGGTTGCTGCAGGAGCTGCCCCAACGGCCGCCGGTGCTGGACGAGGCGAAGGTGTTGGCGGACGCAGTCAATCTCGATGATTTCGGCGCCGGCGGGTCGCTTCGACTGGCCGGGGAGCTTGCGACACGCGGACACGGCATCAGCAGCGTCGCCCGCGGCTGGGAAACCCGGCACGATTACGGCTACTGGCGGTCGCGGCTCAACGACGGCTTCCACTTCGCCGCCAGCCGCGCCATTGCCCGACGCCGCCTCGACAACGCGCGCCGGCTTTTCGAGATGTTGGCCGAAGAGCGCGACGAGGACGGCGACGGGTAGCCTGCGGAGTGGACTGGTTCGTGCTTCTCCCGCTGGCGGCGAGTGTGGGTGGATTTGTGCAAGGGCTCGTGCTCGGCATCGGGGCCGCGGCGCCGCCGGGGCCGGTGAATCTGGAGATCACGCGACGCGTCGCCCGCGGCGGCTTCGTCGCGGGCGCGGCAGTCGGGCTCGGGGCGGTGACGGTCGACGTCGTGCTGGCGACGCTGCTCGTGGTCGGGCTCTTGGAGGTGGCGCAGGAGTTCTGGTTCGTCCGTGTGCCGTTGCAGGTCGTCGGCATTCTCTTGCTGACGCGGCTCGGCGTTGGCGGATTGCTGGCGTTTCGTCGCGGGCGTACGGAGGACGAGCCGCCGGTTACGGCGACGCCCGGCGGCGGTTACTTGACGGGCGTGCTGCTCTGCGCGACCAGTCCGTACCAGGCGGCGTTCTGGCTCACCGGCGTCTTCGCGATCCTCAGCAGCACCGGCGGCGGCTGGCCGGTGATCGCGGGCGTCTTCATCGCAACGCTGGCGTGGGTGGTTGGATTCAGCGGCAGCGTGCACCTGCTGGCGAGCGGCGGACGCGGGCAATGGCTGGCGCCGGCGACGGACCTGCTGGGCGGCATCATTCTGCTCGGTTTCGCCGCAGCGGTCGCGTGGAGCCTGGCAAAGTCGGCGCTTTAGGGGCCGACGGTTGGTGCGGGCGGTTGCGACTCTTATCATCGTCGCCCCGATGCCGCTTCGCCGCCTTCCGCTTACGTGCCGCCGTGTCCTGCTCCTCGCGGCGGCGGGCGGTGCGGCTTGGCCGCTCGTCGGCTGCGCGAGCCCGGACCCGGTCCCCTTCGACCCGCGTGCGTTACGCCAGATCGAGATCGAAGCCGCCGCCCAGGAGGAGTTCCGCCGCCCCGCCGATGCTCCTGCCACGCCGAGGACCAGCGACGGCCGCGTCGACGTCGCCGCCATCGCCGACGAGCGACACGGCGAGCCGGAGACCGGCCTGCTCCTCGGTGGCGAGACGGATGCCGAGCCGCTTCGACTTCGCCTCTCCGGCGCGGTCGGTCGGGCGTTGCTGAACAACTTCGACCTCGCCGTCGCCGCCTACGAGCCGGCGATCGACGGCACCCGCGTCACCGAAGCCGAGGCCGCGTTCGACCCGGTCTTTCAGTCGACCTTCGAGTACCAGTACCTCGACAACCAGGTCGCCAACAACCTGAGCTTCAACAACCTGGCCGTCGTCGTCGACCGCCAGCGGCTCTACTCGTTCGCGACCGCCCTGAGCCAACCGCTGCCCAGCGGCGGCCAGGCGGAATTGAGCTACAACGCCCAGTACATCGACAGCCCGACGAACGTCAATCGCGGCATCAGCGCGATCGAGGAGACGTACGAAAGCCAGATCACGCTCCGCTTCACGCAGCCGTTCCTCCGCGACTTCGGCCGCGACGTGAACCGCGCTCGCATCTCGATCGCCCAGAACACGCGACGCGAGAGCATCCTGACCTTCCGCCAGCAGGTCGAGGAGCTGGCGTTGCAGGTTGAGCAGACGTACTGGCAGCTCTACCAGGCGCAGCAGGAGGTCGAGATCCAACGCGACCTGTTGCGTCGGACGCAGGAGACGGTGCTGTTGATCCGGCTTCGCCTTGCTGTCGATGCCAACGAGAGCCAGCTCTTCCAGGCGTTGACGGACCTCGACGAGCGGCGGGCGTTGCTTCGGCAGGCCGAGGCGTCGGCGGCGCAGCTGCAGGTCGAGCTCAAGCGGCTCATGAGCGACCCGGACCTGCCCGTCGCCGGCGGGCGCGACCTGCGGCTGACGACGGAACCGGTCGACCGCGGCTTGCTCTTCGATTATCAGCAAGCGCTGGACCTCGCCCTGCTCGTCCGGGCCGAAGTCGCGGCGCAGATCATTCGCGCACAATCGGCGGGTGTGGCGTTGCGGGTTGCGCAGAACAACCTTCTGCCGCGACTCGACGCCGTCGTCACCGGCGGGTTCCAGGGCCTTGACGAAAGCTTCGATCAGGCGGTGTCGAACCAGTTCGAGTTCGACAATTTCACCTTCGGCGTCGGCGTGCAGCTGGAGATTCCGCTCGGCAACGTCGCCGCCCGCTCGATCCTCCGCCGGGCGACGATGCAGCGTGGCCAGCAGATCGCCCAGTACAACTCGCTTCGGACGCAGATCGCAGCCGAGCTGAAGCAGGCGCAGCAAGCGGTCGAGGCCAACTACGTCGTCCTGCAGCTGCGTCGCACGGCGGCCATCGGTGCAGCCGAGACGGTCCGCGTGGCCGAGGCGCAGGAGCGGGAAGTCGCGCTGACGCCCGAGTTCAGCGACCGCAAGCTCCGCCTGCTGAGCCGGCTGGCGCAGGCGCGAAGTGCGGAGGTCGCGGCGTTGGCAAACTACAACACGTCGCTCGCCCAGTTCCAGGCGGCTCAGGGCACGCTGCTGCGGTACAACAACATCACGCTCGCCGAGGCGGGCGTCGAAGTTCTGCCGCCGACGTATGACGCACTGGTGCCGCCGGCCCGACCGGAAGCGGCACCGATGCCGCGCTTCACGCCGGCGACGCAGCCGACCACGACATCTCGCCCTGCGACCAGACCGAACTAATCGGCAGCGGCTCGTAGAGCAACACGTCCGGCGTCGACGGGCCGGCATCATCGACGATAAAGAAGTCCGCGAAGCGGCCCGGCAGCAGGCTCCCGACGTCGGCTTCTACGCCGAGCCCGGCCGCGGGAACGGTCGTCAGCATCGGCCAGAGCGTCGTCGCGTCGAGGTGCGGCCGATCACGCAGCACGTGCCGGGCTTCGGCGAGCAGGTCGAGATCGGGTGAGCTGGCGCGGCTATCCGTCGCGAGACAGACCGGCACGCCGGCGTCGAGAAGCTGCTCCATCGGGTGCGACGGATGGCCGAAGTAGGCGTGCGTCCGCGGGCAGTAGGCGACGGTGACGTTGCCGCTCGCCAACCTTGCCAAGTCGGCGTCGTTGAGGAAGTTGCCATGCGCGACGAGCGTCGGCACGTCGCCGCGGAGCAGGTCGAGCGAGTCGGCATATGCAACCGGCGAGCCGGCAAATTGGGGAACATTCTCGTCGAAGTCGCCGAGCCAATTCCAAAGTTCCCGCAGCGGCCCGGCGTGGTCGCGAAGAAACTCTGCCTCGTCCGGCGACTCCGCGAGGTGCGTCGCCAGTGGCCGATCGTGTTGCCGCGCCCACGCCAGCGTCGCCGCATAACCGGCGGGTTCGACCGAGTACGGCGCGTGCGGACTGACGCCGACGCGAATCCGCGTCGGGCCGAGCCAGCCGTCGTGCGTCAGGTCGGTCGCGTCACGAAGTCGCTCGTCGAGCAGATGCCGACGCCCGGCCATGGCTTGTACTTCGCCGAAGCTGACGACGCGTAACGGGGACGCGGCCAGCACGGGTCGCGTTGCCATCGGGAACCGGGAGATGTCGCCGACGGTCGTGACGCCGGCCGCGAGACATTCGGCTGCGCCACGAGTGGCGCCGTCCGCTGCCGCGTCGAGGATCGACCCACCCGCCGCGGCACGGTCACGAGCCACGCCGAGGATCCACGACCCAAACGACGCCGGCCGATCGCCGGGCGTGGCGTTCGACAGCTCCAGGTGCGTATGAGCGTTCACCAGCCCCGGCAGCACCGCGGCAGCTCCCAGATCGACCTCGTCCGCGTCGCAGTGAAGATCCCGGTGACGGCCGACGCGCACGACGCGTCCGCCGTCAACCAGCATGGCGTCCGCCGGCAATTGGTCGCGGCCGGGACGGACGAAGATGCGACTGGCTCGAAACAACAACACGAGGTCGCATCCTTCGCCAGGCCTTTACCCCTTCGCTGCCTCGCCGGCGACGTCGCCGTAGCCGTCGACGGACTTGCCCTCGACGTAGCTCTGGCGCAGCGTCACCGGCTTGCCGCGGTTCTTGGCCTTCTTGAACTGGATGTTGAGCATCTCGATGCCGAGGGCGAACGCGAGCGAGAAGTAGATGTAGCCCTTGGGAATCTTCTGCTCGAAGCTCTCGGCGATCAGCAGCACGCCGATAAGGATCAGGAAGCTCAGGGCCAGGATCTTGGTTGTCGGATGACGCTCCACGAACCGACTGATCGGCCCGGCGAAGGTGATCATCACGACGACCGCGATCATTACCGCGACGATCATGATCGACAGGTACTCGGCGATGCCGACGGCAGTGATGACGCTGTCGATGCTGAAGACGAGATCGAGGGCCAGGATCTGCAGGATGATCGTGGAGAATGACGCCGCGGCAACGCTCGTGCCGGCGGCGTGATCGTTGCCCTCGAGCTTGTCGTGAATTTCGTAGACGGCCTTGCCGACGAGGAAGAGGCCGCCGAGGAGGACGATGAGGTCCTTGACGGTGATGAGGAAGGGCTCGTGCTCGCCCTCGTCTTTGTCGTGCTCGTCATGCGGTTCGCCGACCTCGTCCCCGGCTTCCATCGGCGTTTCGACTTGCTCGACGCCCTGCCCGAACCAGCCGCCGATGTCGATGCCGTACTTGGGCTCGTCCATCTTGACGACGAAGAACGCGCCGCAGAGCAGGACGATGCGGAGCAGCGCGGCGAGCCCGATGCCGAGCTTTTGCGCCTTGGGCCGCTGTTCTTTGGGCAGTTTGCCGGTGAGGATGGCGATAAAGACGACGTTGTCGATGCCAAGGATGACTTCGAGCAAGGTGAGCGTCAGCAGCGACCCGAGCGCGGCGGCCGACCAGACGCCGGAGTCGTAGAACTTGACGCCCAGCGGCAAGGGCAGCGAGGCAAGGTCCGGCAGCAGGTGCAGCATCTGCCGCATCATGCCGGGACGATTGCCACACGCCAACCGTTGATGTTTCTCGTAGAATGCCCGCGTGCCTCTTGCCGCGGATCATCCGGGTGCGATCAACATCCCGCGTGAGCCGCTACGTCTTCGTCCGGCGAGCGAGTGGATCAGCGAGGGCGTGGCGATTAGCGTGTACTACGGCATGAAAGTCACGCCGGTCGACGTCGCCCGCGTGCTCACCAACGCCATGTGCCCGTACGTCCTGGCCGGCACGCACGCGATCAACGCACACAGCGGCCGACCGCGGGCGACGCGAGACGTCGACGTGCTGACGACGGTGCCTGAAGTTGCCGCCGACGCTTTGCTTTCGGCCTTTCCCTTCCTCAGCCGTCAAGTCATGCCCGCTGGCGTTCGCCTGATGCTCGACGACCAGGAAGCCGTCGACTTGATCGACGCGGCGAGCATGCCCCTGTTTGTCGCCGTCGACGGTCATACAACCGACATTCTCATCTACGACCAGTTGGTGCGCGTGCCGTGTCGCCACGGTGCTGCCGTCATGAAGTTTGCCTCGTGGACGCGGCCGACCCGGGAGCAGGCTGACCGCTTTCAAGACGTTGCCGACTTCATGCGAGTCTTCGTCGCCGCCGACGAACTCGATCTCTCAATCGACCTCGACCTCCTCCGCGAGCTCGGCGAACTCGTCTACGCAGGCGGCGGTGACGAGATCACTCGACACGCCGCTGACGTGCGGGCGGGCCGGCCGTTGCAGATCTGACACGCTGCAGATTCACCCTACCGCACGCCCAGCAGCACTTCAGCAGTCAACTGGTCGAGCCGCTCGTAGGGCAGATCGACCTCGCCCAACGCGTCGCGGTCGAAGTCGGTCGCAAGCAGCTTCTTCGCGTTACTCTTGCTGAACTTGCCCGTCAGCCTGGCCGAGTCATCAGTGACGTTAATCTGCTTGACGATCTGCTGAATCTCCTTGTCCGCGTTCCAACGTCTGGCCTTGTCGGCGAGGATCATGTACGTCCGCATCGAACCCTTGGCGAACTCGAGGACGTCGCCGTAGCCGCTCTGGCGGAAGGCGTGCGAGTCGAAGTGCCGCGGACCGTTGTACTTGTGGTCTTCGAGGAGCTTTACGAGGAAGAACGCCGCTTTGTAGCTGACGCTGCCGAAGCGGAAGTCCTGGTCGTAGCGGCCGAACTCCTGGTCGTTCAGGTCGATGTGGAACAGCTTGCCGGCCTCAAGCGCCTGGCCGACGTGGTGGACGAAGTTGAGGCCCGCCATCGACTCGTGGGCGAACTCCGGATTCACGCCACACATGTCAGGGTGGTCGAGCGTCGGGATGAGCGCAAGGTAGCTGCCGGTGACGGCGAAGTAGATGTGCCCGCGTGGCTCGTTCGGCTTTGCCTCGAAGGCGAACTTGTAGCCGTAGCCCTGGTCGAGGTTGTACTCGCACAGGAAGTTGATCGCCTCGCGGAACCGCTTGATGCCGTCGGTCGGGTCCTTCGTCGCGTCGGACTCCACGCCTTCGCGGCCGCCCCAGAAGACGTAGGTCTTGGCCCCGAACTCGGCGCCGAGATCCATCGCACGCATCGTCTTCTGGATCGCGTAGCTGCGAACGCGGGCATCGTTGCTGGTGAACGCGCCGTCCTTGAAACATGGATGGCCGAACAGGTTCGTCGTCGCCATCGGCACCTTCAGGCCGTTGGCTTTGAGGGCTTTCTTGAAGTCCTTCTTGATCTCGGCGGCTTCGGACTCGCTGGCGTCGATCGGGATGAGGTCGTTGTCGTGGAAGTTGACGCCATACGCGCCGGCCTCGCCGAGCAGGTCGCAGAGCTCCGTGACGTTCTTCTTGTGCCGCGTCGGAGAGCCGAACGGATCGCCACCGACGTGGCCGACGGTCCAGAGGCCGAAGGTGAACTTCATCTTCGGGTCGGGTGCGTAGGGGTCGCTGCCGGTGGTTCGCTTGGACGCTTTTTTAGCCATGTTCGGCGAGTTTGCCCGGTTGTGACGCCAGACGCAAGAAGAAGGCCGCCCCGTGCAGTCTGCACGGGGCGGCCGAGGTCGTCGAAAAGCAGTCGTTCGAGTTACCGAACGTCCTGACCGAAGTTCGACCGAAGCAGGCCGAAGTCGGCGAGGTTGACGGCACCGACTCCGTCGAAGTTGCCGTTGCTGAACAGGCCCTGGCTGCCGAAGCCGGCGCGGAGGCGGCCGAAGTCGGCAAGGTTGATCACGCCGTCAAGGTTGGCATCACCGAAGAGCGTGCCGACGACTTGCGTGACGAGCACCGCCGAGTCCGTCCCGGCGGCCGTGCCCAGCGTCACGACGCCATCGCCGGTGAGGTCGACTTCTTCCTGCTCCAACGCCGTGCCGGTGCGGCCGGCGGCGTAGAGGTTGTCGACGTCCTCGACCGTCACCAGGCCGTCGTTGGCGAAGGGGTTGCCGTTGGTCGCGTCAAAGCTGTCACCGAGCGTGAAGGCCAGGATCGCGTTGGCGCCGCCGAAGAAGATGTTGGCGGCATCGAGCTCTTCGTAGACGAAGGCCTCGTCGTCGAGGTCGTAGATGTAGAGGTCGCTGCGGATCGTGTCGCCGGGGTTGCCCGGATCGATGTCGAAGGTGTAGACGCGGTTTTCGCCACGCTCGTAGACGCCGAATCGGCCATCGATCACGGCGGTGTCGTCGGTCAGCGTCGGCGTGCCGGGCGCGAAGACTTCGTACCCGCCGGGGCGGATCTCCGTGACGCCGTCGCTGTCGGTGTCGCCTGCGTTGTAGCTGACGATGTCCCGCGTGATGATCCGCGGCTCTTCACGCGGCGTCTCGAAGAAGCCGGACTCGCTGATGATCAGCGTGCCGTTCTCGTCGACGTCGAACCAGTCAATGTCGCCGTCGTTGCTGCCGGCGTCGACGGTCGGATCCTCGTCGAGGGCGAAGCTGCCGAAGCCGGTCGTCGGGGCGTCGAGCGGGCCGAACTGGAACTGGCTCTGCGTGGCGACGCGGGTGTCGAAGTCGAGGTTGAAGAACGTCAGGTCGTCGCCGCCACCGTCGCGGTCGCTGACCCAGACGCCCGGGTTGCCGTCGAGCTCGACGTAGCCGATGCCGTCGACGTTGCTCAGGCTGCCGGTGGCGGCGTTGTTGTCGAGATCGACGAAGTTGTCGCCGGTGAAGGCAAAGCTTTCCCAGCTCTGCGTCGTCTGACGGTTGTAGCCGCCGGTGTTGCCCGGCTGGCCATCGGCGGCGGGAACGGTCGCGGCACCCGGGCTCGTGCTGACGCGCTCGATCGTGCGGATCTGGTAATCCTCGTCGAGCGTGCCGATGGCAAGGCCGGTCGACTTGTTCTCGATCAGCAGCAGCGTCTCAGGGTCGATGAAGGCAATCTCCTGCTCGTCGAACTCGTCGCCGCCGACGACGCGGGCGATCTCACCAACCTTCTCGCGGACGCCGTCGATCCAGATGATGTCGTTGCTCGGATCCGTATCGAGGTTGCTGCGGCCTTCGGGGATGCCGTCGTCGCTGCTATCGACGCCGGGCAGGCCGGTCGGGCCGACGGGCTCGCTGCCGTACTCGGCGGCGTAGTCGAAGCCGTCGGGGGCGACGGTCGGCACGTACATGATGCCCATCGGCCTGTCGTTCTCCAGGAAGTCCTGGTAGGCGATGCTTGTGCGGTTGATGTAGAGGTCGTAGTCGCCCGGGCTGTCGTTGCTCCCGAAGTCCGGCAGGCCGCCGGCGTCACCCGAGTCAAAGCCGAGCTGGTAGACGTCGCCGTTGGCCGGGTTGACGTCCATCGCGGCGAGGTCTTCGAAGTTCGCGTCGACAATGCCGCCGCCGGACTCTTCGTAGCTGAAGATGCTGAAGGTCTCGACGTTGCCGAGCGAAGCACCGGCCTCGTCGCCGAGGTCGCTGACGTCGTAGTAGACGGTGGCACGACGCGTGTCGCTGAAGTTCTGCGTGCCGTTGAAGACGGCGACGAAGGTCGGGGCACCGAAGTCGCCGGTCGCCAGCAAGCGGCGAGATTCAAGGGCTTCGGTGAGGGGGCGGTGGGGACGGTGGGTGTGCATCTTCATGAGGTAAAGCTTGGGGTGAATCCGCAGGGTGCGGGCAGACGCCGAAGGTGGCGGTGCCCGATGCCAGGTGCAACATCTTTGCCGGGCTGCGTCAAGACACGGGCCGAGGCACGTTAAGACTCTGCTAATTCGTCACGGGGCGTGGCCGCACGACCGCCACGGCCGCTCCTGTCGCCAGGAATGCGGCGAGGAAAAGCAGGAGCATGGCAGCCGACCGCTCGTGATCGACCCGCTCGAGCCGCAGATCCTCCGCCCGAGCCGCCAGCGAGCCGCCGGTCGCTCCGGCAAGCTGACGCAGCGTCGACACGTCGTTGCCGATGGCGTCGAACTCGCGCGGGTACGAGCTGGCGACGGCCACCGCGGCGACACGTTTGCCGTCGATCAGCAGGACCGCGGTCGTCGCCGGTCGTGGTCGAGGCAGGTCGATCCTCCACGCACGCGGGCCCGTGCGTGTGCCGTTGATGCTCCTGTCGTTGACGAAGGCCGCAACTGCTGCCGCGTCGGTCGGGACGTCGGCCACGATCAGGCGATCCGGCTGGACCTCGACCTGTACGGTTGTCGTCGCTTCGCCG
>CAYQCT010000010.1:0-327 GCA_964416015.1 uncultured Tepidisphaerales bacterium
CGTCGGGCGAATTGCGGGCGAAGCGTTCATCGGCGGCCCGCACGTGCTTGAGCGACGAAATGCTTTCACTTGAAGTGCTGTCGAAGCCAAGCTCTGCCAACAGGTCCGCGTCCGTCTCCGGCTCGTCGTCGGCAGCCGCTTCGGCAGCGATGAGGCCGTCGCTGTCGAAGACAACCAGCAGCTCGCGACACTCGGCCGATGCGCGGATGCGGTCGAGCCGGACGGCGTAGAGGCGCTCGAAGATGTCGCGGTCCACGCCGTGCTGCGGCGGGCGGCCGTGCTCGCGGACGAACCGCTGGATGTCCTCGAAGCCGGCAATGATCCGCT
>CAYQCT010000010.1:337-30075 GCA_964416015.1 uncultured Tepidisphaerales bacterium
CGACCGTGGCATCAAGATCGCCGAGCAACGCGGCATCGTCTTCGGTGAACTGGTCGCTCGGCTTAGCCATTCATCGCCTCCCGCTGCATCCGCTGAAGGTAAGCAACATCCTCGGCCATACGACGTTCCCAGGTGTCCGGGCTCGTGATCGACGGCAGCCGGCGATGTTGGTTCTTGAACGTCCGGGCCCGCTTCGCCAGCATCCTGGCCTCGTCCGGATCGAGCTTGACCTTGCGGGCGGCGATGACGGCCTCAACCTCGCGAAGGCGGTCGCCGTCCATCGTCTTGCTGAGGATGCTGTAGGCCTCGCTGAAGGGGTTGACGCTGTCGATCAGGTCCACGTTCAGCTCGGTGACGTCGGTGACGAACTTCCGCACGCCGATGAGGTCGAAGTGGTCGCGATTCTGCCGCTGCGCCGGGTCACGCAGGGCGGCGGCGACCTTCTCCCGCTTCGCCGGCTCGTCATCGACGAGGTCCGCCACCTTCAGCGTCCTGCCGTCATTCGTCTGGACAAGCTGGAACCCGGTGGTCGGGTCGCTGCCCTGCCAGTCGTCGAGGTATTTGCTCGCCCCGCCGCTGCCACACCCGCTCCTGCATCGGCCGCATGCCCATCGGGTTGTATCGCGCGGCTGCCCCGGTGGTCTGGTAGCTGAAGCTAACGGCGGGGACGGTTGAGCGGTGGAAGATCGACCCCTGACGACTTTCTAGTTCTAGGTCGGCCGCCCCCGCCTTCGCCCCGGCTGGCCGCGACGAGCTTGACGAGACGGCGGTGCTCGCGGCCATACGCCTCATCAAAGTCCTTGCGGCTCAACCGACCCGCATCGTGTAAGCGACGCAGGATCACCAGCGAACTGACCCTGAACTGCCGACGCAGTCGATCCACCGCCCCGATGACTTCTGGCGCGTTAACAAACTGCGTGGTTGCTCTGCGGATGGCTGGGAGCGGAACGAGTAAATCCGCGGCCACGGCGTTGCACCATCGCTCGACGGAAGGGGTAGGAAAGGTGCCTGAGCCCGCGTCGGTCACGCCCGACACCCCCAATCACACAAGCGCCCACTCAAGCACGTCTGTTTGGACAGGGACGCGAATCACGATGCCACTGTATCGGCCGCTAACCCTGGTCTTCGACCGATGGGATCACCGAGCGGCCGGTACGCCAACTACCGCTACCGCTTGAGGTCAACCCGAATCAACTTGCCTTTCCTAGGAGCTGTTTGAACACGAGTAGAGTGGGCCCCGGCCCACCGTCTGTCTCTGGCCGATCTTGCGAATACCGGTCGAGCGCCGGGGGCCACTTAACCGATGCCAAAGAGGCCGCCGTTCACGTAGGGGAAGGCATTGGCCCACGGGCGGAGGTCTGCCGCGCCGCGGTCGGCGACGGGCAAAAGATGCTGCTGGATGCGGTGCAGGACCCGCGGCACTTGCATAGATCAGCAAGCATTCTGGTTCCCCGCGACCCGCTCGGGCTCGAATTGCGAAGGGAGCCTGAGCAACGGCAGGCTTGCTGGCGGGCGTTGGTTCGGCTGCGAGCGGGTAGCTTCAGGAGCCTGCGGCGTCGATGGTGCGGGTTACATGTACGAGCTCTGGCGAGGCTTTGCCGTAGGTGGATTCGACGCGATCTACGAGCTCTCTGCCGAACGCTGCGGCTTCTGTCGCCCGGTCGAGCGACACAAGGTGCCGGTGCCACAGAAGCAGCCACGGCACCGGCGGCTTCTGCATCGCCAGAGCAGCCTCGGCGTCGATTTCTATCTTGGCGAGGCGGGCGTCGGCGGCTTCGGGGTCACCGGTGGAGCGCTCGGCCAGGCTCAGCAGGACGCGAGTGTTCAGGTGGTTCACCTCGTACGGATCCTCGTCCGCACGAAGCCGCAGGATGTCACCGAGCAGCGTCGCCGCCTCCGCATGGTCGCCGGAATCGGCCCGGCTGACGAGTGCGCCAGCGAGCTGAAGTCGGCCGTAGTGGCTCCACGAGTTGTCGAGCCCGAACACGCGTGCCCGCCGATCCGCACCTTCCCGCATCACGGCGATTGCTGCATCAAGATCGCCCGTCAGACGCAACGTGCTCCCGTAATTGTTCAGCCAGCTCAGCGTCGTCGCGTGATCAGGGCCCAGGTGCTCCTCTGCCATCTCGTAGGCTGTGCGCGTCAACGGCAGCGCCTTCTCGAGGTCGTGCGTGTTCATGTACGCGACCGCGAGCAGACCGATGGAGCGGATGTGCATCGGGTCCTCCGGCGGCAGCGCCCGCGTCGCGTCGCGGTGCAGAGCCCGCGCCAGACGCAGGACCTCGTCGTCTTGCCCGGCTTGTTGCGCCGCGACAAGCACACGGTGCCGCACGTCGAACGTCAACGGATCGGATCGGCCGAAGGCAGTCGCCGCGCGTTCTTCAAGATCGCGTAACGCAGGTGTAACGGCCAGGTAATTGAAATCACGGGCGCGGATGCGGAGCCAGTCCAACTCAGCCCGCAGCGTGCGACGATCGTGAGCACCGGCATGCGTTCGGAGCAGATCGACGGCTGTTTCGAGGTGAACGACCGACGGCGTGACGGGCGGACCCTTCGGCGACGGGTTGCCCTGCCAGTTGCCGGTCGATCCGCGATTCGACATCGAGCAAGGCTTGAACGACGGTCACATCGTGTCGGCCGCCACGCATCGGGTCGGGGGAACCGAGCACGTCCTGAAGAAACGCCGTCACCGCCTCGGCGGAGGCGGCGGCGTTCTGGGCCTGGTTGCGTTGTTCGATGACACGCCACGACGAGTAACCCGCGATTGCCGCGAAGGTCAGCAGCACGGTTGCGACGATGGCGACCCGCGCGCGGTGGCGGGCGATCCACTTGCGGGCGAGGTAGAGCGGCGTGGCCGGACGGGCCTGCACCGGGCGGCCGGCGAGCCAGCGTTGGAGGTCGTCGATGAGGGCGGAGACGGTGGCGTAGCGGCGGCCGGGCTCGCGTTCGAGCGCTCTGCCGACAATCGCGTCGAGGTCGCGGTCGATGGTCGCGTCGACGCTGCGGAGGCGTCGGGCGTCGGTGGTGGCGATGCGTTGGCGAACCTGCCAGTCGGTGCCGTCGAGGTCGTGGGGGTGGAGTGGCGCGTTCCCCGTAGGTCGTGCTTCAGCACGACGCTCCCATTCGCCCGCGGGATGTCGTGCTGAAGCACGACCTACGCCAGCCACCATCTCGAACAGCACGACGCCGAGGCTGTAGACGTCGCTGCGGACGTCGCCGTCTTCGTCGCGACACTGCTCGGGGCTGGCGTAGGCGACGGTGCCACGGACCGGGGCATCGAGGCTGACGGCCGACGTCGCGTCGCCGGCGAACTTAGCGAGGCCGAAGTCGACGACGATGGCTGTGCCCTGGCGGTCGACCAGGATGTTGGCCGGCTTGAGGTCGCGGTGGATCAGGCCCTTGGCATGGGCGTGGGCGACGCCGCGGCAGGCGCAGAGAAAGAGGGTGACGGTGGCGTGTAGGGTGGGCTTCAGCCCACCGTCCCCACCCCCTGCGTCTGGCTCGTGGACAGATGGTGGGCTGAAGCCCACCCTACGGCCTTTGATATATTGCATCGCGAGGTACGGCACACCGTCCACTTCACCGGCGTCGAAGACGGTGGCGACGTTCGGATGATCCAGCTGGCCACCGACTTCGGCTTCGCGGAGGAACCGTTGCCGCGCCCGCTCGCTGGCATGCTTCTGGCCGACGAGCAGCTTCAACGCAACCCGCTTCTGCGTCACCGCGTGCGTCGCCTCGTAGACGACTCCGTTGGCCCCTTCCCCGACGCGGCGGACGATCTGATACGGGCCGATCGTCTCGGGCGTCGTTGCCGGCGGCTCGTCGGCATCGAAGCCGTCGAGCACGCTGCCCAGCGCCTGCAGTCGGTTCATCCGCAGCCGCATCGGCTCGATCAGCTCCGGTCGATCCCGACACACCTCCTCCGGCCCGTCGCGGCTGTCGGCGTGGTGCCAGCGGGACAGCCGGCGCAGCAGCTCACCGTCGCCCCCTCCATATACGTTGCGTGCCTCCGTAGCAGATACCTCCACCCCCTTCTGCGGCGGCGGGCGGAGTGGTGTGACCGGTCGCATGCAGATTTTCCAAAGTTTCCGCCTGCTGCGGTTATGCCAGCGCGTCAGCCAAGGCGACCTTTGCATCGCCGAACCGCCGCCAGAACTCGCGGGCCGAGATGCCCAGCAGCTTCGCCGCCTCGGCCCCGGTCAAACCTGTATAGCTGTGCAGCTCCACCGCCTCCCGCTGCTCGGTCGGCAAGGCATCGACCGCCCGCTGCAGGTCCTCGAGGTCCAGCGGATCGACCGCCTCCTCACGCCCGGCATGAACCACGCCGTGACGCTCCTCGTCCGGCGGCGAGTCGTGAAGCCGGTGCCGACCTTCGGGCCCGAAGCTGGTTCGGTGCAGGTCGACCAGCAGCCGCCGCAGTTGCAACGCGAACAGCCGGTAAAAGTGCAATGGCGTCCGCGGCATCTCGGCGTCCATGGCCCGCATCAGCCGCAGGACGCCTTCCTGCAGGACGTCGTCGCTCCGCGACCAGCGGCGCAGCCGCGGGAAGCGGTCGAGGTGCATCGTCGCCATCGTCCGCATCCTGTCGGCCGCCAGTTCGAAGACGCCGTCGCGAACGCCTGCGTCGCCGCTCGCCGCCTGCCGCAGGGCAACTTCGAGGCTCACGGGACGCGCGTGGCCGTCCCGCGGAGGCTTCTCATCGACAACAATCCCCATGACGAGCCGGGATGATGCAAAGTTGCCGCAGCTGATGCAAGGATCATGCAGAACGCCGCACCCGTGCCGCAGGATCGGCGGCACGAGCACGGAGGCCGGGTCTTGCTCCCCGGTCTGGTCTTCTTCCTCGAGATCAGCGACGGCGGCGGAGCAGGAGCGTTGCTGCGAGTGAGGCGACGGCCGCCGAGGCCGGCTCGGGAACGATCGACACGGTCAGCTCGGTCCCGTTCGAGAGCGTCGAGGTGTACGAGCCCGAGTCGAAGAAGCCCAACTCGCCGAGCGTCGTATCGCTGTAGATCAATGACGATGAAATCAGGTCGCCCGACACGTACCCGTCCGGCACGTAGACGACGACGCCGCCGCCGAAGAACGACGAACGCCGCGTGAAGCCGAAGTAGTCGCTTTGCAATGCGGAGACGACCCCGTCCGGTGCGGAGCCGCCGTCAAAGCTGTCGCCGAACGCGGTCGAGGTGGCACCGGCGTCGATGTAGCGACCGCCGTTTGCGTCTTCGACGCCCGTGACGATGATGCCCGAGTTGGGAACCACCGTCGGGCTCGGCAGGCTGAAGGCTGGTGGTTCCAGCGTCAACCCCGTCAGGTCGACGCTGCCGGAGCCGTCGATGACGACGTCGCTACCGACCTGCTCGACCTTGTAGGTAAAGTCCGCCGAGGCGGCGGAGGACAAGGCCGCAACGACAACGCTGGCAACGATCATTTGGTGGGTCATGTGGATTCTCTCTCACTCTCACAAGGGGCCGGTACGGGCGCGAACCGTTCGCTCCCGCTCCCGACCGCTGGCCGGCGAAGACTACCGGACGCCCCGGCCCGCCGCAAGCGGTTTAAAATCATCGATGGAATGAACTGCCGAAATGGAAGATTAAGATGCCATTGCTATGTAGAAGGCGTTTGAGAAGACAAATCCGGTGTAGGGTGAGCCCTGGCCCACCATCGGGACTCCCAAGATCGGCCAAGGACAGACGGTGGGCCGGGGCCCACCCTACTCGTTTTTAAATGGCTCCTAGCATGGTCGCATCCTCGGCAAGCTACTTGCAGATCTGCAACGGTACTTGATCAATCACGTTGATTCGGCTCGTGGTTGTCCAGTAGCAGACCCTGCAACGACGAGCTCGTCCAGCGCGAGATACGTTGCTGAAGAACCGACAAGACGTTTATCGCTTCAGATACTTCTGTAGGGCCTGCGAGATGCTGCGATCAGCAGGCGTACCAGCCTCCCACGCGGGCGCATCGCACGAAAGCGCCGCGTACGCATGAGCAAAACACATGCAGCTCGTCCGATAATGAACGCTCTCACTGCCGCGGAATGACCAAATCGGAAAATGCCATTGCGTCCGAACAGGGACCTAACTAGAACGGGAGGCTGTGCATGCCGCCCTGCGTCATCCCGCCTTCGCCCGCCACGCGGATCGGGCCGATCCGGTGGCCGTGCCGCGCGTGGAGGCGGGCCGTCTGCATGAGGTGCTCGGGGATGCAGCGACCGTTGGCGTCAGCGTCACGCTGGGGTGGTTGACCAACGACCAGGCCCGCACCGGCGGCTGCCACGCGTGGATCGGGCGGGCCATGTGGCCGGCGGCGGCGACGCTGGATCGGGCGGGCCTGCTCGACAACAGCCTCTTCGTTGACGCCCGTTCCCCGGCGGAGCGGGCGTGGGCGGCGGAGCTGTGCGTCAAGTGCGAGGCGGTCACGGCGGTCGTGGCCGACGGGTGTGGGTTCGACCTGACGATGACGCGGCGGCTGCAGCTGGCAGCACGCGGGCGCGACGGCCGGCTCATCGTGCTCCGACCGGCCCGCGAGGTGACCTCCTCGGCGGCCGGCTCGCGATGGACCGTCACGCCCGCGACCGCCACGAACGACCCCGTCACCGGTGACCCGCCCCGCCGGCCGCGATGGGACGTCGAACTCGTCCGGCACAAGGGCGGCCACACGAAGACCGACAACGGCACCCGCACCACCCAAGCGGCCGACCGGCCCGCCGGGCTGCGGACGGCCGGGGAGATGTTTTGCCATGACTCACACCAATCCACCGGCGTTGCAGCCGGCGACGTTCGGCAGACGGAGACCCACCGCTGGACCTACGAGTGGAATCCACAGCAGGGCCGCGCCGAGCCGGCCCGCGTTCCTGTCGATCTACCTGCCGACCTGGCCCACGGACCGGCGGCGACGCCGATGGCGTGGACCGGCTGACGCGATCCACCGGCCGCACTATCTCCTGCTCGCCGCGTCGAACCACGGCCGCCGCATGGTCGCCGCGGCCTGCACTTCCTCGCAGCGGCAGGGCGTGCGGATCGGCATGACCGTCGCCCACGCGACCGCGGTGCTGCCGACGATGCCCACGATTCTCGACCACGAGCCGGCGGCCGACGCGGCGGGCCTGGTCGCGTTGGCGCGGTGGGCGATGCGGATCGTGCCGAACGTCGCCGCCGACCCGCAGGACGGACTGCTGCTGGACGTTGCCGGCTGCGAACGGCTCTACGGCGGACGGCTCGAAATCGCCCGGCGGGTTCGTCGCGACGTGGCACGGCTGCGGCTGCAGGTTCGCGTGGCCATGGCACCGACGGTCGGCCTCGCCTGGGGATTGGCACGCTTCGGCGACGAAGGCGTCTGCGAAGACACGGCCGACCTGCTCGCCCTGCCGGTCGCGGCATTGCGGGTCGATGCCGACGTCGTCGCGGCCTTGGCAGAAGTCGGCGTCGATTATGTCGGGCAGCTCGCCGACATTCCGCGACGCGAAGTCGCCCGACGATTCGGCGACGACGTGCTGCTGCGCCTCGACCAGGCGACCGGCGAGGCCGTCGAACTCCGCCAGTGGCAACGGCACGTCGAGGTGCCACGCGTCATGTTCCGCTTCGCCGGACCGGCGACGCAGTACGAGGCGATCGAGGAGACGGTGCACAATCTCGCGGGCCAGCTGTGCGAGCGCCTGGCGACGCACGAGTCGGCGGCGCGGCGGCTGGTGCTGGAGGTCGAGCGACTCGACCCGGACCTGCGGCCGACGTTCGATCAGTTTGCGGTGACGCTGGCGGCACCTTCGCGGGAAGTGCGGCATGTGTGGGACGTGCTGCGGCCGCGCGTGGAGGTGCTCGACATGGGCCGCGGTGTTGAGGCGTTGGTGCTGTCGGCGCCGCAGGTGACGCGGCTGCCGCACGGGCAGGTGCGTCTCGACGGCGAGCGGGACCGGTCGCGGGACGAGCGAGATCTGGGCCGGCTGACGGATTTGTTGCAGGGCCGGCTGGGGCGCGGACAGGTGCTGCGGATCGAGCCGACGCCGAGCCACGTGCCGGAGGCGGCATACCGGCGGCGGCCGGCGGACGAGCCGCGAACCCCGACGAAGCAGCCGCACCACGCCGCGGGCGATCGACCGACGCAGCTGTTCGATCCTGCCGAGCCGGCCGACGTGACGTTTCTCCAACCCGAAGGCCCGCTGGCGACGCTGCGTTGGCGTGGCGCGTCGCACCCGATCGTCACCACCGTCGGCCCCGAACGCATCGGCCGCCGGTGGTGGCAAGTGCACCTGTCGCGTCGCTCGCTCGACGTCCGCGACTACTACAAACTGCAATGTCACGGCGGCCTGTGGTTGTGGGTCTATCGCACTCGCCCGAAAAATGATTGGTTCGTGCACGGAGTGTGGTCCTGATGCCGGACGAGACGCAACCCAAGTCGAAGATCCATCCCGCGAAACAGCCGCCTGCGCCGTTTCGCACCAAGCGTCAACACTGGTCGCAAACCAAAGACGTCGAGTCGGCTGAACAGCAGAAGAGAGTCAAGTGGCACCAGGGGTGGGGCGGCTTCAAAGACAAGAAAGAACGCCAGCGACAGTTCGAGAACGAGCACGGCGCCGGCCCGACGATCATCAAGGCCGGCAGCGAGATCGACTTTGCCGAGCTTTGCTGCACGAGCAACTTCACGTTCCTTACGGGCGCGAGCCACCCCGATGAAATGGCCAAGCGGGCGGCGGAACTTGGCTATCGCGCGTTCGGCGTCTGCGACACGAACACGCTCGCGGGCGTCGTGCGGGCGCACGTCGAGGCCGAGCGGCAAGAGGTCCGCCAGGTCGTCGGCAGCCGCGTGGAGCTGGCGTGCGGATTGGCGGTCTACGTCTGGCCGACCGACCTCGCCGCCTACGGCTGGCTGGCGACGCTGTTGACGATCGGCAAGCTGCGGGCAACCAAGGGCCAGTGCCTGCTCGGCCTGTGGGACCTCATCGAACACGCCCAGGGCCAGATGCTCGGTATCGAGCCGCCGGCGAAGATCAACGACGACTTCGTCGCGAAACTGCAGAATCTTCGCGACTTCTGCGGCGGCACGGGTTCGCTCTCGCTCCTCGCCGCACGCGACTATGGCGCGGATGACGAGCAACGGCTACGCGACCTGGCCCGACTGTCGGCGGAGGAACGCATCCCGATGCTCGCGACGAATCGCCCGCTCTACCACCTGCCGGGCCGACGGCTTTTGCAGGACGTCGTCGCGTGCATCCGCAACGGCTGCACCCTGGACGAGGCCGGCTTCTCGCTCGAGCCCGCCGCCGAACGGCACATGAAAGTGCCGGAGGAAATGGCCCGCCTGTTCGGCCGCTACCCGCGGGCGATCGACCGCACGATCGAGGTCGCAAGACGCTGCGCGTTCCGGCTCGACGAGCTCAAGTACCAATACCCCGGCGAGGTCGTGCCTGCCGGAGAGACGGCGATGAGCCACCTGACCAAGCTCGCCCGCGCCGGCTACGCCCGACGATTCCCGGACGAACCGCCGCAGAAAGTACGGGACCAATTCGAACACGAGTTGGTCCTGATCGACGAACTTAAGCTCCCGCACTACTTCCTGACGGTCGAAGATCTTGTACGGTGGTCACGCGAGCAAGGCATCCTCTGCCAAGGCCGCGGCGCGGCGGCCAACTCCATCGTCTGCTACTCGCTCGGCGTCACAGATGCCGATCCGCGACGAATCAATACGCTGTTCGAGCGGTTCATAAGTCGCGTGCGCAACGAACCTCCGGACATCGACATTGATTTTGAGCACGTTCGTCGCGAGGAGGCGATCCAGTACCTGTATCAAAAGTACGGCCGCGACCGGGCGGCGATGACGGCGAACGTCATCACGTACCGCGGCCGATCGGCAGTGCGCGAAGTCGGCAAAGTCCTCGGCTTCGGCATGGACACCATCGACCGCCTCGCCAAAGGCATCAACTGGTGGAAAGGCGGTCCTATTGAGGAGGAAGAGCTCACGGCCCAGAAGCTCAACGGCACGGATACGGCCACGCAACATCTCGTCTACCTCTCGACACTCATTCAGGGTTTCCCCCGGCATTTGAGTCAACACCCCGGCGGATTCGTGCTGACAGAGACGCCACTACACAAGCTGGTCCCGATCGAGAACTGCGCGATGCAGGACCGCACTGCAATCGAATGGGACAAGGACGACATCGACGCGTTGGGCTTCATCAAAGTCGACGTACTTGCCATCGGCATGCTGACCTGCATGGCCAAAAGCTTCGAGCTTCTCCACGACCATGACGACCGGGACGTTTCGCTCGGTTCGATGCCGTGGGACTGTGAGAAGACGTTCGACATGATCTGTGCGGCCGACACGATGGGGACGTTTCAGATTGAGAGTCGCGCGCAAATGTCGATGCTTCCGCGACTGAAGCCGCGGTGCTTTTACGACCTCGTGATCGAAGTCGCCATCGTTCGCCCCGGGCCGATTCAGGGCGGCATGGTGCATCCGTATCTGCGGCGGCGTGACGGCATCGAAGAGGTGCCGGACATGGGCGGCAAGGCGATCGAGTGGATCACCGCCAAGACGTACGGCGTGCCGATTTTCCAGGAACAGGCGATGCTGATGGCCATCCACTGCGCCGGCTTCTCCCCCGACGAGGCCGACGGCATGCGGCGGGCCGTCACCGGATTCCGACGCTTCGGTGATATCGACACGTTCGAAGACAAGATCGTCCGCGGCATGATCGACAACGGCTACGAACGCGAATTTGCCGAGCGGTGCTTCAAACAGATTCAGGGCTTCAGCACGTACGGCTTCCCGGAATCTCACGCGGCGAGTTTTGCACTCATCGCGTACGCGAGCAACTATGTCAAATGTCACTGGCCGGGCGTCTTTCTCGCGGCGATCCTTAATTCTCAGCCGATGGGCTTTTATAAACCCGCACAACTCGTGCAGGACGCGCAGCGGCATGGTGTGACCGTGTTGCCGGTCGACGTAAGGCACAGCGACTGGGAGTGCACGCTGCCGAACGACGGCGATTTGCTGACGGTCCGCCTCGGACTCAATCGCGTCAAGGGGCTGCGGCAGGACGACGCCGAGAAGATCCTGGCGGCGCGGCCTCGTGCGTCGGGCCTCGAGCAACTATGGAAGCTGAGCGGCTGCACGACGCGGGCGATCACCTGCCTCGCCAAGGCCGACGCGTTTCGCAGCTTCGGCCTCGACCGACAGTCCGCCCTCTGGCACGCCGGCAAGCTTCGGGACGGCGACGAGCCGTTGTTCGACGGGTCGTTCGAGCCGCAGCAGTCGGTCCAACTGCCGACGCTTCCACCGCTTCGCCACGTGCTGGCCGACTACAACCACACCGGCCTGTCGCTGCACGACCATCCGATGCAGTTCCTGCGGGAACGCCTTCGTGTCGACGGCGTCGTAACGGCCGGGCAGCTCGCGGACCACGACGCGTTTCCCGCCGGTCGCGCGGTGGCAGTGGCCGGCATCTGCCTCGTCCGACAACGCCCCGGCAGTGCCAAGAGCATCACGTTTCTCACGCTCGAAGACGAGACCGGCATGAGCAACCTCGTCGTCTATCCCAACATCTTCGAACGCTTCAAACGCATCGCCCGCGACAGCAACGTCATGCTCGTCCGCGGCCGCGTCGATCGGCAAGGCGACGTCGTCCACGTCATCGCCGCTAGCTTCGAGAGTCTCGACGGTGAGCTCGCGCAGCTCCGGCAGATGAGCCGGAACTTCCACTGACGCCGCGGCGTGGTGCAGGCTCGCATGCCGCTACGCTGGCGAGGCCGGCCCCGCGACTTCGATTCTTCTCGCACACCTCCTCATGAAGTACCTTCGTTTCTCCGCCTCGGCACTTGTCCTGGCCGCCGCGGCAACCGCGGGTGCGCAGCCGCAGGACGAGCCGCTGCCGGGCGGTGATGACGCGGCGGTGCAGGAGGCGTTGACGCTCGACGAGACGCCCGCACCGGACGGACCGATCGACGACGACCTGCGACTGCCGCCGCCGGAGACGCGGATCGAGTTTGTCACCGGCTTCACCGACCGCAGCGACCTCAAGGGCGGCGGAGAGCAGACGTACGCCTTCCAGAGCCTCAGCATCAACAGCGACATCGGCTTCGTCGGCCTCGACGGCTCGCGGCCGAAGCTGATTACCGAAGTTCGCGGGCCGGTCGTTCGGCCGAGCCTCGGCGGAAACTTCACGGTGTACCAGTTCGACCTCGACGCGCTCGGACCGCAGGGCCTCGCGGCAGGCCTCGACGAGGACGTGCTCGACACGGCCTATGAGTTCAGCGTCAGCCCGCGTGCGACCATCGCGCTCAGCCGGGAGCTGGGCCTGCTCGTCGGCGGCGGCGTGGCGTTCGGCTTCGAAGAAGGGGCTGACGTCGGCGACGCCTTGACGTGGAACGCACTCATCGCCCTGCGTCGCGAGGTCGGGCCGCGGCTTGCGCTCATCGGCGGCGTGGCGGTGGGGGATCGGCTCGAAGACTCCATTCTCGTCTTGCCCGGCATCGGCCTGACGCTCACGCCCGGCGAGGACGGCACGGGCCTCTTCATCAACGCGATCGGGCCCAGCATCGAGGTCGGCTACGCCGTGACGCCGCCGCTGCGATTCAGCATTCGCGGCGAGTTCGACGGCAACTCGCTCCTGCTCGAAGACGAACGCGTCATCGCCCGGCAGGCGGTCACGCTCGACGCCGGCGTCGAGTGGCGGCCGACGGAGCGACTCACCGTCGAGGGCCGCGTCGGCTCCGACGTCTACACGCGCTACGAGCTGCGCGACGGCGGCGACGACGAGATTTTCGACGTCGAGGCGGAGCCGGCACTGGTTGTCTCCGCCGTCGTCGGCTACCGCTTCTGAGGCGCGAACATCCGGGCGTCCCGGCGGGTACGATGTACGTCGATGACCGTTGCTGAACCGACCACGCCGGCTCGTCCCGCCCCGCCGCCGCCCGTTGCCGCGGGAGGCGGCAAAGTGCGCGGCCTGCTCTTCGCGGCCGTCCTGCTCGTGCCGGTCCTCGCGCTCGGCTGGGTCTTCATCGACGCCTCCCGCACCGGCGGCGTCTACGAACGGCCGGACGGCGTGAAGTTTGTCAACCTGCAGCAGATGGTCACTTTCCCCTTCGACCAGCGGGATGGCACCGTCGAGCAGGTCCCCGAGACGTACCGGCAACTTGACGGCGAGCGTGTGGCGTTGCGCGGCGAGATGTGGGTCGACTCGGCAAGCCGTGGCGAAGTCGAGAACTTCAGCCTTGTCTACAGCATCGGCGACTGCTGTTTCAGCGGCGAGCCAAAAGTACAGCACTTCGTTCGAAGCAGCACCGAACCGGGTCGCGGTGTTCCGCTTCATCGGGGAATCGTCGAAGTCGTCGGAAAGCTTCGCGTCGACATCGAAAAGCAGAACGGCGTCGTCACGGGCGTGTACCACCTCGATGTCGAATCTGTGAACCCAAACGTCTGAACCCATCGATGTCGCGGCCGCATTGACTTCTGCAGCCGATCCTCTACGGATGCGTCGGACTGGAGCGACCGATGATCCGTCAGGCAGGCGACGTGCCGTCGCCGGAGAATCAGCAGGCTGCCGCACCCGATGCCGACGGCGTCGCGGGCCGGCGTGTGCTCGCGCAGGCAATATTCGATCTCGACAATGATCTTCGGTTCGCGGAGCAGTCGGCGACGCTGCTTGAGGATGCGTTGCTCCTTTCGCGCGGCAGCGAGCCGGAGGAGATCGCGCTGACGAACATCGAGAAAGCGGAGGTCGAGGAAGCCGCCGGCTTCGATCAGCTCGTCCTTCGCCTTCGCGACGGCCGACGGGTCGTGCTGCCGTTCAGTCGGCAGGAGAAGGCTCGCCGCGAGATGGGCCGTCTCGCGTACGCGTTGCGGCGGCGGACGGGCGACGAAGACGGGGCCGATCCCGCCAAGGTCGTGCCAGTTGCCGACGAAGTTGACGACGGTCGCAGCAAGACGAGCGTGCTGCTGCGGCTGCTCGGCGTCGCCCGGCCGTATCGGTGGCGGGTCGTGGTCGCGTCGATCCTGACGGCGGTTGTGGGTGTGGCGATGATCTTGCCGCAGTTCCTGACGAAGTACGTCTTCGACGCCGCCATCGATCCGACCACGACGGCCGGGCTGACGGCGGACCAGCGGGTCGCGAACCTGCTCTTCTGGACCGGCCTCTTCTTCGCCGCGGTCGGGCTGCAATTCTCGATCTTCTGGGCACGCCTGCGACTGCTCGGTTCCGTCGCGTCGTGGGTCGCCCGTGACCTGCGCGATGCCGTCTACGCGCACCTGCATGGCCTGTCGATGCGCTACTTCGGCAAGCACCGCGTCGGCAGTCTCATCACTCGCGTTACGAGTGATACGGACCGCCTCTGGGACTTCATCGTCTTCGGCAGCGTCGACTACCTCCGTAACATTCTCATGATCGTTGCGGCGACGGGAGTGATGCTTTACGTCAACTGGAAACTGGCGTTGATCGCGCTCGCGCCGATCCCGTTCGTTGCAGCGTTGACGTATCATAAGTCGCGGAAGATGACCCGCATGTTCGGACGACTCTGGACCTATTGGTCGCGGCTGACGGCGGTCGTCGGCGACACGGTGCCGGGCGTGAAAGTCGTAAAGGCGTTTGCGGCGGAAAAGCGAGAGGTAGAGCGATTCGCCCTCCGCAACCATACGTTCAGCAGTGACGAGCTGGCGACGATCAATGTCTGGATTAACCTGCAGCCGTTGGTCGAAATGGCGATGTTCGTCAGTCGCACGCTGATTCTGATCGCGGGCGGATACTTCGTCATCTACTACCCGCCGCCGCCGGGTGATACGTTTGCAGCAAACACCGTCGGCACGCTCGTGATGTTCCTCGCCGTGGTCGGCATGTACCAGATGGCGATCAGCGACATGGTGCAGAAGCAGCGGCTGGTGACGCGGGCGGCGACGAGCGCGCAGCGGGTCTTCGACGTCCTCGACACGCCGGCCGACGTGACGAGCAAGGCCGACGCGGTCGTGCCGGATCGTCAAACGGGGCGGGTCGAGTTCGACCGCGTCAGCTTCAGTTACGACGGGGCCAACCCGGTGCTGCGCGACGTCAGCCTCGTCGCCGAGCCGGGCCAGATGGTCGGCCTCGTCGGGCACAGCGGCGCGGGCAAGAGTACGTTCGTCAACCTCGTCAGCCGCTTCTTCGACGTGACCGGCGGACGGATTCTTGTGGATGGGCACGACGTCCGCGACCTCGATCTTTCATGGTTGCGGTCGCACGTCGGCGTTGTATTGCAGGAGCCGTACCTGTTCTATGGAACAATCGCCGACAACATTCGGTACGGACGGCCCGACGCGTCGCTGGCGGAAGTCGTCGATGCCGCCCGCGCTGCCAACGCGCACGACTTTATCGGCCGCCTTCCCGACGGCTACGACACCATGGTCGGCGAACGCGGCCAAAGCCTCTCCGGCGGCGAACGGCAACGTGTCAGCATCGCCCGCGCGATCCTTGAGAACCCGACGATCCTCGTCCTGGACGAAGCGACCAGCAGCGTCGACACGGAGACGGAGCGAGCCATCCAAATCGCCCTCGACCGACTCGTCGAAGGCCGCACGACCTTCGCGATCGCTCACCGCCTGAGCACGCTCGCGTCGGCGGACAAGATCGTCGTGCTCGACAAGGGCCGCGTCGTCGAGCAAGGCGATCACGATGCTTTGCTCGCCGATGAGACATCGAAGTTCCGCCGATTGGTTGACTTCCAGAACCGCCTGCATCGTGGCGAAGATCCCGAACCCGTCGACGCCGAGGCGGTGCCCGCATGACGGCCGCAGAAGACAAAGCACTCGCTCCCGGCGCCGATCTCGACCTCGATGAGGCCGGCGATCTCCGGCTCGATGGCAAGGTGGTGCGGGCGACGCGGTCGTTCCCGTGGACGGCGCCGGACCAGTTCGTCACGCTCCGCGATGCCGAGGGCAAGGAAGTCGCGACGATTGCCGACCTCGCCGCACTGCCGGCCCGTAGTCGCGGCGCGGTCGAGGCGTGGCTGCAACGGCACACGCTGGTGCCGAAGGTGCTCCGTGTGATCGAGATCGAAGAGTCGCTCGTCGGCTGGACGTTCCACCTCGAGACGGACCGCGGCGACCGGCGGGTCGTGCTCAAAGAACGCGAGGACCTTCGGACGCTCGACGACGGTCGGCTCCTGCTCCGCGACGGGGACGGGCAGACCTACGAGTTCCCGCCGCCGGAGGATTTGGACGTGGAAAGCCGTCGCGAGCTGACGCAGCTTGTATAGTTCAAGCGTTGTATTCAGCCGAGCGTCTCGTGTGCCTGCCGGAGCAAGCGTTCTGCCGTCGTAAAGTCGATGCAGGCATCAGTCACACTCTGGCCGTAGCGAATGTTGCCTCGGGCGGCGGGCTCATCGGGAAGGTCCTGCCGGCCGGCGACGAGATTGGCTTCGAGCATTGCTCCCACGACCGCGGGCACTCGACCGGCGGTGCGGTCAACCGCGGCTTGTTCGACGACGCTGTTCCAGGCCGTCTCCTGCCGCTCGTGCTTCTTGCGGCTGTTCGCGTGCGAGCAGTCCACCAGCAACCGCGGCGGCAGGCCGGCGGCTTCGAGACGTCCCGCCGCCGCGGTGACATCGGCCGGGTGAAAGTTGCTCGCCTCGTGGCCGCCGCGGAGGATCACGTGGCCCAGCGGGTTGCCGCGCGTGTGCACGATCGACGCTCGACCATCGTCGTCCATCCCGACGAAGTGGTGTCGCCCGCGGGCGGCACGCATGGCGTCGATGGCAACCTGCACATCTCCCGTCGTCGCGTTCTTGAATCCGACCGGCATCGACAGTCCGCTCGCCATCTGGCGGTGCGTCTGGCTCTCCGTCGTCCGCGCACCGACGGCCGCCCACGTCACGAGATCGTCCAGATATTGCGGCGTGAACGGGTCCAGGAACTCCGTCCCCGCTGGCAGCCCGAGCTCGGCCACGTCGAGCAGAAACTTCCGAGCAACCCGCAGACCCGTCTTCATGTCGAATGGCTCATCGCTGTAAAGAAACGGGTCGTTGATCAATCCTTTCCATCCTGTCGTCGTCCGCGGTTTCTCGAAGTAACAACGCATCACGACGAGCAGCCGATCGCTAATTTCCTGCGCAACTTCGGCGAGTCGTCCGGCGAAGTCGCGGGCCGCGTCGACGTCGTGGATGCTGCAAGGCCCGACGATGGCGAGCAGCCGATCGTCCTCGCCCGCCAGAACCCGGTCGATGGCGGCGCGGCTGTCGAGGACGGTCCGCACCGCCCGCTCCGACGCCGGCAGCTCGGCCGACAACCGCGCCGGGCTGAGCAGCGGCGTGAAGCCGAGGACGTTCACATTCTCCGTCTGGATGGCTCGCTCGTCAGTCTCCTGCATGGGCGGCCAGTCTATTAAGCCTCGGCCGGAGGGAAACGCGAAGACGCAAAGAGGCGAAGTCGGAGCAAAGGCCAGAATTAGAAACGGTCTTACGTCCTGACAATCTTGCTGCGGACCAAAGGCGACGCTTTTAAAGCTTTGGCGACCTCATTCAACAACACTATTCGCGTTTCTCCTTTGCTCCGTCTTCGCGCCTTTGCTCCTTTGCGTTTCACTTCGTCTCCGCCGCCTCCCAGAGTGAGCCGTGTTCCAACAGATGCAGCGTAGAAGACTCGTCCCGCGACAGCCCGCGGACCTTCTTCGCCGCGGAAAACAGGTCGATGAGCGTATCGGCTTCAAAGGCCGCTTCGACGCGTGGGTCGACGTAGTTCTTGCGACAGACGGCCCGCGTGTTGCCGAGTCGTTCGGCGGCGTGATCGATCGATGTAAGGAACTGCCGGTTGCGGGCCGTCTTGCTCGACGCCGGTTCGACGGCGGAAAGATGCGTCGCGGCCAGGACCGTGCCGTGCCAGGTGCGGAAGTCCTTGGCAGTGAATTCGTCGCCGGCGATGTCGTGGAGGTAGGCGTTGACGTCGCCGCTGCCGATGTCGCGAACGGTGCCGTCGGGTTCGAGGTACTGCAGCAGTTCCTGGCCCGGCAGGTCGCGACATTGCTTGACGATCTTGGCGAGCTTGGCGTCGGCGACCTCGATCTCTCGCTCGAGGCCGCCCTTGCCGGTGAAGGCGAAGCGAACGACGCCGCGGCCAAACTCAGCGTGATCGTCCTGCAGCGTGGTCAGTCCGAAACTGCCGTTCTCGGTTGCATACTGCGCGTTGCCGACGCGGATGAAGGTTGCGTCGAGCAGGCGCACGCAGGCGGCCAGCACTTTGCGTCGCGGCAGCTTCGTTCGTCGCAGGTCACGGGCGACGGTCCGACGAAGCCGCGGCAGCGTGCGGGCGAACGCCGAGAGCTTCGCGAATTTCGCCAGGCCGCGGACGACGTCCCATTGTTCGTGGTAGCGGTACTGCTTTCGCCCACGGTCGTCCCGACCGGTCGCCTGCAGGTGGCCGGCGTCGTCGGGACAGATCCAGACGTCCTCGTACGCCGGCGGCACCGCAAGGCCGCGGACGCGGTCGAGCAGGTCGCCCCGCGGCAGCTTGTCGCCCGTCGGCAGGTAGAACGCAAAGCCGCGGCCGAAGCGACGGCGGGTGATGCCCGGCTCGCCGTCGAGCACGTACCGCAACCCGGCCGCCTGGGCCGCGGCTTCTGGATCGGATCGCAATCTGGCGACGCCGCCCGTGCCGGCGACGTGTCGGTACACCTTAGCCACGTGCAGATCATTGCAAACGCCGCGCCCGACGATCCTGTGCCGGGCAATTCATCCGTTGTGGCAATACCGCGATAGTCAGTAAGCTGCGTTGATGAGCATCCGCCACGCCCTCGTTTTTCGCCTTGGCGCAGCCTGCGCCGTCGCCGCGACCGCCCTCGTTGCCGGCTGCCAGGCGACGGCAACGGCTGAAGAGGAACCCGCCGAGATCGAGCCGATGGTGCAGCAGGATCCGCCGGTGAACCTGATGAGCGGCATCGACTCCGACGCGGTCGAAGTCGCCCGCGGCACCGGCTTTGTCACCTACACCGCCGAAAGCACCGGCAAGGTGCAGCTGTACAATCGCACGACCAACGAGCTGGTCGACGATTTCAACGTCAGCAGCGGTGACACCCTGATCGTCGACGGTCAAAGCGGCCGGGCGACGCTGAGCGGTAACGACATCATCCTCAAGAAGCCGGTCACGCCCGAGAACACGTACATCGTCTATCTCCGCAAGCTTGCCGGCGAGAGCAGCGACGCCCCGCAACAACGTCGCGGTGCCGGCTTCCGCATCGTGCCTGAAGGCGACCTCGACGAACGCGCCGATGACGCCGCCCGCAACTTGGCGGACCAGTAAGACGGTTCAGCAGAATCGTCGGTACCGACCCGCTCCAAAGCCCCAGGCCGTGGGCTTTGGATTACGCATCGCACAAGAGCACCGAACTCTTCCTCGCCCTGTTGCAGCCGAACGACGGAACCTGCAGATCATTCTCCACGCCCCTCCGCCGCTGCCCGGCCGCGCGAATGGTTCCAGGCGGCGTAGCCGTCGGTCGCCAGCTCGCTGAGAAACTCCTCACGCAATCGCCGCATCTCGGCCTTCACCTGCTCGCCGAAGTTGTCGAGGATCGTCAGCTGTCGTGCGACCCGCGGGTTGCGGCCGACCGTGTCAAGCTGGTCATCCATGAAACTCCAATAGAGGAAGTTGAACGGACACGCCTTCGGGCCGATGCGTTCCTTGGGGTCGTATTCGCACGGCCCGCAATAGTCGCTCATCTTGTTGATGTAGTTCGCGCTGCTGACGTAGGGCTTGGTCGCGATGACGCCTTCGTCGCTGTTCATCGCCATGCCGATGACGTTCGGCGTCACGACCCAGTCGTGGCTGTCGACGTACATCGCCAGGAACCAGTCGTTCACCGCCTGCGGGCTGAGGCCGGCGAGTGTGGCAAAGTTGCAGATCACCATGAGTCGCTGAATGTGGTGGCTGAACGCATCTTCGACGACATGGCCGATCGACTGATGAAGGCAGTTCATCTTTGTCTTGCCGTCCCAGTAGAAGTCGGGCAAAGGTCGATCGTCGCCACGCGGGTTGCGGCGGCGGTACTCGGGCATGAGCGACCAGTAGATTCCATAGACGAACTCACGCCAGCCGATGATCTGTCGAATGAATCCTTCGGCCGCGTTAATCGGCACTTTTCCTTTGCGGTACGCCTTCTCGACGAGCTTGCAAAGTGCCAGCGGCTCGACGAGTCCTGCATTGATGACCGGCGAGACGAGCGAGTGATACAGCGTCTTCTCGCCCGTCACCATCGCGTCTTCATAGTCGCCGAAAAGCGGCAGGCGGTTCTTGACGAAGTCGTCGAACATCTGCTTGGCCCGCTGGCGGTCGCAGGGCATGTCGAAACCGTCGGTACTGCCGGGATGGTCGGGGAAGTGCTTGTTGACGTCGCGGATGACCTTCTTCGTCAAGTCGTCCGGCTCACACTGCGGCGACGCAGGAAACTCATGTCCCTTCGGCGCCGGCTTGCGGTTCAACCGGTCATAGTTCCACTCGCCGCCGGCCGGCGTGTCGCCGTCCATGAGCAGGCCGTGCTCCTTGCGCATCTGCCGGTAGTAGTGCTCCATCACGACCCGCTTGCGGCCCTGCAGCCACTTTGCGAAGTGCTGGCGGTCCGTCAGGAACAGGCGGTTCGGAAAGTAGCGAATCGTCACGTCCGGCGTGTCAAACTCCTCTGCAAGCCGACCGGGCACGGACTCGAGCCAATCCCGCGTATGCCACTCGCTCGGCTCCGTAATCCATAGTTCGCGATTCGTCCGCTTCGCAAAGTGATGCTTAAGTGCAGGAAAGGAGTCTCGGTAGCCGCGGCCCTTCAGCGGATAATGCCGCACGTCCCGCTCCGCCCCGGCGAGCTCCTCGGCGAAGTGTCGCATGGCGGAGATGAGAAACGTGATCCGCTTCTTGTGATACGGGAACATGCCAAAGTTGTGCCGACTCTCGATCAGGAGAACCGGCGACTCCTTCGGTGCTTCGAAGAGTGCCGTCGCGTGCGGATTGAGCTGGTCCTCGAAGACCCAGACCGTCGGCGCGTCGGTTGCAGCAGGCACGCGGCGGTTGTAACGGATGCCGTACAACCCGTCTGCGGGCAAACGCAGCTATTCGTCTTTCACGATAACCGCCGGTTCCGGCGGCGGTTCCCAGCCGCCGCCGAGGGCGCGGAAAATCTCGATGGCGTCCGCCGAGACGGCCGCATCGGCGGTGGCCAGGGCGTCCTGTACCGCAAACAGGACCTGCTGCGCCCGCAGCACGCGGTCGAAGTCGACCAGACCTTGTCGATACTGCGCATCGGCAATCTCGACAGCCCGCGACGCCGCCCGTGCGGAGAGCAGGAGCTCGTCGCGGCGCCGAATGTCTTGTGCGTAGTTCGTCAAGGCGTCGGAAACCTCGTTCAGCGCCCGCAGCACCGTCTGTTCGTACACCGCAGCCGACTGCCGGGCAACGGCGTCGGCGGCGAAAACCTGGGCGGTCAGGCGGCCGCCCTCGAAGATGGGCAGCGTCAGCGACGGGCCGATGCCGAAGGTGCGGCTGTCGTTGTCGAACAAGTCGCCCAGGTCGCCGGCGGCGAAGCCGAAGCTGCCGGCGATGCTAAGCCGCGGGTACAGGTCGCCCATGCGTGCCCCGACGCGGGCGGTATCTGCCGCGAGACGACGTTCGGCAGCGCGAATGTCCGGCCGGCGTCGAATCAGGTCGGCGGGAATGCCGATCGCGAACGACCGCGGCGGCACGGGCACGACGTCGCCCGGCCGCGTCGCCGGCTGCGTCGTTGCGTCGCCTTCCATGACCGTCAACGCATCCGGCCCGAGCACGCGATCGACGCCGCCCGGCTTCAGCCCGGCGAGGAGCGCCGCCCGGTTCTTCGCCGCCCGCAGCCGCGCCACGAGCTGCGGAATCGCCGCCCGCGTCTGCTGCACATCGGCGACGGCCTGGGCGACATCGAGCTCGCCGGTCAGGCCGTTCTCGAACCGGGCACGCGCCAGGCCGAGACTGCGTTCCTGGATCGCGACGTTCTCGCGGGCGATGCGGAGCCGCGTCGAGAACTCGCGAACCTCGATGTACGCCCGCGCCACGTCGGCCGTCAGCGTGACGAGCAGGTCGTTGAGGTCTTCCCGTTCGGCCTCGAAGTCACGCTCGGCCGCCTGCACGCGACGCTTGAGTCGGCCGAAGAGGTCGATCTCCCACGACGCGACGAGGCCGGTCTGCCAGAGGTCGGTCTCCGAGTCGAACGCGATGCCGCCACCGGCCGGTCCGCCCGCGCCACCGCCGGCGAGTCCCGCAAACCCCTCGAGGTTTTCACTCGTTCGGCTGCGCAGGTAGTCGGCCGTCAGGTCAATTTGCGGCAGGCGTTCGCCGTTGATCGCGGCGAGCTGGAACCTCGCTTCGCTTACGCGGTAGACAGCTTTGAGGATCGTCGGGCTGTTCACCTGCGCCAGCTCGACGAGGCTCGCGAGGCGTGGGTCGCGGAAGCTGTGCCACCACAGATAGAGGTCGGCGGGCCGCGTCGTGACGGGCGCGTCGCCGGCGACGCCGCCCCACTCGGCCGGCGCGACTTCGTTGGGGTCGGGCGCTTCAAAGTCCGGCCCGACAGTGCAGCCGGCGAGGGCGAAACTGGCGGCGAGCGACGTGAAGATCAGGCGGTTCAAGCGGGAACTCCTTGCAGCGACGGCGACGGGCCGACCGGCTCGGCGTCCAGAACTTCGTCCTCCGGCATCCGCACGAGCGACTGGCCCAGCTTCTGCTTGAGGTCCATGACCAGGCTCAGCATCGCCGGCGTGACGAAGAGCGTGAAGATCGTACTGACCGCCAGCCCGCCGACGACGACCGCGCCCAGGCCGCGGTACAGCTCCGTGCCTGCGCCGGGGATCAGCACCAACGGCAGCATGCCGCCGACGCTGGTCAGCATCGACATGAAGATCGGGCGAACGCGGCTGCGGACGGCTTCGGTGATCGCCCGCCGCGGGCCGAGGCCGGCGTCGGTCTTTTCGCCGTGGCAGTCGACGCAGGCTTCTTCGAGTTCCTTGCCGGTCATGCGGAGGAAATTGGTCGACTGCTCGACGATCAGGATCGCGTTGTTGACGACGGTGCCGGCGAGAATGATGAAGCCGAGCATCGACAGGACGTCGAGGTTCGTCGTCGGCGTATACCGGCCTTGCGTGAAGAAGTTGACGAGGAAGAGCCCGAGGAAGCCGCCGAACGTCGCCAGCGGCACGGTCAGCATGATGACGAACGGGTAGCTCCAGCTCTGGAAGAGCACGCACATCAGCAGGTAGACGACGAGCAACGCGACGACGGCGCTGCTGGTGAGCGTGCCGAGGAAGGTGCCGTCGCCGAGGAGCGTGGTGCGGATGTCGCCCAGCGCGTCGGCGGTGCCAGAGACGCCGGCTTGCACGCTCGGCGGGATCGCGCCGCCTTGTTGCAGGCCGGCGATGGTTTCTTCGATCTGCGCGATGGCGGTCGACAGCGGCGTGCCGGGCGGCGCGGTCACTTCGAAGCTGACGCCACGTTCGCCGGCAATGCGACGGATTTCCGTCGGCGATGTCGCGGTGACCAGGTCGGCCACTTCGCCGAGGCTGACCGTGCTGCCGGAGGGCGTCGCGACGGCGGCGCTGGCGAGGCGATCGAGCGGCCCGCCGGACGCGTCGTCGGCGGTCGGCGTGAGGATCGTCACGTCGCGCAGCTCGTCCGGAAACGCGTACGCGTCGCGAAGGATGATGCCGTCGCCGAGCGCAGCGGCGGTGAGGCCGACGTCGGTTTCCGTGAGGCCGACGTCGCTGGCGCGCAGGCCGTCAGGCCGGACCGAAAGCTGCGGGCCCTGCAGGTTGAAGTTTGCCGGGCGCGGTTGGACCTGGTCGAACTGGCCCATCAGCGCGCCGAACAGTGCCTCGGCAGAGGCTTGCACTTCGTTGAAATTCGAGCCGGTGATGTCGACACCGATCGCCGCACCGCTGCCGCCGCTCAGGCGAAACAGCGGCGGCTGCGACGCGAACCCGATCGTGCCCGGGTCGCCTTCTTGAACAACGGCCCGATGTCAACAACCTTGGTATCGTCGAGGCTGATAGCTCCGTGAAAGATGGTGTCCTGATCCGCAAGGCCGACGAGAAAGTAGTTCTCAAGCGGCGGCGGCGTCACCTTGAGTTCGCCGCCTGTCGGCTGCGAGACAGTTACCTCCGCGTTCGTCGCCTGCGCTTCGGCGAGCGTTGTCTCACCTTGCATCACGCGAAGGCCGGACTCGAAGTACGGGCGGATGTCGTCCTCAATCTGCTCACCCATTCGACTGAACTTGTCGAGGTTGTACCCGGGCGGTGGAAGCAAGACGCCGAAGACGATGTTGCGGTTGCCCTGCGGCAGGTAATCGAGCGGCGGAAGCAGCACGATCACGCCGAGCACGACCGCGACGAGCGACGCTCCGACGACGCCGACGCGGGCCAGGATCGAGCCGTTGATGAAGTGGACGACGTCGGCGATGAAGCCGGGCACGACGCGGAAGACGTTGATCTTGTCGAAGACCTTCGCGAACGCCGCCGTCGCCTTGTTGCGTCCGGGCGGCTCGCCTTCGGGATCACGCGGCTTCAACAGCAACGCCGCTGCCGACGGAATAACGAGGACGCTGACGACGTAGCTCAGCAGGACCGCCGCGCAAATCGCGATGGCCAGGTCGCGGAAGAGCTGGCCGACCTGCTGCTGAATTAGGAGCACCGGCACGAAAACGACGACTGTCGTCAGCGTGCTGGCAAGGACGGCCAACGCGACTTCGCGGGCCCCGTCGAGCGCCGCCCTCGCCGGCGACTTGCGCATCTCGAGGTGGCGGTAAATGTTCTCGAGGACGACGATCGAGTTGTCGACGACCAGCCCGATCGCGAAGGCCGCGCCGGCCAGACTCACAACATTGATCGTGCGCCCGAGCAGGATCATCGCCAAACTCGCGCCCAGCACGCTGACGGGAATGGCCAGCGCGATGATGCCGACGGTGCGGACGCTGCGCAGGAACATCAGCAGTACGACGACCGCCAACGCTGCGCCGAGCAGGAGGTTGTTCCGCACCATGTTGATCGCGCTGCGGACGTAGACGGTCTGGTCGTAGACCTGCCGCAGCCGGATCGTGCCGTCGAGGTTCTGGCTGCGGGCGTACTGATCGAGCAGGCCGCCGTCAGCGTTGAGCCGATCGATCTCGTCCTGCATGCTCGTCATCACCGCCAGCACGTTGCTGCCGAGCTCGCGTTGGAAATTCATCGCCAGCACCGGCACGCCACGACTGCGAATGAAGCTGCCGGCCTCGCGGAAGCCTTCGTCGACCGCGGCGACGTCCTGCAACGTCACCGGCCCGCTCTCGTCCTGGCGAAGCACCGTTTCGCGGGCCTCCTCGACCGAATCCCACCGGGCCGGCACGCGGACCGAGACGTCGTAGTTGCCCCGCTGCAACGCCCCGCCGCTGAAGTCGGCGTTGCTCGCCTGGATCGCTGCGACGAGCTGGCTCATCGTCAGGCCACGCCGGGCCAGCGCTTCGGGGTCGACACGCACCTGCAGCTCCCGCTCGCGGCCGCCGAGGACGTTGACCTGGCTCATGCCTTCGAGCCGCTCGAGCCGCGGGGCGACGCGATTCTCGACGAAGTCAAAGACCTGCTGCACGTCCTCGGTTGGGATCGGCGTGCCGTCGGCTTCTTCTCGCTCGACGACGACCCACGCGATGTAGTCGTTGCTCTCGGGATCCTCGGCCTCGACCACCGGCTGCAGCACGCCGTCGGGATAGCTCGGCACGCGGCTGATGAGCTGGTCAACCTCGTACGTCGCCGCCTCCACATCGACGCCGACGCCGAGCTCGATGCGAATGGTGCCCTGGCCGCGATTGGCAGTGCTGGTCATCCGCTCGAGGCCGGACAGCTCGCGTAGGACGTTCTCCTGCTCGACCAGAATGTCGTTCTCGACGTCGGCGGGCAGCGCGTTCGGGTAGGCCGTGGTGACGCTGATGATGCCCTTCTGGATCTCGGGCGTCATCTCGATCGGCACGCCGGCGAAGGCGAGGATGCCGGCCAGGATCGTCAGGACGATGCCGACGGCGATCGTGATCGGCTGCTGAATGGCGAGGCGAATCGGGTTCACGCGTGGCTCCTTACGTACAACGGATCAGGCGGCGGGACGCGTGGCGGGGTTCGCCTCGGGCGGGTCTTCCTTGAGCGGCTGCATGCCCGGCATGAAGATCCGCTCGGCCCCTTCGACGACAACACCGACGCCCGGCTGCAACGGCCCGCCCGCGGGCGTCGCCAGGATCGCCTCGTTGCCGCGGATGAACTCGACTTCGACCGGCATCTGGATCGCTACGGGCGGCGCTTCTTCGCCGTTCGTGAACATCTCAAGGTAGACGAAGCTGCCGTTCTGGTTCAGCCGGATCGCGTCGGCGGGCACGACCAACCGGCTCGCGACCGCCCCGACCGGCACGTCGGCGGTAACCGACTGGCCCGCCGACAGCCGCAGGGACGGGTCGACTTTCACGTCCGCGATCAGTGCGTAGCGACGCGACCGGGGGTCGACGTCGCCGACAGGACGCACGGCCGTCGGCGTCAGCGTCACGTTGCCAGCCGCCAGACGCAGCAGCACGTCGCCCGGATCGGCCGCGGCCGTCGACGGGTCGAGCGACTCGGGCGCGTCCAGCACGGCCTCGAACGAATCGTCCGTCGCCAGCGTCGCCACCGACTGGCCCGGCGAAAGGTATTCGCCCAGCTCTGCCGACCGCATCAGCACCTTGCCGGCGAACGGTGCCTTCACGACGGCGTCTTCCATCTGCACGCGGATTCGCCCGATCCGCGCCGCGACGGCCGCCAACTGCGTCCGAGCCGCGGCCTCGGCGGACTCGGCGACTTCGACGCCGGTGCGGAACTCGCGAAGCTCGTTCTCGCTGACCGCGCCCGACATCTGCTCGGCGGCCGACTGTCGATTCGCCAAATCCTCACGAGCCCGCCGCAGCTCCGACTGCCGCTGCCGCAGCGTCGCTTCCGCCGCTGCCTGATCCGCCTCGGCCTCGGCCATCTCCTCCGCCAGCCGCCGCGTATCGAGGCGGACGAGCACCGCGTCCTTCTCGACGCGATCGCCCTCGTCAAACGCAACTTCCATCACCCGCCCCGGCTCGACGGCCGCGACCTCTGCCCGCCGCGTCGCCCGCAGGCTGCCGGTGAGCCGCAGGCGTTGCTGCACCTCCTGCATCTCGATCTCTGCCGTCCGCACATTCGCCGGCGGCATTCCCCCACCACCCCCACCACCGCCCCCACCGGGCGGGCCGCCTTGCTCTTCCTCGCCGCCGCCACACCCGGCAAGACCCACGCAGGCGAGGCCCGTCAGCAGAACAACCAAGCCGCGGGCGGTAGTCACAGAAGCACCCTAGCGCCCCGGCCGACGGCGGCAAACACCTGTTTTACTTTTACGACGGTCGATGCAAGAACGCGTGGCTTCCCGACGGTTGTGTAGGGTGGGCTTCAGCCCACCTCCGCCTGAACCTGATCGTGGGCTGAAGCCCGCCCTACTGCACACTTGCTACCGCAACGCCGTCGCGAGGAACGCTTCGCACGCCCGCTTGGCCTCGGCACGTCCCGTCTTCACCTGGTAGTCCAGCTCCGCCAGCCGGTCCGTCGCCCGTCGCAGACCCGCCGCCCCCATCGCCTCGGCACTGCGGAGCAGCGGGTCAATGTTCTTCGCCGGCCAGACCTTGAGCTCCTTGGCGATGTCGAACGGCCGTTGCCCGTCGCGACGCATCGCCTGCGCCCGGCCGGCTTTGTCGAGCCAGAGCGCCAGCCACGTCACCGCGCGAAACTCCGCCGACGCGTCCGTCGCCGTCAGCTGCCGCCAGATCGTGACCGCCCCGGCCGCGTCACCGGCGGTGAGGCGGTCGGTCATCGTCCACATCTGCTGCTCCCGTCGAAACGCCACACCGCCGGCCACGTCCTCGGCCTTCACCTTGCCGCCGTCGAGCCGCAGGGCGAGCTTGGCCAGCTCGTTGTCAATCGCGCCCAGGTCGCCGCCGAGGGCGTCGGCCAACAGGTCCGCCGCCGCCGGGTCAACCGTCAGCTGATGCGTCTGCTTCGCCTGCTTGATCGCCCATTTCGCGACTGCCGGCAATCCCTTGGGCGGCTGGCAGTCGATCACCTCGCCCGCCTTGGCCGCGAGCTTGTAGACGTTCTGGTTCTTCGGCAGCGTCCCGCACCGCAGTACCAGCACGTTTTCCGGTGCCGGCGTCTTCAAATAATCTTCGAGCGACGCCCGGTGGTTCGAGACGAACGCGTCCGCCTCGCGCACGACCACGACCCGCCGCCCGCCGAACATCGCCGGGCTTCGCAATTCATCAAAAACCTCCCCCGGCGTCGCCTGCGGCCCTTCGACGTCGACCCGCTGCGCGTCCTCGCCCGCCATCGCCACGACCCGCCGCAACGCCTCGCCCTGCAGATACGGCTCGGGCCCGACGAGGGCATAGACCGGCACAAGGTTCGAGCGAGCCGCAGCCTTGGCCATGCCGCCAGCTTACGTGGCGGCCCGACGCTGCCGCCACGCGAGCCAAAGCAGGCCCAGCAGCACCGCCAGCAGCACCGGCATCCGCCATTGCAGCAACAGGTCGCTGTCGAACCGACGCAACACCCGCTGCGGGAACGAGATCAGCACGAAGCACATGACGGCCGCCGCGAACCAAGGCGGCGACTGGCGGACGTGGTACGCGACGGCCGCGAGAACCGGCGCCAGTACGACGAAGTCATAATCGTGAGCGGCCCCGAAGACGAAGTAGAGAAGCAGCAGGCACGCAATGGCATCCGTCGGCCCCAGCAGCGGCCGCGCGAGCCCGGGCCGGCTCTGCCAGGCAAGCCAGATCACGATCGGCACCGCCAGCAGCGTCAGGTCCGGCACGTCGAGGCCCAGCAGGTACAGCACGCCGCCGATGCTCGTGCCGTGGCGAAAGCCGGGCGACTGGGCGTGGAACGACTTGTAGTCCGCAATCGACGCCAGCCAGTCCCGCGCCAGTTCGATCGGCCCGCCGGCCGCGACGACAGCCCAGCTCGACAGCACCGCTCCGGCCGCGACGAAGCTTGCCACCGCGACCCATCGCCGCTGCATGACAAGCCAGATCACCGGCAAGATCAGGAACATCGGCTTGACCGCCGCCAACGCGAGCAGCACGCCGCCGACGACGGGCCGGTCGCGGTGGATCAGAATCCAGCCCCAGATCACGGCCGCGGCGACCAGCAGCGAGGACTGTCCCATCGCCGTCACGTGCGCCGCGATCGGGCAGACGATCACCAACGCCGCGGCCGACAGAGCGTACCACGGCTCGACCGGATTCGACCGGATTCGACCGGATTCGACCGGATTCCGGAGCATCGTGTAGACGCCCCACATCAGCAGCCCGGCCGCGGCGATGTTCTCGACCGTGAGCAGCCACGTGCCGACGCCGAACGGCACGAGGCCCCAGTGCATCGCGAACAACGCAAGCTGCGGCGGATAGACGAACGCATTGCCGAGGTGCGGCCCCACGACTTCCATCAGCACCGGCCGAAACGCCTCGTAGTCGTATGGATTGCCGCCGCGGGCCCACATGTGCCCGGCCGCCCAAAGCCACGAAAAGTCCTGCCGCAAGTACGTTGCGTCACGCCCCAGCCCGAACACGCCGGTGCCGAAGAAGACGAGCACGCCGAGCAGCAACAGGCCTATCGGCAAGGCATAGCGAAGGACGCGTGGCACGGCCGCAGCGTAATGCGAGTCGACGGTCAAGGCACCTTCACGGCCGATAGACCCAGAGCGTCCCGCCGACGGCGCGATCGCGG
>CAYQCT010000010.1:30085-34060 GCA_964416015.1 uncultured Tepidisphaerales bacterium
TCAGGTGCTCCGCAAGTGGCAGCGGGCACACGCTTAAATGCACCTTCACTGGCGATCTTCTCCCGACGCCGGTGCTATGGCGTGACCTTCCAGACGGTGCCGCCGATGGTGCGGTCGCGGTAGGCGTCGCCGCTGGCGAGGTAGACGGTGCCGTCGGTCGTCACCAGCAGGTTTTCGCTCTTGAGCCGCGGGTTGCCGCTGCGGGCGGCGAGGTCGAGCCAGGCACCTTCGCCGTCGCGGTAGTCGGCGAAGGTGCCGGGCGTCAGGCGGTAGACGCGGGCGGGCGTGGCCGAGAGGACGAAGACGTCGCCGCCGGGGCCGATGCTCAGGTCCGTGATGGTCGAACGGCTGGAACAACGCCAGCAGCTCCGCCCGGTCCGTCGCCAGCGAGACGAGCACGCGGCCGTCCTCCGCATGTTCCCGCACGATCGGCACGCGGACGACCTGCCCCGTCGTCCGAAAGCCGACGTACAGCCAGTCGCCGTCGACCGCCAGCGCGCTGTGCCCGCGCACCTCGATCGGCATGCCATCCATCAGCGTCACGCGGTCCGTCATCACCACCCGCGGCGTGGCGTCGCCGAGCACGTCGTACAGGACGAGCCGGTCGTTCTCCTTCGCCGCCACGACCAGCTGCCCGTCGGCGACCACCGCAAGGTTGTCCGGCCCTCGGACGTACCCGCCGGCCTCGCCCGGATACGCATCGCCGTCCGCCGGCTCGTGACGATCGACCTCCGACCACTGCTTCGCACCGACGTCGTACCGCAGCACGACATCGCTCCGGTTCTTGCGGAAGTAACCCGATTCGGCTCCATGTTCATCCGTCGCCGGAAGGTCGATGCCGCTGAAACCACAAATGTAGAAACTCCGCGTCGCCTCGTCCCACCGCAACACGCAATACGGCCGATCCGTTTGCTCGTCATCCGTCGCCCGCGGCAGCGTCCGGTCCAACAGCCGAAACGGCGGCGACGTTGGCCTGACGAAGACCCGCGTCTGGCCCGTCGCCGGATCGACCTCCCACAGCGTCCCCGCCTGATCGTCCAGCCCCGTATCTGCCCCGCCATCGCCGCGTGACCGGCCGCGCGACAAAACGTACAGGGACGCCTCCCCGTCCCCGTCCGGATCCGCCAACGCCAGCCCCCGCGGGAACGGCACCTCCTTCGTCAAGACCCGCAACTCCCCCTCCCCCCGGGCCGCACCGGGCAACGCAACAACCACAAGCAAGACCAGACCGATTAGACGCATCACTTGCTTCATCTCCATCTTTACCTCTTCCTACTTTATCCTCCCTCTGACCTTTGCGGACCTTCGCCCCGTCGCTCCTCTGCGCTAGTTCCGCTCATTCCACCCCGACCTCCTCCCGCCCCACCCGCAGCAACCACGCCAACCCCAGCGTCAGAACGAGCACGACGACCGCGAACTGCGTCGCCACCGCCGCCGCATACGCCTCGTCGCCGCGACGCAGGCCGGCGTCCAGCAGCAGCATCGTCACGCTCAGTACGCGATACCCCGGCCCTGGCCCGCCGAACAGGGCGTACGGCAGCTCGAACACCTGCAATCCCCACCAGACCCCGGCCACCGCCAGCAACGCCAGCGTCGGCCGGACCTGCGGCACCAGCACCGACCACGTTTGCCGCCAAACCCCGGCCCCGTCAAGGCGGGCGGCGTCGAGCAGGTGCGGATCGACCCGCCGAAGTGCTGCCAGCAACAGCACGACGCCAAACCCGACGCCGACGTACGTCGCGACCAGCAGCAGCGTCACCATCGCCAGGCCCGGCGTCGTCAGCATCGCCTCGAGCCCGAGCCGGCGGTCGAGCAGGATCGGCCGAAACAACAGGCCGGCGAAGGCGCTGCCGATCAGGTGCGTCGCGAAAATCGTCACCGCCGCCACCACACGCAGCCGCGGCGGCGCGGCCCGGATCAGCAACGCCAATGCGAACGCGGCCGGCACCGTGATCGCGGCGAAGGCGAGGGCGAAGCCGACCGTGTTCGCCGCGGCGAGCCACGCGAGCGGGTCCGTCGCCGCGAAGGCGTGGTGCCGCAGCGTCGGGCCACCTCGATCGACGAGGCCGACCCAGAGCGTTCGCACGATCGGCCAGACGCCGAAGATTGCGAAGCCGGCGAGGAACGGCGCGAGCATCGCCCATGCCACGCCCGATCCGCGACGGCCGCCGGTCATGCCGCGTCGTCCGGCTTCGGCGGCGTCGCCCGCGTCGTCGGCAGGTCGAACAGCTTCTCGACCGCGTGCCGGTAGCCGGCATGTCGCTCGGGATCGGGCGCGTGCCGCAGGGCAGGAGCTTGTTGACGAGGCGACGCGAGGCGTCGTTGCACAACGCCGCGACGGCGTCGCGCTGGGCCGGGTCGAGCGAGTCGGGCAGGCGGTGCAGCATGCGATCGACCTCGGCCTCGGCGGCGGCGTGGCCGCGGGCGTAGAGCTCGTGGATCAGCCCGCCCATGTCCCGGCCGCGGTGCCAGGCGACGTACGCCGCGACGTGCCCGTCGACCGCCCGCTCCGCCGCCAGCATCGCCCGACGCGGCCCACCGCCGGCGGCACGATGAAGATCGTCCAGGTCGTACAGATGCACGCCCGGCGTCGCCCCGGCGGCCGGCTCGACGTCCCGCGGCACGGCCAGATCCAGCAAGAACAAGGGCCGATCCTGCCGATTAGCGACGGCCGCCGCGACGGCTTCGGCCGTCACGACCGGCCGGCGGCTGCCCGTGCCGCACGCCACAAGATCGGCGTCAGCCAGCAGCGTCGGCAGGTCGTCGAGCGACCCGCCCTGCCCGCCGAACTGCGCGGCGAACCGCGTTGCGCGACCTGCGTCGCGACCGGCGACGACCAGTCGCGACGGCCGCTGTGCCGGCGGCCGGGCGTGCAGGTGCTTGAGCAGAAGCCGCGTGACCTTGCCCGTCCCGACGCACAGCACCGTCTTGCCGCCGAGTCCGTCCAAGGCTTCGTCGGCATATTCGAGGCCCGCCTCGGCAACACCCGCGCCGGCCGCGTCGAGCCCGCAGGTCGCGCGGACGTCACGTCCGACACGCACCGCCCTCTGGAAGACGCCGTGCAGGATCCGCCCCGCCTGCTTACAATCGCGGGCCAACTCGTAGGCCCGGCGGACCTGGCCCAACACTTGCGGCTCGCCGGCGACCATGGAGTCGAGCGACGACGCCACGCGGAACAGGTGCCGCACGGCCGCCTCGCCAGTGTGGTCGTACAGGTGCGGCGTGAACCGGGCCGGGTCGAGTTCGCGATGCTGACAAAGCGCGGCGAAGGCGGCGTCGGCGTCGGGCGCGGGCGTGCCGGCCAGGTAGAGCTCAACGCGGTTGCACGTCGACAGCAGGATCGCCCCCTCGCACCCGGCGGCCTCGCGCACGGCCGCGAGCGTCGCCGGCGTCGCCTTCGTCGGTACCGCCAACGGCTCACGCACCTCGACCGCAGCCGACGTGTGATTTAGGCCAACGACTCGAATTCGCCTCACGCGGGGGACATCCTAAGCGGGCACCGGGCGGGTTTGGTTTCAGCTCCCATGGCACGGGTGCGGCACGTGGCCGCACCTGAAGCCGCGCTACTCGACGGGGAGAATCTCCATCCGTGATGGAGCCAGGGCAGGCGACACGGGCGGCAGAACGACGGCGTCGAGCGGCTCGGCGGCGGCGAGCAAAGCCGACTCTGCCGCGGCCTCGGCGGCGCGGCCGGCGAGCGTGATGTTCGGCGGGATCAGGCCAAAGGCGAAGATGCCGGCGACACTCAGGGCCGTCGCGGCCACGATCGGCCACGGCTGCTCCCGCGCGGGCGGCGGCTCGTACGCCTGCCCGTCGGCGGCGGCGTCCTCCTCGGCGGCGGACGGCTCGAGCACCATCGTCGCCACAATTCGCAGGTAATACGCCGCCGCGATGGCCGCGTTGATCGCGATCGCAGCGATCAGCAGCGTCATCGGCCAGCCGGCCCCTTCGGCGGCGTCGGCGAGCGTAACGGCA
>CAYQCT010000010.1:34070-38701 GCA_964416015.1 uncultured Tepidisphaerales bacterium
GCCGAGGAAGCCGACCGTCAGCGGGATGCCGATGAGGCTGATGCAGCAGGCGGCCATCGCGATCGTCAGGATCGGATGCCGCCGGCCGGTGCCGCGGATCTCGTCGTAGGTCTCGGCCGTCGTCGCCGGTGGCGTGCGGAGGTTGCCGTCCGGGTCGGTCAGGCGCTTGCTGGTCGGCAGCATGAGCAGCACGCCGAAGATGCCGCTGTTCATGACGCCGTACGCCGCCAGGTAAAAGACGACGCCCGCCGCCGCGGCGGTTGCCGCGGCAAGACCGGCCGGTCCGGCGAGCGGACCGGCGGCGGCGAGGACCGTCAGGGCCGCCAGCATGTAGCCGCTGTGGGCGATGCTGCTGTAGGCCATGACCCGCTTCAGGTTCTCCGTCAGCAACGCCATCGTGTTGCCGACGAACATCGTCAGGATGCTGACGACGAGCAGCACTTTCCAAAGCACCTCGGGCGCCCCGACGGCCGAGCCGGCTCCGGCGGCGAGCAGGATCTTGACGCCCGCCAGAATACCGCTGGCCTTGGGAATGTAGCTGAGAATCGCGGTGACCGGCGTCGCCGCCCCGGTGTAGACGTCGCCGGCATAGAAGTGCAGCGGGAACGCGGCGAGCTTGAAGCAGAGCCCCAGCAGGATCAGGACGAGGCCAAGCGACTTCCACACGCTGCCGGCGAGCGGGCCGTCGTCGAGCGAGAGCGCGAGGGCCGTGTCGTTGAGGTTCGTCGTGCCGGTGACACCGTAGAGGTAGGCAAAGCCCATCAGCAGCACCGCGGCGGCCATGGCACCGAGGTAGAAGTACTTGACGCCCGCCTCCTGCGCGCTCGGCAGCGGTCGGCCCATGGCGACGAGGACGTACGTCGGGATGCTGGCCAGCTCGATGCCCATGAAGAGCAGGATCGTGTCGTCGGCGCTGGCGACGAGCATGACGCCGGTGAGGCTGAGCAGGAGCAGGCCGAAGAACTCGCCGCCGTCGAGGCCGAAGCGGAGCCCCGCGTTGCCGCCACCGTCGGCCGTGGTGGGCCAGCAGAGCAGCAACAGGATCAGGCCCACGACGGCCGTCGTCACCTTGGCGAAGCCGGCAAACGCCCCGCCGCGGACGGCTTCGCTGAAGTCGACCGTCTCCTCGCCGCCGCCCTGGACGAAGGCGACGACGCCCGCCGCGACGACGCCGAACAAGGCCAGCCACGGCACGACTTTGCGTGCCCCGTCGCCTCGTGCGACGCCGGACAGAAACAGCACGAGCGCCGTCGCCGTCAGGACGAGTTCGGGCAGGAGCTTGACGAAGAGTTCCATGGGCGAGGGGCAGTCAGTCAAGAAATGAGCGGCGTTGAATACGAGGCACGACCGTCAGGAAGTGCTACGGGCGAAGCCCGTCTCCGGTCACGACGACGGCGGCAGACATCGCCTGCGGCGATCGCTCTCCCTCACGGTCGTGCCTCGTGACGAGCATCTCCTCAACATCGAGCGCGTCGGCGACCGGCAGCGTGGCGGTCGCGACCGGCGTGCGAGCGAGTTGGACGGAGGGCTGGATGCTCTTGAGCAGCGGCGTCGGGAAGACGCCCAGCACGATCACCAGCACGGCCAACGGGGTCAGGATCATGACCTCGCGGCCGTTGAGGTCGTGCGAGACGACCTTCGATGTCGCCGCCTCCGGCTGCGAAGCGTCGTGGTGGTGCGTCTCGGGCAGCTTGAGCGGGCCGAAGACGAGGCGGGCGACCATGTGCAGCATGTAGATCGCGCCCAGCACGACGCCGAGTGCCGCGAAAATGCCGAAGATCGGGCCGAGGTACGGGCTGGTGAAGGCGCCCAGGATCGTGAGGAACTCGCTGACGAACCCGTTCGTGCCGGGCAGGCCGATCGAGCTCATGGTGAAGAGCACCAAGAAAAAGCTGAAAATCGGCATCGCGGTGCCCAGGCCAGAGTAGTCGGCGAACTGCCGCGTGTGGAAGCGGTCGTAGATCATGCCGATCAGCAGGAACAGGGCGCCCGTGCTGATGCCGTGGTTGATCATGTAGAAGACGCTGCCCTGCATGCCCTGGTCGTTGAGGGCGACGAGGCCGAGCACGCAGAAGCCGAGGTGGCTGACGCTGCTGTAGGCGACGAGCTTCTTGACGTCTTCCTGCACCCAGGCGATCAGCGCGCCGTAGATGATGCCGACGATGCACAGCACGGCTACGACCGGCACGACGACGTCGGCGATCACCGGCAGCAGGCCGCCCGTGCTGAGCAAGCCGATCGGCAGGACGACCTTGAGCAGGCCGTACGTGCCGAGCTTAAGCAGGACACCGGCCAGAATCACACTCCCGGCCGTCGGCGCGACCGTGTGCGCCAGCGGCAGCCACGTGTGCACCGGGAACAGCGGCACCTTCACCGCAAAACCCGCGGCCAGGGCCGTGAACAGCAGGACCTTGGCGGTGCCCGAGGTGACGTTCGCCTGGCTCCAGCGGGCCATGGCGTCGAGGTCGAAGCTGCCGGCGTTGATGCCGACGTAGAGCAGCGCGGCCAGCGTGAAGACGCCGCCGACGAAGGTGTAGAGAAAGAACTTCTTGGCCGCGTAGCTCCGGTCCTCGCCGCCCCAGATGCCGATGAGGAAGTACATCGGGACCAGCGTCAGCTCGAAGAAGACGTAGAAGAGCAACGCATCCTGCGCCACGAACGTCCCGACCATCGGCGTGACGAGCGCGACCAGCCAAAAGTAGTAGCCCTTGGCCCGCGGGATGTCGCTGGCGTAGCTGCTGAGCACGACCAGCGGCATGAGAAACGCGGTCAGCAGGACGAGCCAGTAGCTGATCGGGTCGAGCCCGAGCGAGACGCCGAAGCCGATCTCGCGGACCTCGAGCATCGCCGGGGTCCAGTCGCCGACGGTCCCGCCGAAGCCGACGCCGAGCAGCAGCAACGCCAACGCCAGCTCGACGACGCTGAAGCCGAGCGCGATCGTCTTTGCCATCGCCGCCGGCGCCAGCAGGATCGCCGCGGCCGCCAACAGCGGGAGCAGAACCAGGATCGGCAACAGGAAGCTCATGGGCGGACGAACAGGGGAACGGAATCAGGCAGACGACGTGGCAAGCAGATTCACATGACGGCGACGAAGGCCACGATCAACGCGATGCCCAGCAGCATCGTCACGGCGTAGCCCTGCAACGCGCCCCGCTGCGTCGCCAGCCGCAAACCCGCCCCGGCGGTCCAGGGCGTGAAGCCGGCAAGGTAGACCAGGCCGTCGACGACGAAGCGGTCGAGGAAGTAGAAGACGTGCCCGATGCCTCGCAGCGGGCCGACGACGAGGGCGTCGTAGATCTCGTCGACGTAGTACTTGCCCTCCAGCAGCCGGGCGAACGGCCGAAGCTTGTGGGCCAAGCCATCCGCCCGACGGCGGTCCTTGAGGTGCAGGAAGTAGGCGAGCCCGATGCCGGACAACGCGACGACGCTGCCGATGAGCAGGCCCGGCCAAACTTCGAGCAGCCACGCACCGAAGCCGAGCGTCTCGTAGCCGAACGCGCCCGGCGAGGGCTTGACGTAGTTGCCCCCGTACGCCGAGGCGGTCATGTCCCAGCCGTAGAAAAAGCTCGGCGAATCCCCCAGGAAGCTGCCCAGCCAGTGGAACGGGAACTGGAAGAAGCCCGCGACCAACGCCCCGACAGCCAGCACCGCCAGCGGCGCGATCATCACCAGCGGCTCGTGGTCGTGATGATGATCGTCGTGGCCGTGCGACCCGTGCGGCGCGTCGACACCCGACTCGGCCGTGTCGCCCGCGGCGACGGCGGAGGCACTGCTCGTGCCGTGGCCGTCGTCTTCCTCGTGATGATGGTCCGGCGCGGCCTCGGTCGGCTGGACGAGCGGGCCTTCGAAGACGCGGAAGTAGAGCCGGAACGTGTAGTAGGCCGTCATGAACGCCGTCAGCAGCAGGACGGCGTAGAGCAGGTATCCGACCCAGTCGCCGGCCGCGTGGGCCTTGGCGAAGTGGATGATCTCGTCCTTGCTGAAGAAGCCGCTCGTCAGCGGGAAACCGGCGAGGCAGAGGCAGCCGACGAGGCACAAGATCCGCGTCTTGGGCAGGACCGCCTTGAGGCCCGACATCTTCCGCATGTCGAGGTGGCCCATCATCGCGTGCATCACGACGCCGCTCGACAGGAAGAGCAACGCCTTGAAGAACGCGTGCGTGACGAGGTGGAAGACGCCCGCCATCGGCGCCAGCACGCCGACGGCGACGAACATGTAGCCGAGCTGGCTGACCGTCGAATACGCGAAGACCTTCTTGAGGTCGAACTGCCGCAGGGCGATCGTCGCGGCGAAGAGGGCCGTGAACGCGCCGACGACGGTGATGGTCACCATCGCCGCCGGGGTCCAGGCGAAGACGGGGAACATCCGGCTGATCATGTAGACGCCGGCCGTGACCATCGTGGCCGCGTGGATCAACGCCGAGACCGGCGTCGGGCCTTCCATGGCGTCGGGCAGCCAGACGTAGAGCGGGAACTGCGCGCTCTTGCCGAACGCGCCGAGCATGAGCGCGAACGGGATCAGGTCGAGTGCCCACCTCCGGTCGGCCGGCACGTACAGCTCCGGCTGGGCAGCCATCTCGACGAAGCCGGGGAAGACGCCGTCGCCGAAGTAGCTGACAGTGCCGTAGCACC
>CAYQCT010000011.1:0-5346 GCA_964416015.1 uncultured Tepidisphaerales bacterium
GGCAGAGGCGTGATAAACTGTGGGCATGGCCGCACCCCTCGCACCGCCTCCGCCGATGCCGGCGGCGTCCAAGCCTGCCGTGCCGTCGCCTCCTCCGGCCGATGGTGGCGAGCACGTCGTTTTTCATGATGTTTCGTGGGAGGACTACGAACGCATGCTCGCCATGGTCGGCGACCGACCCGGCTATCGAATCACCTTCGACAACGGTTATCTAGAGATTGAAATGCCCTCGCAAGGCCACGACAACTTGAGCCGCGCCGTCCACTCGATCATCGAGTCGTTCGCCGCTTCGCACTTGATACCGATCCTGCCGGTCGGCTCCGGGACGTTGCGGCAGAAGGCTGATTCTGGTGTCGAGCCTGACGAGAGTTACTACATCAGCAGCTACGAACTGATGGTTGATGTCGATCTGTTCAGCATCGACTTCAGCGTCCACCCCGTTCCGGACCTCGCCGTCGAGATCGACCTGCGGCCGCCGAGCGGGCATAAAGCGTCCGTCTACGCCCGACTTGGCGTCGCGGAGATCTGGCGATACGCCGGCAGCGGGCCAGTCCGTGTCTTTCGCCGTGGCGGCGACGACGAATATTCCGAAGCGGATGAAAGTGTCGCGCTGCCCGAGTTTCCCCTAGGTCGTCTGGCGGAGATCTTGGCGATGCCGGTACGGGAGCGGACGGAGGCCATTGCCGCTTTCCGACGAGACGGCAAGTAGAACACTTGTCGTGCTCGACGCTCTTGACAGCAGCTTTCGCCGCTACCGTCAGGCCGATGTCCGACCCGACCGACGCCGTTGATTTCCCGGCCTTCCGGCCGCGGGCGCCGTGGTACGGGGCGGACCTGCAGAGCATCGCCTATGAGGTGCTGGCCAAGCGGATCGATCAGGCGAAGTGGCCGTCGCGAGTGGTAGAGGTCGAGGCGGGCGACGGGTCGGGCGACTTGTTCGTGCATCATCTGCATCTGCCGGAGGAGCCGGCGAAGCGGCCGACGGTCATGCTGCTGCACGGGCTCGGCGGGTCCGCGGATGCGGGCTATCTGTGGCTGGCGACGCTCGACTTGCTCAGACGTGGCTACCCGGTGCTGCGGATGAACAAGCGTGGCTGCGGCGACGGGGCGGATCGGGCCGGCGGGTGCGCGTGGCACGGCGACACGGCCGTCTTCGCGGCGACAGCGCGGCATTTGGTCGAGCATCACGAGACACTCTGCCTGGCCAACACCGATCTTGCCGCGATTGCCTTCAGCCTCGGCGGCAACACGCTCGTGCAGTGGCTGGCCGACGAGGCTGGACGCGACGGGCCGACGCTGCTCGCCGCGGCGACGATCAGTGCGCCGATCGACCTCGTCACTTCAACGAAGCAGCTCGACGGTATGCGGAACTGGCCATATCGGCCGTATCTGCTCAAGAAGCTGCGGGATCACGCGTGTCGTGAGAACGCCGACGCGAGTGACGAGCTCAGGCAAGCCGCCCGCGACTGCCGGTCGATGTGGGAGTTCGGCGACATGTTCAACGCTCCGCGTCTCGGCATGAGCGGCGGCGAGGAGTACTTCGGTTCGGCCTCGCTCGTCGAACGACTGCCGAAGGTTGAGGTACCGCTGTTGATGATTCACAGCCGCGACGACCCGTGGGTGCCGCACGCGCAGTACGAGGAGATGGACTGGTCGGCATGCCGGAACGTCACCACGCTCTTCAGCAACCGTGGCGGCCACGTCGGCTTCCACGCGACCGGCCCGTCCGACGCGTGGGACGTGCACTGTGCCGATCAGTTCATCCAAGACCACGCGACCTCGAAGGCCTGAGACGGCGCGGCTACTGCGGGGCCGGCAGGTCGGCGACGAATGTGGCGAGGTCGCGGAGGCTGGGGCTTTGGGCGGTGCGAACGTAGTGGCCGCTGGTGGCGGTGCCGCAGCAGAGGCAGGAGGCGAGTTCGAGGCCGAGGACGCGGCCGAGCATGAAGCCGGCGTTGAAGTGGTCGCCGGCACCGGTGCTGATCTTGGGCTCCTGCACGAACGGGCCGAGGAAGCTGGCGGTGCCGTCGGCCGTCGCGGCGGTGGCGCCTGCGCGCGGGTGGACGACGCAGCAGGAAAGGCCCAGCGTCTCGCGAATCCCAACGGCAGCGGGCGAGAGGGTGTCGAGGTTCTCCACATCCTCCGGCACGGCCGGCAGGCCCAGCACGTCCGCGGCCTGCCCGGCTTCTTTGGCGTTCAGGCCGAGCGTGACATCGGCGAACTCCTCGAATTTGCCGACGAGCTTGAGGGCGTAGAGCAGGTCATCGCGTGTCCGCTTCTCAGGATCTGCGAGGTCGACGAAGACGTGCCGACGCACATTCTTCCATTCCGGCAGCTCCGGCAGGACGTCCTTCAGCAGCTTCGCCCAGAGCCGGCTCATCTGCGGGAGCATCGTCCAATTGACCATTGCAACGAGCCGGCTTCGGCCGAGAAGGCGTTCGAAGGTCTCGGGGCCGAGCCGGCTGGTGATGGTCTCCCAGTTGACGTCGTCGAGCGTCGCATGCTTGCCGAGCATCAGCTTGCCGTCGGTGAACTCGAGGGCGTCGGTATAGCCCGGCTCGGCGACGGACCGCAGGTCGGCACGGCGGCTGAAGTCGGCGAAGACGGGGTGGATCTCGGGGTAGCCGAGGTTGCCGACGTAGGTGACGTCGCTGCCGAAGCTGGCGAGCGCATTGGCCATGATCGGGCCGTTGCCGCCGAGCTTTTGCTGTTTGACGACGATTTCGTAGTTGCTGCTCCGACCGGCGGCGGCGGTAATTTTCTCGCCGAGTCGGCCGATGGTGGGCACCGGCTGGTACTCGCTGGCACTCTGCCGAGTTTCGACGACGGCACAGATGGCGTCGACGAAGCCGTCGAAGCCGACGAGAGTCGTGAGGTTGTTGACGTCGCCGGCGGCGGACTCGAGAGCGGCGGCAGTAGATCGGCAGACGGCGGCGCGGTCGGACATAGCGGCGAGCGTAAGGCGGGAGGCAGACGCAACGCGACCCGCCGATTCGATCGGCGGGTCGCGAAGAGAAGCGGGTAGCTCCAGCCGACCTTAGCGGCGGCGGAGCATGGCGAGCGCGCCGACGGCGAGCAGGCCGGCCGTGGCGGGTTCGGGGATGACCGGGATGACGGTGAGGTCACGGATCAGGTCGCCCGAGCCGATGCGGCCGAGGCTGGTCGCAGTGCCAGAGGAGAGGTCGATCGTGTACAGCTCGCTGTTCGGGCCGACCTGAAGGTTAGCGTAGGCGATGCCGGTGTCGCCGCTGATGTCGAGGCCGAGCTCGTTGGTGAGGTTCGACGGGACCGCCAGGCCAAGGCTGCCGACGGTCTCGAGGGTGCCGGCGTTGTTGGCGACCGTGACGAGAACGTTCAGGTCGCTGTCGATGCCGTACTGCTGCGTCGACGAAGCGCCGGGAACACTGTTCGTGTAGGCGATGCCGGCGATGTTCGGATCTTCACCCGCGTTGACGTCGCCGGCGGCGTAGAAGACGTCGGTCTTCTCGACGGGCAGGAGGTACTGGCCGGTATTGCCGTCGATGACGCGGTTGTCGTTCGTATCGGTGATGATCCGAGCGAAGCGGCCAACATCGGCCGGGTCACCCGAGCCGCCGTCGAAAGCGGGATTAAAGTCGAAGGCGAAGCTCGTGCCAGGAATGCGGGGCGAGTACGTGCCGACGAGGGTGGCCTCGAAGCTGACGGCGTCGAACGTGTAGACGTTCTCCATGTCGTCGAGCAGGTAGACCTCGCCGGTGGCGGCGCGGTAATCGATGGCCTCGAGATCGACATCGCCGGGGACGCCGCGGACGGCACCGCCGTCAAGGGCGTTGGTCGTGTCGTTCGAATCGAAGATGACGATGCTGTTCTGCGTCGTCAGACCGTAGATGAGCTCGGCGGAGGCGCTGCCGGCAGCGACGGACACGGCAGCCGCAGCAGCGGCGATGGCAAACTTGTTCATGTGCACTTTCTCTCGGGTCGGTTCAGTCGGGAGAACCGTGAAGCAACGCATTCGCCTCCACAGGCGGATCTCCCTCGCCTGCATTATGGGCCATCTCCATGTGGCTGTCAATGAAAATCCTCGACCGTCGTTCGGGACTTGTGCGCCGCATCGGCATCCTTACGATCCGGCAGACCGATGCCCCGCGTTCGCAAAGCCGTCATCACCGCCGCCGGCCGCGGCACCCGCCAGTACCCGGCGACCAGCGCCATCCAGAAGGAGATGATCACGCTCGTCGACCGCGACGGCCTGACCAAGCCAACGCTGCAGCTGATCCTCGAAGAATGCATCGAGTCCGGCGTCGACGAGATCTGCATCGTCACAAGCCCCGGCGGCGACACCGCCCTGCGGGAGTACTTCAAACGCATGGACGACGAGACCGCCCGCGCCTTCCGCGGCAAAGACTGGGCGATCCTCGAATCCGAAAACCTCGGCGGCATCGGCGAGCGGATCACCTACGTCACCCAGGAAACCGCAGAGGGGTTCGGCCACGCGGTGCACCAGGCGAAGGACTGGGTCGGCGACGAGCCGTTCGTCCTGTTGCTGGGCGATCACGTCTACATCAGTGACGTCAAAGACCGCTGCGTGCTGCAGCTGATCAAGACGTTCGAGAAGTACGGATTGGACGCCGTGACGGGCGTGCAGCCGACGATTGAGAAGCTGCTCTACCTGTTCGGCACGATCAAGGGAAAGCCCTACGACGTCGACAAGGGTCTGTTCGAAGCCGAGCGGATCGTCGAGAAGCCGGACGTCGCCGTCGCCCGTGAGGAGCTCGTCACGCCCGGCCTGCCGGCAGGTAACTACCTGACGCACTTCGGCATCCACGTCTTCGGCCCCGGCATCTTCGACTCGATCCAGCACCTGATCGACAACAACCTCCGCGAGAAGAACGAGTACCAGTTCACCAGCGCCCAGGAGCACATGCGCGAGAGCGGCGCCAAGTACTGGGCCCAGGTCGTCAACGGCCAGCGGTACGACACGGGAATCCCGTACGGCCTGATGGAGACGCAGATCGCGTTGGCCCTCAACGGCGAGCACCGGGCGCAGATCTGCGAAGCGGTGGCCCGGATTCTCGCGATGCAGGTGAAGGAATGAGGCGACGACGAACGAGTTGGGCGTGCCTCGTGCTGTTCCTCCTCGGCTGTGGGGGCGGGGAGGCGTCGCGGAAGCCGATGGACGAGCCGTTGACGGTGCAGGACGCGTTGGACGCGGACCGCCGGCTGACCGGCGATGTGCCGGGGCAGGGGAAGGAGAAGTAAGCGCGGGTCGTGCGGGCGGCCGCCGGGGCTGACGTTCGCTGGACCGGACACGCGGGGCAGGCCCCTGCGGCTACCTTGATCGACTGCAAGAGCCACATCAACATTCTG
>CAYQCT010000011.1:5356-7473 GCA_964416015.1 uncultured Tepidisphaerales bacterium
CCGCTGCTACGACCTTTGTTGTCGAACGGCTGCTAACTGCGTGCTGCCTCAGTCGGTCGACTTCTCTCGCTCGGCGCGGCGGGCGTCGCGCAGCTTCTTGGCATGATCCCGCTGCAGTTGCGGCAGGCGGTCGCGTTGCTCCTCGCTCAAGACGGCCAGGATCCGCGTACGTTCCTCCTGCCGCAGTTCCCGCATGCGTTGTGCGACGTCCTCGCGCACGGCGACGATGTCGGCACGTTGCTGCTCGGTCAGGTCCTCGAGCAGACTGTACGGCATCACGACCTTCAACTGCCGCTGCGGCCGGGTCGTGGGCTCTTCGGCGTCCTGCGCCACTGCCACGCCGGCGGTCAGGGCGGCGGCGAGGGCGAGGAGCGGGAGGTGGCGGAAGATCAGACGCGTGCGCATTTCTCAAGACTACAGGAAAGCTCGGTCGTCGATCAAGAGTCGACCGCAACGTCGACAGGATGAAGACGGATGCGTCCGGTACGTTGTGATTCCATAGACTAAGTCCATCCGAAATGAAAAGCCCACGGGCTCTGCCGATGGGCTTGTTGATCAGAACGATTTGACTACTTCCTCAAGAAGATTGGAACAACGGCGCGGGACTCGTTGGATCCTCTGACGGGTCGGTGGGCGCAGGCTCGTCCTCGTTTTCGACGGACGACGCATCGGCCCGGGCGACGACGTCGGGCTTGTACATGCGGCCGTCGAGCCCTTTGGTCCAGGGCGTCCATTCCGCCGGATCGTCCGCCGCCCTGCCGCGGCGGGTTGCGGCAAGAGCCATGGTCATCTTGGCGTCCAGGTTCTCCACGTGGTGCACAAAGATCGCCTCGGGCGTCGCCGGCGACTTGGCGCTGCCGAAGCCGAGGCTCAGCTCGCCGTGGTGGCTCAGGATGATGTGCTGCAGGACGTCGATCAGCTCACGCGGCACGTTCACCTCGGCCGCCCGGGACTTGTCCTCGACCCACATTGCCGCCTTCGCCACGTGCCCGACGAGTCGGCCGCCGGTGGAGTAGTCGAAGGCGGTCTCGTACGTCAGCTCCCAGGTCTTGGCGAGGTCATGGATGAAGACGCCGAAGACGCAGAGATCGGCATTGAGCTTCGGGTAGAGCGGCGCGAGCGCCGCCGCGGCCCGCATGGCGTTGAGGGTGTGCTCGAGCAAGCCGCCGAGGTAGGCGTGGTGCATGCCCATCGCCGCCGGGGCACGGCGGAAGTTGGTCATCAGCTCCTCGTCCGCCAGGTACGCTTCGGCCAGGCTGCGGAGCGTCGGGCTTTGCATGTCACGCAGCATCTTCGACAGCTCGTCGAACATCGTGTCGATGTCGAACTCGGTGCTCGGCAGCAGCTCGCCGTAGTCGACGCGGTCGGGGTTGCGCAGCTGCAGGATCTTGTCGACCTTGATCTGCGGGTGGCCGTTGAAGAGCTCGATGCGGCCTTTGACCTTGACAACGCCGGGATTCGGCAGGCGGCGGAACATGGCCTCGCCCTGGTCCCACCAGTTGGCCGTCACGCCGCGGCTGCGGTCGCTGACGAGCATGGTCAGGTACGGGTCGCCCTTTTTGTTCTCCTTGAGCTGGACGTTCTGCAAGATGAAGATGTCCTCGGCAAGGTCGCCGGGGTTCATGTCGGCCAGGTACGTTCGTTCGCGCGGCTCCTGCGTCTCGTCGGGCATGCGGCCGTTATATGCGGCGGGTACGTTCGTCGCATGCAACCTGACCGACGGAGGCAACTCGACCGCGTGCGATGGGGCATTCTCGGCTGCGGCGACGTGACGGAGGTCAAGAGCGGGCCGAGCGTCATGAACCGGGGCAAGGAAAGTCGCGTCGTCGCCTGCATGCGTCGCGACGGGGCCAAGGCGAAGGACTACGCGGAGCGGCACGGCGTGGACCGGTGGTACGACGACGCCGACGCCCTGCTGGCGGACGACGAGGTAAACGCGGTCTACGTCGCGACGCCGCCGGACGGACACTGCGAGCTGGCGGTTAAAGCGGCGGCGGCGGGCAAGACGTGTTACGTCGAGAAGCCGATGGCGCGGACGGCGGACGAGTGTCGGCGGATGAACGAGGCGTTCGACGCGGCCGGGCTGCCGTTGCTCGTGGCGTACTACCGGCGTCGCC
>CAYQCT010000011.1:7483-14864 GCA_964416015.1 uncultured Tepidisphaerales bacterium
GACGGCGCGATCGGCGAGGTCACCGGCGTCCACTACGAGATGGCCCGCCTGCACCAGCCGGACCGCGACCACGGCTGGCGGGCCAACCCGACGATCTCCGGCGGCGGCCTGTTTCACGACCTCGGCAGCCATCTGATCGACCTGCTCGACGAGCTGCTTGGGCCGCTCGAAAATGTCGCCGGCACCAGTCGCGGCGAGCCGGGCGACGAGCGGGTCGCGATGAGCTTCACGCACCGCGGCACGATCGCGGGCACCGGCCGGTGGAACTTCGCGGCCAACCGGCACGCCGACCTGCTGACGATCGACGGCACCGCCGGCTCGCTGGCGATGAGCTGCTTCGGCAACGAGCCGCTCCAGTTGCGGCGCGGCGACGAGGTCGAGGAGATGCACCGCCCGCACGACCGGCACGTGCAGCGGTACCTGATGGACGACGTCCTCGCTCACCTGCAAGGTCACGGCAGCTGCCCGAGCACGGGCCAAACCGCCCTTCGCTGCAACGTCGTGCTGGACAAGGTGCTGCAGCAGCTAGCCTGACAATTTGGCGTCCGCGCAAGATCGACGACCCGCCTGCGAAGCAGGGGGCGGGGAAACTGCTGCGACCTGCTGTCGTGGCAACCCTCGTCCTTTTGCCCGCTCCTGATGCCGAAGAAGTCGTTGCCGTCGAAGAAGCTGCTCGCCCGCGCCGCCGCCCCGCTGGTGGATCAGCTGGAGAAGCGTGTCCTTTTGAGCGGGCAGGCGCCCGACCCGACCGAGACGCCGTTCGTGCTCGTGCACGGCCTGTTCGGATCGCTCTACCACGAGGAGTACAAGGACGAGTGGGCGGTGACGCGGGGCATCGCGCCGGAGAAGCTCGTGCTCGATCCGCTGGCCGGCTTCTACGACGACCTCGTCCAGACGATGGTCAACGCCGGCTACGACCGCGGGCAGGTGCCCGACCCGCGGGACGACGATTCGGCCAATCACGTCATCCGGCACGACGTCGATCGCACCTTCTACAACGCCCTGTACGACTGGCGGATGGCACCGAACGTCCAGGACGGGACGATCGACGGCGTCATCGACAACCTCGTCCTCGGCGGCGGCCAACAGCGCAAGCCCGGTGCGCCGGCCAACAGCACCGACAGCGGCGACTACCTCTACGACATTACCGACGAGCGCTACGAGAGCGGCGTCGATTATCTCGGCCGCACCCTCAGGTGGGCCGCCGAGGACAGGTACCTGCGCTACCTCGATGCCAACGGCAGCGGCGTCGGGTTCGACCCCGAGTTCCAGGTCGACGTCGCCGTCCACTCCACCGGCGGCCTCGTCAGCCGGGCGTACCTGCAAAGCAACGTCTACGGCGCCGACTTCGCCACGGAGCTGGCGGACACCAATGTCACGCTCAAGCTGCCCGAGTTTCGCAACTATTTCCAAATCGCCGTCCCCAACCGCGGCAGCAACACCGCCTGGCTGCCGATGAACGGCAACTTCGGGCACACGCACGACGAGAGCTATCGCGCCGTCCTCTCCAAGCTCATCTACCGCAGCTTGCTGTTCAACGCCGAGGCAACCGGCGGCGGACCCGCGGCCGGCGACTACGGCCGCAACCAAGCCATCACGAGCCCAATCCCCGGCGACACCATCGAAGCCGGCTACTTCCCGAGCGACTTCACCGACGTCATCGGCACGCCCGGCCACCGCAGCACCGACCCCGAGTTCTTCACCGACGCCGACGGCAACACCGTCCGCAACTACCACTACATCGTCGAAGAAGCACTCGTCCGCGTCGGCCCGACGATGCAGGCGTTGCTGTCGACCTTCAACTTCATCGACGATACCAACCTTGATGACACGGACTTCGCGGCCGACGGTGACCTGCTTGCGCCGCAAAGTTCCTCGTTCTCGCTCGAATCCGACGACAAGGCCAACCTCTGGCTGGCGGATCTGAACGACGGTCTCGACTTCATCTACGGCCTGCCGAACGACCCGCGGACGGACCTGCCGCGGGCGGTTACCTCCACCGGCGAGCTCGTCTACGACGACAACGGCACGCAGCGTCGGCCCAACCGCTGGATCGACGACGGCCTGATCCACGGCGACACATTCGCCTACTTCGCCCGGGCCGACGAGACGATTGATGCCGTCGCCGGCCGCACAGGACCGGCGGCAGTCGATCCGGGATTCCTGCCGCCGATCGCGAGCCTGCACGAGTTCTTCGGCCGCAATCCGGAGCCGGGCGAGTTCTGGTACGAAAACCGCCTGCAGGCCAGCCCGTACGCCGACCAGCGCGAAGGCGGTGCCGTGCTCGTCGACGCCGACGGCAACATCGTCTTGCCGCCGAATCCCGTCTCGCCAACGCCGGCCACCGGACCGGTCGGCTCGTACAGCGACCTCACCGCCGGCGACGGCACGGTGCCGACGCTGAGCGCGATCGGCCAGCTCATCGAGGATCCGCGGGCCTCTGTGCCGACCTTCGCCGGCGCGGACACGAACGCGACGGCCGACGTCTATCTCGTCGAGGCCGACACGTACAACGGCACGAAGCTGAGCCTCTTCGGCAACCCGAAGCAGGCCGGCCAGGTCAACGGGCAAGACGTCTTCGTCAACGACAACACGCTGAGCCACTCGGCCCTGACCGGCAACCGCCAGGTGCAGTCGGACATCATCGCCCGTCTCGGCTACGACCCGACGCAGGTCGAAGTCTCCGTCAACGCCACACGCGGCAGCGTCGACATGCTGCTGGCGGTGCTGCGGACGGGCGCGCTCGACCCAGCGTTGCACGTCATCCGCGACCAATCGGCCGGCCAAGCGCTGGTCGACGGCCTGCGGATCGGGCTGGGCCAGGTCGACCCGTGGCTGGCACGTGAAGCCGCCGACGCCGACCAGTGGTACAGCCGGCCGGTGCCGGGCTTCAACACGTCGCTCATCGACCTGCTCCAGCCCGACGAGGCGTTGCGGTCGGTCTTCCTGCCGGCGCTCGAGGACGTGCTGGAGAAGGACCCGGCGACGGTCGGCGAGCGGCTCGATTCCCTGCGAACCTGGCTGCTGGAGCTTGACGGCTTCGACGGCCCGGACCTGCCGGGCGGCGAAGCGCTCGACGGCCGCATCCGCTGGAACGCCGACGCCGGCCGCACCGGATTTCACATCATCGGCGACGGCCTGACTGAACAGCTCGGCGGCCTCGTCAACACCGCCAACAACTTCGTCGGCACCGATGCCGAAGGCGTCGAACTGCTCGAAGACGGCGGCGTGCGGGACGGAATCGCCTTCGCCGTCGGCGGCCGGATGGAGATCGACGTCGAGCTGCCGCTGGCGCTCGGCGAAGACTTCAGCGAACTCGGCTTCGCCGCCGCGACCGATACGCCGGTGCGGCTGACGGCGTACGTCGACGTCGAGCTGACGGTCGGCTATCGCATCAACACGACCGGCGGCACGCCGCTGCCGCAGGGCGATCGGTTCTACGCCGTTCCCAAGTTTACCTACGGCCTCGAAGCCGACGCCGAGGATCCCGAAGTCGACGTCGTTCTCGGCCTGTTTAAGGCCGGCCTGATCCCCGGCGAAGAGTCGCGTGTCGGGGCCGAGGCGTTTGTCACGACGAGCCTGCTCGACCGCAACGGCAACCCGACGAAGCTGCTGACGTCGGACGATCTGGCGAGCGAGGCAACGCTGCTCGAGACCGACGGCTTTGCGACGGTCGACATCCGTATCCCGGCCCGCGTCAGCTTCGGCGGGCAGAACCTCGACGCGATCATCGAGTTCACCACCGCCGGCCAGGGCGACGCTGGCGGCGAGGGCAACGCGTTCGAAACCGAGTTCGCCGTCACCGTCAACGGCCAGGACCCGGCCAACTTCACCGTTGATCAGGCGTTTGAAGCGCTGACGAAGTTCGTCCCGTCGGACATGCTCTCCGTCGCAGCGCGGCTGCGCGAGGCAATTAACACCATCGTCTCCCGCATCGGCGGCCAGGAGGTGCCGTTCACCGACATGCGCGTCGGCGAGATGCTCGACCAGGCCCGCTTCGACGACCTCTTCGACCCGCGCATCCTCCGCGACGGCGTCAACGTCGACCAGACAATCAACAGCCTGCAGGGCCTCGTCGAGCAGCTCCGCGAGCGGGCCGTCGGCACCGTCGCGGATGTGGTCTACGACGCGGTCAGCGAGCAATTCACGTTCGACATCGAGCTCGACCTGGCACCGCCGGACATCATGGCGAACCTGTCAGCCGACGCCGATTTTGCCGCGGCGGGTCTGCCGCTGGTCGGCGTCGAGTCGAGCGCCAAGGCGATGATCGACGCGGCGTTGCGGCTGCGGCTGCGGGTCGGCTTCACGCTCGAAGGTCTGGTCCCGTCGCTCGAGGGCGAGACGGATCCGAGCGCCGACGCGTTGGCTGGTCGGCTGCGGCAGGCGGCAGCGGTAGGCATCCGGCTCGACAACGAGCAGATCGACGACGACCCCAATGACGGCCTGCCGCCGGACCCGGAGACGGCCGAGCCGCTGTTCCGCACGGTTACTGTTCCCGTCGGCAGCTACGGCGACCTCGACGGCATCGTCGCGGAGCTGAACACGCAGATCGCCGCCGTGCCGGAGCTGGCCGGGCAGGTCGAGGCGTACGTCACCGCCCGCGCGCGCGTCGGTCTGCGCGGACTCAACAGGACCGACGTCGTTGAAACCCGCATCGACCTCGGCAACGCCGCCGCCCGCGAACTCGGCCTCGGCGGCCAGCAGTTCGCCATCGCCAACGCCGGCGAGAACCTGTTCGTCGAGCCGATCGACGACAAGACCACCGGCGACGCCTTGCCCTTCCTCGCGGGCGATCTTGGCGTCGCGGTGCAGAGCACCAACGGCGAAAGCTTCGGCCGCGCGTTCGTCGGGCCGCTCGAACTCGTGCTGACCGATCCCGTCACCGACGACGGCCAGGGCGGCGCGGCCGTCGACATCGGCTTCGGCATCGACCTCGTCAACCCGAACAGCACCGGCGACACCCGCATCTTCGCCGGCGACCTCCTCGACGCGTTGGCCACCGACTCCGCGGTCGGCGATTGGATCACCGTCCGCGAAGGCCGCGGCGGCGGCACCGTCGACTTCGGCATCGAGACCCGCGTCGTCCTGGGCGGCACCCCGATCCTCGAGCCGGCCGATCCCGTCCGGATCAAGCTCACGTACCTCGACCCCGAAGGACCCGAAGACGGCATCCGGCTCTTTCCCGATGCCGACAACATCACGACGCAAATTGACGGCGACTTCGAAGACCTGGCGCTCTTCAACGACCTGTCGATCGATCGCGTGCTCACTGCGATCCGCGGCTTTGCCCAATGGCTGCGGGATCTCGAACAATCCCGCGGCGGCCTCGGCTTCGAGGTGCCCGGCTTCGTCGCCGAAGCCGTCGACGGCAGCCGGCAGGCGCTGGGCAGCGTGCTCGGCTTGGCCGACGAGATCCTCGAAGCGGTGCAGGAGATTCGCGCCGGTGAGACACCTGCGGCCCTGCAGAATCTGGCCGATCAGCTCAACGAGTTGTTCCGCGAGGCGTTGGGCATGGCCGAGGACGTCAACCCGTTCCAGATCGTCTTCGAGAAGGTCGAGTACGCGCCCGGCGACGTCCGCCCGCTGCTGACGCTCGGCTTCGACCTCGAGCGCGAGCAGGTCGAAGTCGCCGACGCCGGCATCGACCTGAACCTGCGTCAACTCTGGGACAGCGTGCCGGGCCTGCAAGGGTTGGACGCGATCAGCGGCGACCTCGGCGGCGACTTTGACTTTAACGTCGCCGGCCGGCTCGGCCTGACGGTCGGGCTCGACCTCTCGCCCGAACGACTCCTCGACGGACCGGTCATCTTCGGCGACGACCCGGCCAACGGCGTTAACGGCGGCGCGTTCGTCGGCTTCAACGCCGGCGTCACCGGCCTCACCGCCAGCCTCGGCACGGCACGCTTCGACGCCTTCGAAGTCACCGACGGCCGCCTCGCCATCGGCACGCCAACCGTGCCGATCAACCTCGCCCTGCTCGGCACGCCGCAGATCACCGACGACGCCGGCGGCACGGTCGTCGACGGCACCTTCGTCCCGACCGACGCCCCGCACTTCGGCCAGGCATTCCTCCGCATCGTCCCGGCCGACGGCAGCCCGTACGTCGCGTTGGCCGACTTCGGCAGCGACGACTTCGACCTCGGCCTCGACGGCACGCTCGACGTCAACCTGCCCTACGACATCGCCGACGGCCTCGCCAGCGGCTTGCTCGCCTACCGCGTGCAGGACGTCGGCAGCGACTGGGACGCCGACACCGACAACGTCTTCGCCGCCGCGCAGTGGCCGGACTTCTCGAACCTGTCGACGTTCGACCTGCTCAACAACCTGTCGTTCCTGATCGGCGCGCTCGACGCGGGCTTGGCTGGCCTGGAGACGCTGCTCGACGTGCAACTCTTCGGCCGTGAGCTGCCGTTCGTTGGCGACGAGCTCAAGGCCGGCGCCGACGTCATCGCGCAGTTCCGCGAGACGGTCGTGCAGACCGCCGACACCTGGGTCGGCGACCGCAGCACCGCCCAAGTCATCGAGGACATCCTCGAGACGGCCTTCGGCAACATCGGCCTGATCGACCCGGCCGTCGCCACGGACGGTGACCCGGACCAGATCAGCCACACGATCCTGACCAACGCCGACGGCACGCGGTCGACGGGCGTCGTCTTCGACCTCGACCTGGCCGGGACGATCACGCTGTATGAGGACGAGTTCCGCCTCGGCGTGCCGGGGCTGGACCTCGGGCTTGACTTGGACACGATCATCGAGGGCGACTTCGCCTGGAACTTCGGCTTCGGCGTGACGGAAACGGACGGCTTCTTCTTCACGCTCGACGAGCAGCCCGCCGCCAACGGCGGCGACGACGTGCACCTGGGCCTCCGCGCCGGCGGCACGCCCGACGGCTTCACGTCGGCCTCGGGCAAGATGCTCTTCCTCCAGGTCGAAGCCGGCCTCGTGCCAGGCCGCGACCTCTTCAACATCGATGGCGAATTCAACGTCGACCTCGTCGGCACCGACGTCTCCTTCTTCGACCGCGTCGACAACCCCGACTACGACCCCGCCGCCGACGACAACGCGGACGGCATCGACGACCAGGAGTTCCTGGGCGAAGCTGCCGACTACGAGATCCTGCTGCCGACGGACATCGGGCTGAGCGTCGTCGACTCGGCGACGTTGACGGGCGGCGCGACGGCCGACCTGCGCCTTGCCGGCAAGTTCGCCGGCAACGACGCCCTGCCGTCGGCGAAGCTCGACCTCGCCGCCGGCTGGGACTTCGGCACGATCGACCTCAAGAGCGGCGACGCCGACGTGGGCGACTTGTCGCTGGCGTTCAACGACGTCGAGCTCGACGTCGGCTCGTTCCTGGGCGAGTTCATCGGGCCGGTGATGGACT
>CAYQCT010000011.1:14874-37885 GCA_964416015.1 uncultured Tepidisphaerales bacterium
ATCAACGATGCGGCCGGTCCGCTGCGGCCGGTGCTGGACTTCCTGACGTCGCGCGTGCCGGTGATCAGCGATCTGCTCGATCGGCCGGTGACGGTGCTCGATCTCGCGCGACTCTTCAGCAGCCAGCCGATCCCGCCCGACGCGGTGCAGTTCATCTACGTCTTGGACAACGTGCTCGATCTGGCCGAGAAGGTCGACAGCCTCGACAACGGCAGCGCGGTCGTTCGCCTCGGCAGCTTCGACCTGACGAAGAACCTGGACCTGACCAAGCCGGGCGCGTGGGAGCAGCTCGACGTCAGCGACTTCAGCAACGAGCTGGGCAACTTCGACGGCAAGGCAGCGCTGCCGAGCAGCCAACGCGACTTCTTCAATGCGTTGCAGAACATCAACGGCACGGGCAGCGACGGCAACATTACGGAAGGATCGGGCGGGTTCAGCATTCCCATCCTCGAAGAGCCGGCCGCGGCGTTCAAGCTGCTGCTGGGCCAGAACGTCAGCCTGCTCGATTGGGAAGCGCCCGAGCTGCGTCTTGGCTTCGAACTACAGCAGAAGATTCCGCTGTTCAGCATCGGCATTGCCTCGGCCTTCCTCGACATCTGGGGCGGGCTTGGCGTCAACGCGGACTTCTCGATCGGCGTCAGCACGCGCGGCCTCAAGGCCTTCCGCGAAGCCGAAGGGCTCGGCTCGGGCGTCTTCGACTTCTTCCGCAAGGGCCTCTACATCGGCGACCGCGCCAACGCCGGCCTCGGCGAGGATCGGCCCGAGCTGGTCGTCGAAGGCACCATCGGCCTGGGCGTCAGTCTCTCGGCGGGCCCGGTCTACGTCAGCGGCGGCGGCGACCTTACCGCCAGGGCGGAGTTCGACCTGCGTGACGGCGAAGGCGAAGACCGTGACGGCCTCGTGCACCTCGACGAGTTCGCCCGCTTCTTCAGCATCGACCCGCTCTGCATCTTCGAGAGCATCAGCGGCGGCGTCACGGTGGGCGCACGCTTCGCGGCCGGCGTTGAGTTACTGTTAACCCGAAAGCAGCTTTGGAGCTACAAGACGCCGCGCTTCGAACTGGTCAGCTTCGACGTCGAGCTCGACTGCGACCCGTTCGCCGGCGCACCGAGCGAGACACAGATCGTCGACATCGGCCGCGGGCCAGGGCAGAACGTGCGCTCGACCATCGGGGGTGACGGCGTCCTGCGTCAGCACCAGTTCCACGTTGCCTACGACAACGACCCTGACAAAAGCGGAGGCAGCGTCAATCTTCAACTACACGTCGGCGGCGACATCGGCGCCGTGCAAATTTCAGCGATGAACGCGGCCGGCGAAGAAGTCGGCACGATGAGCAACGAGCGCACCATCACCGGCGACTTCAAGGTCGGCGAGACCTACTTCCTCAACATCCGCAATGAGAGCGGCGACACACGCGAGTTCAACGTCGCGGTCAACCGGACCAAAGGCCGGACGTTCTACGTGAACGATAATGCCGCCGACAACACGATCAACGCGTCCGGCGATACGCCCCGCAACATCTACATGCCCGTCCCCGGCAACGACGAGACGGCGGTCGGCAACAGCCACCTGCGCCCGTTCGCGACGATCAACGGCGTGCTGGCGCGAAATTCGATGAAGGCGGGCGACGTCATCCTTCTGGACTACGACGACGGTTCCGGCTACAGCGAAGGCCGCATCGTCTTCGGCGAAGAGGACGGCGAGGTGCAGATCGTCCTGGCCGACCGTGAGACCGTCATCGGCACGAGCGGCCTGTTCTTCGACGGCACGACCGGCGCGTCGCTGGCGAATCTCGACTTCCGCCAGACCGACACGAGCGCAGGCCACGCCGCCGTCGCCTTCGGCGCGCGGGCGGTCGGCAACGAACTGGTCAACCTCGATTTCGGCTACATCACGGATGACGACAATCCGTTCGACGGCAGGTACACCGGCAGCGGCTGGGAGCGCGGCGTCACGTTCGGCAAAGACGCTGTGAATAACACGCTCCTCGACGGCCACATCCGCGGAAAGGCGGGCGAGTCCTACGCGATCAGCTACTCGGGCTCCATCAGCGCCAACAACTTCGTCTCCGGCACCGACTTTGACCGCTTCGGTTATGGCGTGACGTCGTTCGGCGGCACGCCGGTCCCGCCGGACGACGGCGTGGTGACGCCGCCAATCCCGCTGACCGTCGAGGACGTCGACATTCGCGGCAACGGCACAGGGTCTGCGGTCTTCTTGCCGGGTGCAGCGACCGCAACCATCCGCGGCGTCGACTTCGATGGCTTCGTCACCGGCATCGAAACGATCGGCGGCAAGGGCGTGAGCATCACCGACTCGACGATCGACCTTGTCGGCTCCTTCTCGCGAGCGGCGTTCATCCGCCAATCCACCGGCGGGTTGTTCCAGCAACTCGAGATCAGCGGTGCCGTCGAGGGCTGGACGATGCAGGGCGGCGAGAACAACGTCGTCTCGCAGGTCGACCTCGTCGGCCGCTTCGGCGGCATCGTGCCACTGCGTGACCACGTCCTGCAGCTCATCGACTCCGTCGGTGCACGCATTGACCGCCTTTCCGGCACTATCGCAGATCCGAACGGGGCCGGCATCATCCTCGTTGGAACCGATCGCACCGAGATCGTAGACAGCGGCATCGAAGTCAACGGCAGCGAGACCGGCATCCGGCTCGGCGGCGGCGTGACCAACGCACGCTTCGACAACATAGATCTCATCGGCGTCAAGGACGGCATCGTCGCACGCGACTTCGGCCCGGCTTCCGATGCGCCCGACGGCGTCGACTTCCGCAACGGCACGATCCAAACCACCACCGGCGACGGCATCTTCCTCGGCGGCAACGGGTCGCACCGCATCGAAGATGTCTCGATCACCGGCACCAACCGGCCCGACGACAGCGTCGGCCTGCGTGTCGGCGGCGACTTCTCCATCGTTCGCGACGTCGCCGTCGACGACTACGACACCGGCCTCCTCATTGACGGCGGCGGCTTCGTCCGCGCCGTCCTCGTCGGTGTCAACAGTCGCGTCAACACCGGCCTCGTCGCCACCGGCGACGTCGAAGTGACCGACGTCACCATTGAGGCGATCGAAACCGGTGCCGACATCGCCGGCGGTGGCAAGATCTACAACATCACCGTCAACTCCGACGACCAGGGCCTGCGCATCGACCAGGCCGCAACCGTCTACGACAACACCATCACGGCCACCAACAACGGTGTGACAGTCAGCGGCCAGGCGACGGTTCGCAACAACATCGTCAACGCTGGCGACGTCGGCCTGCTCATCAACGACGAAGCGACGGTCCACGGCAACACCATCAACGCCGGACGGATCGGCATGCTCATCGACGGCGAGACGACGATCTACGACAACGTCATCGACATTAACAACGACCAAGCTACACGCTCCTTCGGCTTGCTGATCAACGGCGACGCGCTCGTCTACGACAACTTCGTCGACATCGTCGCCGCCACCGCATGGCAGAACCCGATCGGCGTGCAGATTAACGCCCAGGCGACGCTGCACGGGAACACCGTCGATGTCCTTGGAGGCCTCGCCGGCATCGGTGTGGAGATCAACGACGAGGCGGTCGTCTACGACAACGTCGTCGCCGCCCGCACCGGCGCGACGGTCGGCGTCAGCAGCAACGTCTACGACAACACGTTCACCGCCATCACGCTCGGCGTCGGCGTCGGCGGCGACAGCATCGTCCGCAACAACCTCGTCACCGCCACAGGCCTCGGCATTGAAGTCGGCGCAGGCTCGGCCGCGATCGTCCGCGACAACACCGTCCGCAACGACAGCCCACGCAGCGGCACCGGCGTCCTGCTCGCCGGCGGCGGACTCGTCCGCGACAACCTCATAGACGGCTGGAACATCGGCCTCGACACCGCCGTCTCCGGCATCGACGTTTTGTCGAACGAGATCCGCAATAACGACATTGGCGCCACCGGCGACGGCACCATCGGCTCGGCCGACGCACAGGCGACCAGCGAGCGCAACCAGATCCACTCGAACGACATCGGCATCCGCCTCGACGCCGAAGACGGACTCGCCGTTGTCCGCAACAACGACGTCTACGACAACCGCGTCGGCATCGAACGGCTCAACGACACGGCCGACATCCTGATCAACGACGTCTTCCAGAACGACCTGGGACTGCGCATCCACGGCGACTTCGGCAACACCAACTGGCAGGAAGTGCCCAATGTCGTCCGCAACAACGTCGACGGCATCGAGCTGCTCGGCGGTCTCGACGGTCGTGGCCAGACGCTGCGCTACACCGTCATCCGCGACAACACGGGCCGCGCCGTCGTCGCCACGTCCGGCAGCGACATCAAGCTGCACAACAACAAGATCCTCCGCAACATCGTCGGCATCGAGCTTGGCGGAAGCGACAACGTCGTCCGCAACAACACCGTCGTCGGCCAAGACGACGCCCTGAGCATCGTCGGCGCGTCCGGCCCGATCACGGTCCACAACAACGTCCTGCAGACAGAGACTGGTGCGGCGCTGGCCGTCGACCGCGTCTCGCGGGGCTACCTCGACAGCAACTACAACCTGCTCTGGCACGAGGGCAACGGCCTGGCGGTCCGTCACACGAAGGACTTCGTCGACCTCTACGACTGGCAAGTCGAGTCCGGCTTCGACCGACGCAGCCTCGGCTACACCGTCTTCGACCCGAACCGCGACCGGCCGACGTATGCGAATCTGGCCGGCAACGACGTTCGCCTTGGCACCGGGCCGTGGCTCGACGCCGGCAACCCGGCGACGCCGATCGGGCGCGAGCCCGGCGACGGCGGCGGCCGCATCAACCTCGGCGCACACGGCGGTGACAGCAGCACCAGTGCCTCGCCGGATGCGTGGATTCGCCTGCTCAGCCCTGACTTCCACGAGGATCGTCTCGCTGCCGAAGCCCGCTTCGTCGAGTGGGAGTCGCACGACCTCAGCGGCGACGTCATCATCGAACTGCTCGACGGCTCGGGCTCGCTCATCGCAAACGTCGCGACCGTGCCCGTCGGCGACGAGCAGTACCTCTGGACGCCGCAGGACCAAGGCATCGCCGCCAGCGAGACCGACCGGTACCAACTCCGCCTCCGCCACGCGAGCGACCCGGTCAGCTACACGACACGCGAGACGTTCAGCATCGTCATGCCCGGTACCGGCTTCTACGTCAACGACGACGCGACCGCCGCCGACACCTTCACCACGACGACCGGCGACAACCGCGCCACCGGCTTGACGCCCAACTCGCCAAAGGCGTCGGTCCGGCCGTTCCTCGAGCAGTACAGCCTCGCCGCGGGCGACACCGTCTTCGTCGATGCCGGCACGCACACGCTCGTCGGCGACCTCTTCGTCACCAACGAGCTGGGCGTCGGCGACGACGAAGGCTTCGTGCTCCGCGGAGCGGGCGTCAACCTGACGACGCTCGACCGTGACAACCCGTTCTTCGACTACGCCGCAGTCGACCTGGCCGATGCGGACAACGTCACGATCGAGCAGCTCACGCTCGCCGGCGGCGTCAACGCGCTCCGCGTCGCGGCCGCGTCCGGCGGGAACACCCTCCGCGACGCCGCCGTCGTCGGCACGTTCGGCGACGGCGTCCTTGTCGCCGACGAGACGGACGGCTTCAACGCCAGCAACCTCGACGTCAGCAACACCGGCGGCCGCGGCATCACGCTCGGTGCCGACGACGCTGTCCTCGTCGACGTCCGCATCAGCAACGCCGACGACGGCGGCGTGCTCGTCCGCGGCAGCTCGGCCGACCTCGACCTGCTCGACGTCCGCAACACCGCCGGCATCGGCGTCGAGTTCGACCTGTCACGCAGCAACCAACTCACCGGCGGCTCGCTGACCAACAGCGTCATCGAAGGCAACCTCGGCGGCGTCCGCGCCGTCACACGCGACGTCTTCCAGCCGGAACTCCTCGAGATCGGTCGAATCGGCGGCGGGAATCGCGTCGCGAATAACACTAGCTTCGGCATCGACGCTGCCGGCATCGTCAACGTTGAAGGCAATGCTGTCGTCGACAACGGCGGCACGGGCATCACCTTCGAGCGCTTCTTCAGCGGCGGCTTCTTCGACCTCGGCGGCACCGGCGTTCGCGACAACTTCGTCGCCGGCCACGACCTCGGCATCTCCGCGCGATCGTCGACCAACGGCTTCAGCGACGTCACCCGCAACCGCATTGATCCAGCTGATGGCGGCACCGGCATCGTCTTCGGCGGCGGCGTCTCCGTCGGTGGCAACGAGATTCGCGGCGGCGCGCTCGGCATCCGCACGATCGCCAACTCGAACCCGAACCGCTTCGTCCGCGACAACCTCGTCGTCGGCCAGTCCGACGTCGGCATCACACTCGACCGCTTCTTCCGAGCCGACGGCGTCCGCAGCAACACCGTCGTCGTCGACGGCTCGGCCGACGCATTGCGACTCACCGGCGACGGCGAGGACATCACGCTCCGCGACAACATCCTCCAGGTCGCCGACGGCCTGGCGGTCGTGGTTGATCAGGGCTCACGCGACGGCTTCGACAGCGACTTCAACCTCTTCCACGTCACCGGCAACGGCGGCGTCGGCCGGTGGCAGGGCTCGGCGTACGCGACACTTCCCGCGTGGCAGGCGGCGACGAGCCGCGACTTCACGAGCCTCGCGACCGACCCGCAGTTCGTCGATCCTGCCGGCGGCGACTTCCACCTCCGCAGCGTCGCCGGCAGCCTGCACGGCGGCTCGCTCGCGCCCGTTCTCGGCAACGACGGCTTCGCACAAGCCGCGCCCGGCGTGCTGACGAATGACGCGATCACCAGCCCCGGCGTCGACCGCGGCGACAACGCGACCTTCGTCGTCGGCGACGAGCCGGCCAGCGACGGCGGCTTTGCCAACCTCGGCGCATTCGGCACGACCAGCCAGGCCAGCCGCAGCCCGGCGGACTACGTCCTCGTTGTCCTGCCCATCGGCGACCGCACCTACCCGGCCGGCCAGTCGCTGCCGATCCGCTGGCGCACCGAGTCGGACTTCACCGGCACCGTCACCGTCGACCTCGTCCAGAATGGCAGCGTTGTCCAGACAATCGCGACCAACCTGACCAACACGGGCAGCCTTGACTGGACCGTGCCGACGACGGTCACGCCCGGCGATTACGGCGTGCGCATCACGCGCGACGATGCCGTCGAAGCGACCAGTGACACCTTCACCGTCGGCGGCGAGATCAGCGCGTACTACGTCGACGCGACCGGCGACAACGTCAACGACGGCCTGTCCGCCGCGACGCCGATGGCGGACGTCAAGGCGTTGCTCGACCGCTACGACCTGGGCGCGGGCGACACCGTTTTTGTCGCGGCCGGGACGTTCAACCTCAGCCAGAACCTGACCATCGATGCCGACGACGCCGGCGTGACGATCGTCGGCGCCGGCGACGCGACCGTCCTCAACCGCGGCGACAAGTCGAACGGCGCGTGGGTGCTCGAGATCCGGGCCGATGACGTGACGGTCCGCGACCTGAACTTGCGCGGCGGCGATTACGGCATCTACCTGCCGAACGGCGTCGCCACGACCGGCTTCGTCGCCGACGGCTTGACGCTCGGCAACAACGACTTCGGCGTCTTCATCGACGACGACCACAGCAACGCCACGCTGCAAGGCCTCGTCGTCAGCGGCGGGACCGAGCTGCTCGACCTCGACGGCACCGGCCACGTCGTCTCGGGCGGCGTCTACTCCAATGCCGGCTACGGCGGCACACTCGAAGGCAGCGGCCACGTCGTCCGCGACGCGACGTTCGCCAACTTCAGCGGCTTCAACGGCAGCACGCCGCTCGACGTCCGCTCGACCGACACGCAAATCCGCCGCAACGTCTTCCGCGACTCGAACCTCGGCCCGCAGTTCCGCGGCCAGGGCATCACCGTCACCGGCAACACGTTCCACGGCCACAACGACTACGGCGCGTACTCGAACAGCCGCGTCGTCTTCGACGGCACCACCGGCGACGGTCCGAACGTCAGCTACGACAACGCCTACGGCTTCGAGATCCAGTCGTCCGGCACGAGCTCCTTCGGCACGCTCCGCGGGAACATTGCCTACGAGAACACGCTCGCCGGCGTCTACACGACCGGCACCGGCCCGGGCCTGATCGTCGACAACCTCGTCCGCGACAACCTCGGGCACGGCATGCTGCTCGTCGGCGGCGCGACCGCCGACGGCAACGAAGTCCGCGACAACGCACGCGTCGGCATCGTCCTGCAACAGGAAGGCGGCACGGCGACGAACAACCTCGTGCTCCGCAACGCCGAGGGCGGCATCGCGATGGGCCGGACCGACGCGGCGAACAACGTCGTCAACCGCGCGACTGTCCGCAACAACACCGTCGTCGACAACGCCCTCTTCGGCATCCGCTTCGGCCCGGTGCAGACCGGCTCGCTCGCCCGGATGAGCGACGTCCGCAACAACATCATCGTCCAGGACAACGGCACGGCGATCGTGGTCGAGGCCGGCTCGTCAGCCGGCTTCGTGCAGAGCGATTACAACCTCGTCGACGCGGCGACCGGCGTGCCGTACGCGGAGTGGGCGGGTACGACGTACGACGACCGCGCGGACCTCGTCTTCGCACTGGGCCAGGGCCGGCACTCGATCGAAGCCGACCCGCAGTTCGTCGACGCCGCCAACGGCAACTACCGCCTGATGCCGACGAGCTCGGCGATCGACGCGGGCAACCCGGCCGACGCGTTCGGCCTCGAGCCGGCACCGGCAGGCACGCGGATCGACCTCGGCCACACCGGCAACACGCCGGACGCCACGCCGAGCGAAGCGGTCAAGCTCGACGTCTACGAGCCAGCCGGCCTCGAGCGGATTCCGGGCGGCGACGACGTCACCGTCCGCTGGCTGACGGTCGGTGTCGACGAAGTCGCCGGCGCGGCCGCGGGCAACCGGCAGGCGACGCTGGACGCAACGCCTTCGCTCTACCTCGGCTTCGACGAAGCGAGCGGCACGACCTTCGCCGACCTCGTCGGCACGGCGACGGGCACGGCAACCGGCACCGTCACGCCGGGCCAGCCGGGGCCGTTCGCCGATTCGACCGCCGCCGCTTTCGCCGCCGACGCCTACGTGACGGTGCCGAACTCTTCGGCACCGAACGGGCAGCGGTCGCTCGGCTTTGCGACGTGGGTCCGCGTCGACGACATGAGCGACCGGAACGTTGTCTTCCTGAAAGGCTTCGACAGCCAAAGCCGGCTGCGGAACTACTCGCTGACGGTCCGCGAGAACGGCGGCGTCAACTTCATCACCGGCGACGGCTCGGGCTTCGCGAGCGCGACCTCGGCCGCCGACACCGTTCGCCTCGGAGAGTGGCACCACATCGCCGGCGGCTTCGACCGCGACGCGGGCCTCCTGCGCATCTGGGTCGACGGCCAGCTCGTCATCGACGGCACCGTCAACTCGAACAACACCTACACCGGCGGCAACCCGCTCAGCGTCGGCGGCAACAGCGGCACGTCCTACCGCGGCCTTGTCGGCAGCGTCGACGAGTTTGCCCTCTTTGCCGACCTGCCGACCGAGGCGGAGGTCGAGGCCATGTTCGCTGCGACCCGCGGCACGGTCGACGTCGTCGCAGTGAGCGGCAACGGCACGACGACGCCGGTCGCGACGGACGTGCCGGACGTCGGCTTCTGGACCGGCGCGTTGCCGGGCTTGGCAGCGGGCACCTACACGCTTCGCGTCCGCCACGACCAGACGTCGGCCGCGGTCGGCGAGAGTCGAGCGTTCACGATCGTCGCCGACGTCAGCTCCTACTTCGTCAGCCCGACCGGCAACGACGCCAACGACGGCACGAACGCGGGCCAGTCGATGCAATCGCTCGACGCCCTGCTCGCTTTGTACGACTTGGGCCCCGGCGACGTCGTGAACCTCGCGGCCGGCACGTACGACCTGCCGGACACGGTCACGGTCGCGGCGGGCGACGCGGGCGTGACCATCGCCGGCGATCCGAACGGCGGCACGATCCTGAGCCGCGGCAGCCAGACCTTCGACACCTCCGCATTCATCATCGACGCCGACAACGTCACCGTCCGCGACCTCGAAGTCACGACCGGCTACAACGGCATCCACGTCCGCAACGCCGACGGCGTCACGCTCGACAACGTCACGCTCACCGGCAACGTCGATGGCCTGCTTCTCGACAACGCGACCAACGCGACCGTCGCCAACTCCACGCTCGGCACGAGCAACAACTCGGCCCTGCGAATCGACGGCACGTTCGACGGCCTCGTCGTCCGCGACAACGCCTTCACCGGCGGACGCTGGGGAATCTTCGACGACTTCAACAGCACGGCCACGTCGTTCCGCATCGAGAACAACACGTTCGACGGCTTTACCGGCTATGCGCTGGAACTCGCCGGCGACCGCGACCTGCCGCGGAGCGACTACCGCATCGCCGGCAACACGTTCCGCAACTCGGCCCGCAGCATCGAAGGTACGTACCTGCTCGTCGAAGACAACGACTTCGTCGACGTCACACGCGCTTTCGACGGCAGTCGCTCGACGCTCGTCGACAATCGTGCGACACGCACCGATACCACGACAGGCACGGCCTTCGACGGCTTCGACGTGATCTTCCGCGGCAACACCGTCACCAACTTCGCCGTCGGCATCAAAGCATTGGCCGGCTCGCTGGTCGAGGACAACACGCTCGTCGATAACACCACCGGCATCCTGCTGCAAAGCAACTCCGGCCTCGTCACCGCACGCGACAACCTCACCACCGGCAACGATGTCGGCATTCGCACGACCTTCGGCGGAATCATCGAGTTCAACACGAGCCGCGGCGACGTCGTCGGTATTCGCGGCGAAGGCGACGACAACATCTTCACGACCGTTCGCAACAACCTCGTCACCGACGCCACGCAGAACGCCCTGCAGCTCGATGGCGAAGTGGCGACCTACACGACGCTTACCCGCTACGCCCGCATCGGCGTGACGAACAACACGCTCGTCCACGACGGCACCAACGGTGCGGCAATCGGAGTGACGGACGCCTTCAGCGACTTCGACTTCACCGGCAACATCCTCGCAGTTGACGGCGGCGTGGCATGGGACGTCGCGGCCGAGTCGGCGTGGAACTTCGCCAGCGACTACAACCTCTACCACCTTACCGGCGACGCGGGCTACGCCGACTGGGCCGGCACGAGGATCGACGACGCGAGCGAGTGGTTCTACCGCCTCGGCCTGGACGCTCACGGCGTCGAGGGCGACCCGCAATTCTTCAACCCAACTGGCGGCGACTACCGGTTGCTCCCAATCAGCCCGGCCATCGATGCCGGCCCGCTCCTGGTCGATGCTTCGAACGAGCCGACGCCGTCGCGACTCGACCTGGGCCACACCGGCAATACGGCCGACGCGCCCGCCGTCGCGGACCGGTCGTTGCAGGTCGACATCTCGCGGTTCGCCCGCGTCGACAGCGAACACGCCGTGCCCGTCGTCTTCACCGCCGACTCGTCCGGCCTCGCCAGCGACTTCGCCGACGTCCGCTATCGCGACGCCCTGCTCGCGCAGCAGCCGTCGGCGTACTACCGGCTCGGGACCGACGCCGCCGACGCGACCGGCAGCTTCGACGGCACGGCCCAGGGCACGATCGACTTCGGCGTGGCCTCGAGCTTCGACAACGCCGACGCCGACGGCGCGGCGTCGTTCGCCGGCAGCACGTCGCAGCGGATTCGCCTGCCGCACACGCTGCTCGACGGGGCCGAGGACTTCGCGTTCTCGACCTGGATCAAGGGGCCGGACAACGACCCGTCGCTCCTACGCGGCATGCTCTTCACCACCGGCGACGACAGCGGCAACTTCTTCCAGAAGTCACTGTCGGCGCAAGTCTTCAACGACGACATCTATGTCCACGTCAACAACGCTTCCAGCGTCCGCTTTGCCGACCTCGGCATCCGCGACGGCCAGTGGCACCACGTGGCGTTCAGCCGCGACGGCGCGTCGGGCGAGATCTCGCTCTGGCTCGACGGCGTCCGCCGAAGCCCGTTCAGCAACAGCGCGAGCGCCAGCGGCCCGATCACGGTCAGCCCCGGCGGGTTCGTCCTCGGTCAGAACCAGGGCTCGCTCGGCGGCGGCTTCAACGCAAGCAACGCCCTCCGCGGGCAGGTCGACGAAGTCGCCTTCTTCCGCCGACAACTCACGGCCGACGAAGTCGAACGACAAGCCGCGCACGACCGGCCGTTAGTAAGTGTCGAGCTCGTCGCGACCAACGGCGTCGTCACGCCGCTCGCCGATGCCTTCCTCGGCTTCGATGACAACGGCGGCTCGCTCGACCTGCGTGTGCCGACCGGCACGACGCCCGGCATGTACCAGCTTCGCCTCAGTCTCGACGGCGAAGTCGGCAAGTCGGTGCCGTTCGAAGTTGTTCGCGACGGCCGCGAGTTCTACATCGATGACGCCCGCGGCGACGACGCCCGCGACGGCAAGTCGGCCGGCGCTTCGATGAAGAGTCTCGTCGGCGTGCTCGCCGCATACGACCTGGGCGCCGGCGATACCGTCCGCCTCGCCAGCGGCACGCACACGCCGCTGCGGAACGTGCTTGTCGCCGCACAAGATGCCGGCGTCACCATCGTCGGCGGCGCGTTCGACAGCACGCAACGCGACCGCGGGACCGACGTCGATCAGGCAACACCGATCGCGGCCCTCACGCTCGGCGGTGGCAACGACGCCGGCGAGGCTTTCGCTTTCGCCGGCGAAGCCACCGCCGTCTCCGGCATCGAGGTCGAAGACGCCGAGCCGGTCCGGGCCGAGCCCGAGCCCGGCCGCAACGACGACGGCGGCACGACGGGCGGCAACTTCGCGCCGACGATCCTCGACCGCAACCAGCGAGATGTCGCGACGGCTTGGACGATCGAGTTCGACGGGGCCGACGATGTCACGCTCCGCAACTTGCACGTCACCGGCGGCCACCTCGGCGTGGCGATGTCGCGGAACAACGATGCCAGTCGCAACTGGACGATCGAAGGCGGCCGCTTCTACGCCAACACGCTCGCCGGCCTGCTCGTCGATCAGGACAGCAACGGAGGCACATTGAGAAACACGCAGTTCGATGGCGGCCGGTTCGTGACCGGCCTCGACGACAACACGGAGTACGCGGCGATCCTGCGGGCCTCCGGCTTCACCGTCGACGGCATCTCCGTCGACGGCCACATCGAGGGCGGCGTGCTCGTCGACCGCGACCGCACCGGCGACCCGATCCCGACCGACTTCGTCCTCCGCAACAGCACCTTCACCGACAACCGCGGACACGGCCTCGAAGTCTTCGGCAACGCCTTCGACATCCGCAACAACGTCATCGAGCGGAGCGTCGAGAACGGCATCGATATCGTCGGCTCGAGCGGCATCACCTTCGCCAGCGAGCAGACCGTCGCCGGGAACGTCCTCCGCGACAACGGCGGCATCGGCGTGCGGTATCAGAACGTCGCCCAGGTCTTCGACAACGTCGCCACGGGCAACGACGTCGGCTTCTCCGGCTTCGCCAGCACCAACCGGCTCTACGACGTCGCCGGCAACCGCGCCGGACTGAACCGCGTCGGCTTCGACCACACCGGCGGCGACCTCAACGCGTGGCTCCGTTACAACACGGCCTACGCCAACGACGAGGCCGGCTTCGAAATCGACTCAACCGACCGCCTCCGCGTCGACGGCAACACCGCCTACTCGAACACGACCGGCTTCGACGTCAGCCGCTTCCGCGGCAACTTCACCAACAACCTCGCGTACGGCAACGCTGACGTGGCCGCGCGGTTCGGCGAGCTCAACGCCGACTTGCAACGCGACGTCAACATCTTCAACAACACCCTTTGGCAGCCGACCGGCACGGCGCTGCAGATCGGCGAGGTGGAGCTTCCGTTTTGGCAGAACGGCGAGACGCTGCAGATCCGCAACAACATCCTCAAGGTCGACAACGGCCAGGCGATCACCTTCGACCTCTTCACTCCCGGCGGCAGCGGCTCGACCGACCAGATCCTGACCGACTTCAACCTCTACGACCTCGGCCCCAACGGCAGCGTCGGCGAGTGGTTCGGCACCGACGCGACGACGCTCGCCGACTTCGTCACGCTCACCGGCAACGGCGGCAATTCCGTGGAAGCCGCGGCGGACTTCGTCGATGTCGACGGGGCCGACGACGTGCTCGGCTACAGCTTCGTTGAGTCGGCCGACGGCGGACGCGACGACAACTTCCAGCTCGCCGCCGGCAGCGCTGCCATCGACCGCGGCGACGCGACCTTCGCCCCGAACACTGACGCCCGCGGCATCGAGCGACGCGACGACACCGGCGTCGTCGACGGTCCCGGCGGCGTGGCGGACATCGGCGCCTTCGAGTTCATCGGCACCACCGGCGATACGACGGCTCCGACCGTCACCGCCAGCAACCCGGCCGCGATCCTGGCCGGCGGCGACGTGACGTTGCCGGACTTCGCGACGTTCACGCTGACGTTCAGCGAAACGCTCAACACCGCCGACGCCGGTGCTGCGGCAAACTACGTGCTCGTCCGCCTCGCCGACGACATCGTGATTCCGCTTGCCGCCTCGTACGACGCCGCAACAACGCAAGTCACCCTCTCGACGGCCGACGGAGCCGCGTTGCGGCTGGGCGACTACCGCCTGACCCTCAACCCGTCCGGCAGCCTTCGCGACCCGGCCGGCAACGCCCTTGCCGGCGGCGCGTTCGTCCGCACGTTCACCGTCGTTCCCGCCTCGGCCGCGGTGACGAGCGTCGCGCTCGCCGACGTCGCCGGCACGAGTTCGCAACAGCGGAGCCTCGTCAAGGCGGCCGTCGTCACCTTCGACCAGCCGCGTTCGCCGGCCGCAGGTGACTTCGTCCTGCGGCGTGTCCGCGACGGCATGGACCGCGTCCTCGACCAGCTCGCGACCGGACTTGTCTGGACCGACCTCGACGGCGACGGCGTGCGGTGGCTGATCGACTTCGGCAACGCCCGCGTCGGCACCAACGACGCCGAGCACGGCAGCCTGCCGGACGGCGTCTACGAACTCGTCGTCCGCGGCAATCGTGGCACGGCGCAGACGCTCCGCTTCCACCGCCTCGCCGGCGACCTCGACGGCAACGGCAGCGTGACCGAAGCCGAACGGACCGGACTGCTCGCCGCCCTGGGCAGCCGCACGGGCGACCCGCTTTTCGACACCGGCTACGACATCAACGGCGACGGCGTCCTCGACACGCCGGACCTGATCGACCTGCTGAGCCGACTGAATCGGAGCCTGACGCTGTAGCCGAACCGACGGCCGTTCGGTATCGTCTCATGGACGTGGCAGCATGTCGCAGCCGCGTCGCGTGAGGAGCCGTCGTGGGTGCAGCAACCGAGCCGGACATCTTCGTCGATGACCTTCTGCCGGAGGACGCAGCGGCCGAGGATCTGTTCGCCGACGAAGGTGATCGTGTGCGGGAAGAAGGCGCGTGGATCGGCCCATACCGCCTCGTCGGCCGGCTCGGCAGTGGTGGGATGGGCTGCGTCTACCTTGCGGAGCAGGAGCACCCGGTCCGCCGCCGCGTCGCGATCAAGCTTGCCCGACCGGCGGTCGTCGACGGCCCGGCCTGGGACGCCGGCGGCAGCGCGGGTCGTGCACGCTTCGACCTTGAACGTCAGGCGTTGGCCGACCTGGATCACCCCGGCATCGCCAAGCTCCTCGACGCCGGCAGCCACCAGGTCGGCGGCGGCGGGTGGCCGTACTTCGTCCTCGAGTTCGTCGACGGCCCGCCGATCACGCCTTACTGCGACGAGCGCCGGCTCAGCATCGAGCAACGCGTCCGCCTCGTCATCGACGTTTGTCATGCCGTGCAGCATGCGCACTTTCGCGGCGTCCTGCACCGCGACCTGAAGCCGGGGAACCTGCTCGTCGCGCCGCCGACGCCGGACGTGACGAGCGGCGGACTGCGTGGGCCGACGGCGAAGGTGATCGACTTCGGCATCGCCTCGCTCGTCACGCCGACGTCGCAGCGGCCGGACCTGACGATGCCCGGCTCACCCGTCGGCACGCCGCTGTACGCCGCGCCCGAACAGCTCGGCGTGCTCGGCCCGACGACACGCGGCGACGTACGCAGCGACGTCTACTCGCTCGGCGTCGTCCTGTACGAGTTGCTCTGCGGCCGGCTGCCGTACGGCGAACACAAGGACGCGGCGGACGAGTCGGGTTGGCTGGCGATCGGCGCGGCGATGCAGCGTGGCGAGCCGGCGGCCGTACCGTCGACGCGGGCGACGGACGAGGCGGCGAAGCTGCGTGGGCGAGCCTCGGCCGCCTCGCTCTCCCGGCGGCTGCGCGGGGAACTCGATTGGGTCGTGGCGAAGGCGATCGCGTTAAACCCGAGCGAACGCTACCGATCGGCGGCGTCGTTGGCCGAAGACCTCGAAGCCGCCTTGACCGGCGGCGGCATCCGCGCGAGCGGGCCGAGCCGGTTGCGACGGGCGCGGCGCTGGGCGACACGACATCGCGCCGCGGCGTCTGCGTTCCTCGCCGTGGGCCTTGCCGTCGCCGGTGGTGCGGCGGCGACGACGTGGCAGGCCGTGCGGGCGACCGCCGGCGAACGATCGGCCCGAGCGGCGGCATTGGCCGAAGAACGCTTGGCCCAGAGCGAGGCGGCGGCCGACGTGGCGCTCGGGTTGATCGCATCGACCGATCCGTACGCGCACCGGGCCGAATCCACCGACCACGGTGATGCCCTGCTCGACGCGGGCGGTCGGCTGCTGATCGAGCGTCTGGCCGGACTTTCGCCGCAGGCGCGGGTGCAGTTGGGTTCGTCCCTAGGCGACGCCTACGCCGCCCGGCTTCTGCCGCGACGGGCGAAGCGGGCGTACGACGTAGCCTTGGCGGCGGTCGAGGATCCGCGAGACCGGCTCGACCTGCGGCGGCGACGGGTGCTGGTGATGCTCGACCTGCTCGAGAGCATCGAGGCCGACGACGAAGCGACCGCCGCCGCCGCCGAGGCCGAGACGCGGCTGGGCGAGAACGATCCACTCGCCGTACGTCTTCGCGCTTTGTCCGCGTTGGCGGCGCTTCGCGAGCAGGATCGGCACCACTATCACAACACGCTCCGCGCCCGCGGCCATGCCGAACGTGCGCTAGCAGCGGCGGTCGCACTGCCCGAGAGTGACGCGGCGGTGCGGGCGCGGTTCGAATCTCTGTTCGCGTTGGCGGCGACGCACGCGCGGTGCGGGGTCGTCGCCGAGGCCGAGCGGCTTTGGGCCGAGGCGTCGTCGCTCGCCGAGGCGTATCCCGACGTCCTGCCGGCCGCGTCGACCGACCGCATCCTCGCCCGGCGATCGGACCTGCGTCGACAGATCCAGGACTTTCACGCCGCCGCCGAAGATGCCCGAGCGTGGCACGACCGCGTGGCACGTGCGCTGCCGGCGGCGCACCCGACGGTCCTGGCGGCGCGACTAGCGGTCGAACGGCTCCGCCTCGAGTCCGGCCAGATCGATGGCGTCGCGACGATCGAAGACCTGTTCGACGACGCGTTGCTCAATTACCCGGCGACGCACGCCACGGTGCATCGGGCCGCCTTCGCCATGGCCGAACATCACTATGGCAACGGGGACGACGCCGCGGCATTTGCCGCGTGGGAGCGAGCAATGGACGCCGCCGATCGGCTTGATCGCGACGGCGCACTGGCGTCGGCGTTGCACGGCCGGGCGGCGATGTGGCTTGCGTTCCGCACGCGGAAGTACGAGCCGACCGCGGCGCAGCTCGAGGTGCGACGCGACCGCCTCTACGCCTGGCGGGTTCGCGCCGATGCGGCGGCGCGGCGGAGCACGAGCATCAGCTACCAGCAATTCGCCGAAGCCGTCCGGCCGCTCGGCTGGACCATGGCGGCGGGTGAGACGGAAGCAACCCTGCTGCGTCGCCGCGCCGCGATCTCGCAAGAACTGGCGGAACTCGCCGAAGAAACGGGCCGGACAGACGCGCCGGCGTACGAGCTGACGCTGCTGCAGTGGGGCCAGGACGTCCTCGCCGAGGCGACCGGTTTCACCGCGGACGAGCGGGCGACGATGATGCGGCGGTCGATGCTTCGTGACGAGGAGGCCCATGACCCGACGCAGCAGCTGCCCGATCCGGACGATCGGCCGCTCGACGTCCGTGGCTGGAACGCGCTCGTCTACAGCCGCATGATGGCCCGTCGCGGCGACTTCGCCGAGGCCGATCGGGCGCATCGACATCAGCTCGATGACGCGATCCGCGGCTACGGCCGGGGCGACGCGATGGCCGCCGCGGAAGTGATGCGGTACATCATCTGGCGTGGTCAGCACATTGATCAACTTGGACCATTCGACGCCGTTGCTTTGGCCGAAGATCGACTTGAATTGGATGCCGTCGCCGAGATGATTCGCGCGAGCAGCATTCATCCTGGCGCGGGTCGAAGTTGGTACGTGTTGACGAGCCGCCTGCTCGAGACGGTCGACCGGCCGGCCGACGCCGTCGTGGCCGCGCGATTGGCACGCGACATGGCGGCGTTGCATCGCGAAGCCTCCTGGGTCCGCCGACTCGACCAGCGCATCGCGCGACTCGAGGACCTCCTCGCGGAGGCGTCATGACGCGTACGGCAACTCCTTGCGTGAGCGGAGCGTTCCCGGCGACGCCGTGGACGCTGGTCAACCGCGCCGCGTCGCCGGACACGCCGGCACCTTTGACACCCACGCGGGCAGCAGTTCGCCGTGAGACGCGGTCGCGGCGGTCGCTTGGCGAACTCGTGACGCTGTACCGCGACCCGCTGCTGGCGTACCTGCGACGTCGTCACGGCCTGCGGCCGGAGGCGGCGGAGGAGATGTTGCAAGCGTTCGTCGCCGATCGCGTCGTCGCCGGGTGTCTTGCGGCGCGGGCGGATCGCGGACGTGGGCGGTTTCGCACGCTGCTGCTGGTCGCCCTCGATCGGCAGGTAGTCGATCAGTATCGGCGGACACGACAGGCGCGGCTGACGGTGAAAGCGGTCGGGCCGGCGGCGGTCGAGGCGTTGCCGTGTCCCGATGCCGAGCGGGTTTGTCGGGCAACGGAGCGGGCGTGGGCGGAGCAGACGGTGCGGGCAGCAGTCGCGTCGGCGGCGGCGTACTGCCGGCGGACGCGACGCGGCGACGTCTGGCTCGTCCTCGAACAACGCCTCGTCCTGCCCGCCCTCGACGGCCTTCCGCCGCCGGGCAACGCCGAGCTCGCCGGTCGTTTGCAAATCACGCCGACCGCCGTCTCGAACCTGCTCGTCACCGCCAAGCGGCTGCTCGCCCGCGAGCTCCGCGCTGCCGTCGGTCGCTACGCATCGACGGAGGAAGTCGACGCCGAGATCCGCGAGCTCTGGGCCGCCTTTGCCAATCGGCGAAGCTTGCGGACGACGCGATCGATGCCACGCCAGCGTCCGACGGCCGCGCCGGCCTCGTGAACTTCGTCCGGCTTCGGCTACGCTGACCGGCTGCCGATGGACTGGTTCCTCTACGCCTGCCTCGCGACGACGCTCTTGGCGGGCCTCGCGTTGAACCTCGTCGGCCTGCCGGGGTTGTGGTTGATGGTCGCGGGCCACGCGTTGTTCGCGTGGCTGGATCGGGATCATCAGCTCGCCGGGTGGCCGAGTGCGTTGGCGATGCTGTCGCTGGCGTTGTTTGCGGAACTGCTCGAGTTTCTTGCCGGAGCCGCGGGCAGCAAGGCGGCCGGCGGGCGGATGCGGAGCACGATCGGAGCCATCGTCGGCGGTGTGGCAGGCGGGATCATCGGGGCGATTGCGGTGCCATTCGTGCCGGTGTTGAACGCGATTCTGGGCGCCTGCGTCGGCAGCTTCGTCGGCGCGGCGTTGCTCGAGGCAAGCTACGAGCCGGACGACGAGGACGGCCGCCTGTTCTATCGACGACTCGGCCGCGTCGGCTGGGGCGCGTTTAAGGGCCGGCTTTGGGGCGTGATTCTCAAGAGCGCCGTTGGCCTCGTCATGCTGGTCGTGTCGCTGGTGACCGCCTGGTCGTGAAGGCCGCGACCGCAGTGACGGCGACGACCGCCGCGACGCCGAGACTCGCCCAGGCCATCTGTCCGAAGAAGTACGCGGCCACGAGCGGCGCGATGCCGAGCAGGACGGCCAGCCCGACGAGCTTCATGCCGCCACCGACGCCGCGGATCAGGACGTACGCCGGGAACGCCAGGCCATAGAAGCCGAGCAGGCCGCGGTAGACGAGTTCGCCCGGTTCGTACCGCCAGAAGCTCTCGAAGCCGCCGGTGCTGAGTCGGCCGCAGACGAAGCCGAGGCCGGCGACGCAGGCGAGGCTGACCCACCAACCACCGGTCGGCCGAATGACAGCGTGCTCCGGACCGAGCGCGTCGGCGAGCCGGTCGAGCGCCGACGTGTGCGCGGCGTTCGTGAAGACGACCTGCGCCGCGAAGTGGCTGAGCAGGACGAGCGTGAACGGGCTTTGACTGCCACGCATGAGGCCGCGAAGGAACTCGGCGTACGTCGGCGTGAGCGCGATCAGGATGGGGAACAGGACGCCGAATCCGAGGACAAAGACGAGCTTCGCCCGCCGTCCCGCCGCCTGCCGGGCGGCCTGGAGCGTGACGTCGAGGTGCGGGCAGGTCAGGAAGCCGAGCGTGCAGACCGCGGCCAATCCGACCAGCGCCCACGGCTCGACCGGCACCGCCTCCGGGATCGGCCGCCAGTCGCCCGGACTCGCCAGCACGAGCAGGCCCGTCGTGATGGAGGCGGCGAATGCGACGCCCGCCCAGACCGGCTGCGTCGCCAGCGGCACGAACCTGCCGATCGCCGCCGCGACGACGCCCATCGTGCCGAGCAGGACGCCGAGCAACGCCCCACCGGCGGCGGTCGCGAGCCAGGCGAGCGTGAAGCATTGCAGGACGAGCGTGACGCTGGTGAAGACGGCGACGGCCCGCAGGTGGCGGACGGTGTACGCGGCCGAATCGCGAGGCGTCCGCGTCCAGAAGCCGACCAGCACCGCGCCGACGATGTTGGGAATCGCAAACAACAACCACCCGATCGGCCCGAAGTCGCGGACGAGCAGGACCGGCAGGAACATGCCGATGACCCACGTCCAAGAGCAGGCGACGAAGACCGCCCAGCCGATCACCGCCAGCCCGCTCGGGCCGGCCCGCTCTGCCGTTGGGATGTGCGACTCGTACGCAACCTGCACGGCCACATCGTTGGCCCGGGCTGCGACCCGCCGCCAAGAGATTCGGCAGGCCGAGGCGAACCGGACGCGCAACCCGCTCTCCTCAGCCGCGGCCATAGATCGTCTAGGAAAGCTTTTGCCCAATTCCGATCGCGAGCAGGCCCAGGACGAGGTGCGCCGCGACGATCGTCACCGCGACGAGCGGGCGGCGGTCGAGTTCTTCGACGACTTCGAGGCCGAACGTGCTGAAGGTCGTCAGGCCGCCGCAGAAGCCCGCGGCGACGAGCGGCCGATTCGCCAGCAAGCCGCCGAGGCCCGCTTCGTGCCGGCCGGCGACGTAGCCGAGCAGCAGACAACCGGCGACGTTCACCGCCAGCGTCGCGACCGGCACCCACGCCTTGCCCGCCAGCTCGCCGACCGCAGTCGAGAGACCGAAGCGTGCCGCCGCGCCCGCCGCGCCGCCGACGGCTGCCAGGAGCAGGGACAGGACCATCCGTCCAACATCGGCAGACACGCACGCCCGCCGACAGTCGGCCGGCTCTACGCTCGCCGCATGATCCGCCGGCAGGTCGGCGACAAACGGCAGGTCTCCCAAGCGGTTCACGCAAGGCTCGCCGCCGATCTGGTCGACCGATTCGGCAACGACGCCGTCACGCCGCCGCCGGATCGGACGGCGGTTCGCCTAGCCGCGCTGCACCACGAGGACGGCCTACGAGTCACGCCCGCACCAGGCGATTCCCTCGCGACGCGGCTGGCGATCGACGTCGCGAGCGTGACCCGGACGGCGGCCGTCGATCCGTACGCGGGCCTGCTCGTCAGCATCCACGTCACGCAACCGCCGCCCGACCGCCCGCTGCCAGAATCGGCGACGCTCGAGCCGGACGATCGGCTGCGGCTCGCCAGCTTCCTCGCCGACGAGGCCGAGCGGCGGGACGAACTGCGTATCGCTTGCGGCCTCGGCACGGACCTCGCGACCGACGACGGACTGGCCGTCGGCGACGCCGCGGATCGGCCGGCGGAGAAACGGTTGGCGGCGGACTTCATGCTGCTCCGTTTCGTCGACCTGCTCAGCCTCACCCTCTGCCGCGGCCGACCGGTGCGGTCGAGACTGCCGCTGCCGATCTACGACGATCGGCCGCGGAATGCGGCAATTCTGCGGCCGATGGGGCAGGACGTCTTCGAGGTCGAGCCGTGGCCGTTTGATCGGGACGGGCTGGGCTTCGACGTTGCCGGCGTCGCCTGTTCGCTGCGGCGGCCGGGCGTGCGGTAGAGTCGCGGCATGCTGCGACTCGCCTGGATGCTGCCGATGCTGGGCCTGCTCGTCGGCTGTTACAGCGGCCGCGTCGCGACGGTGACGGTCGACGTCGCCAATGCGTCGGACGGCGACGTGACGCTGTGGATGCACAAGAGCGGCCCACCGGTCGAGACCGGTTGGCGTTCGCCGGGATCGTTCGCCGTGGTCGCGCCCGTCTCGCCGGACGGCAGCGATCCGGCCAACCTGCCGTCGGTCGTGCTCGCGCCGAACGACGTCATCCGGCTCGGTCCACGTCGCGGGACGTTCACGCCGCAGGGTTTGCCAGTGCTGCGGGTATTTTCAGGTCGCCCGACGCTGGCGGAGATGGCCGCGGTGCCGATGCGGGCGAGCGAAGCGGCGACGATCGAGCTCGGGGCCGGCCTGACGCGGCTGGTGGTGAGCCAGCACGACCCGGTCCGCGTCGTCCCGCTGCCGCCGGCGACGCGGCCCGGCGGTGGAATGCCAGGCGAATGACGGCCTAGACTGTCCGCCCGGCCCGACGCCCCCATCGTCTAGTGGCCTAGGACGCCGCCCTCTCACGGCGGAAACAGGGGTTCGACTCCCCTTGGGGGTATTCTGGAGTCGCGGATCGCTCATG
>CAYQCT010000012.1:0-891 GCA_964416015.1 uncultured Tepidisphaerales bacterium
GGGCGATGCGTTCCATCTGCCCGACGCCGACCGCCGCCCCAACGCGGAGTCGGCCGCGAGCGTCCTTACAGGCGTGCGGCGACTGGTGCAGCTTGTCGACGTCGCGCATCGTGATGAGGCCGGCCAGTCGCCGCTGGTCGTCGACGAGCAGGAGCTTTTCGACCTTCGCCTCGTGCAGGATCCGGCTCGCGTCGGCCAAGCCGGTGTCGGGGGCGGCGGTGACGAGATTCTCCCGCGTCATCACGTCGCCGACGCGGCGGGCGTCGTTGTCCTGCCACTTGAGGTCGCGTCGTGTCAGAATGCCCAGCAGCGTGGCCGCGTCTCGATTCACCTCACCCTCGGCGGCGTCGGTCGGGGCGTCGACGATGGGGATCCCGCTGACGTTGTACTCGCGCATGACCCGCCGCGCCTCGCCGATGCTGTCGGCGGGGCTGAGCGTGACGGGGTCGAGGATGACGCCGTTCTCGCTGCGCTTGACCTTCTCGACCTCGCGGGCCTGCTGCTCGGCCGAGAGGTTCTTGTGGACGATGCCGAGGCCGCCTTCCTGGGCAAGGGCGATCGCGAGGGCGGACTCGGTGACCGTGTCCATTGGCGCCGACAGCAGCGGCACGTTGAGCGTGATGCGTCGCGTGAGTCGCGTGGTCAGATCGGCTTCGCTGGGCGCGAAGTCACTCCGCCGCGGGATCAGCAGGACGTCGTCAAACGTGATGGCGTTGTCGCCGACCTTCGCGAAGGGGTTGTACGGCTGGGCGGAGGCTTCCATCGTCTACCCGTAGCAGCGCGGCCGCCCGCGCGTCAAGTGCAAGTCGTGTCAGGGACGGGTTGTTGTCCGCCGCGTCGTCGGCAGCGTGCTCGGGAGGGGCCGCGTCGTCGGCACCATCACCGGCCGCG
>CAYQCT010000012.1:901-10878 GCA_964416015.1 uncultured Tepidisphaerales bacterium
GGCCGCGGTGCGGGTGGCAGCGAGATGACACGGACCGGCGTCTCCTGGTCCGACTCCTCCGCCACGTCCCGCGGCGGCAGCGGTGGGACGGCGTGGTAGGTCGGGGCGAGCCGCAGGCCCTCGTACGTCTCGCCCCGCTCGCCGACGAGCAGGTTGTACGGCAGCAGGATCGCGTTGCCGAGGAAGGAGAGCGGCTCAAACACGCGGGCCAGCGACCCGCGACGGCCGCGGTCGAACTGCGGCGAGCCCCGGTTGCTTTCTGCATCCGCCTCTTCGCCGCCCGGCTGGTACTCGAGCGGGAAAACGTCCCGGCCGGCGCGGACATCGTCCGAGGCGTAGCGGACTTCGGTTCGCGGCCACCGCCGAATCTGCTGGGCCTCGTCGTACGCCAGCTGCGGCGCGGCGACGGGCTCGGGCGGCTTTGGCAAGGGGGAACTGCTGCTGCAACCCAGCAGCGGCAGGGCCAGCAAGAGCGGCGACGCGTGGCGAATGGTGAGGCAAAGCGACATCTCCCACAGGATAAGGCCGCCGGCGTCTGCTCGCGCGTGCTGGGGAAGCCGTACGCGCTGTGATGCTTGTGCCGGAGAAGTTTCCGCGGAAATGTGCGGCAGCCCGGTGATTTCTCTCGCGTCTCGCAGCGAGGGATCGTTAGCTTCGTCCGCGGCCACGGAAGGAGTCCGGGCCGGTAGTTCCTCGACCTGAACGACGAATGAAGCCCCTGGTACACGAACGCACGGACGCGACGCAGCGGTTCAGCCACTGGCCCGCCCTACCGCCGCCGCGGCGGATTCCGCTGACGACGCTCGGGCCGCACCCGTGCCCCTACCTGCCCGGCCGAACGGCGACGGACCGGGCATTCCTGGCGACGAATCTCGGCGAAGATCTGTATCACGAGTTGATGGACAGCGGCTTTCGCCGCAGCGGCCGCATCGTCTATCAACCGGCCTGCCGCGGCTGTCGCGCGTGTCGGCCGATCCGCCTGCGGGCGAGCGAAGTCGTCGAGTCCAAAAGCCTGCGACGCTGCCGGCGACGCAATGCGGATCTGCGGGTCGAGGTCACCGATCTGCAACCGACACCGGAGAAGTTCGAGCTCTACTGCCGCTACCAGACGCGGCGGCATGGCGAGACGCAGCACCTCGATTGGCCGAGCTTCGTCGACTTCCTCTACGACACGCCGACGCGAACGATCGAATTCAGCTACCGCGACGACGCCGGGCAACTCGTCGCCGTCGGCATCTGCGACGCGGCACCGCAGGCACTGTCGAGCGTCTACTTCTACTACGACCCCGACCAAATGAGGCGTGGCGTCGGCACGTTCGGCATCCTTGCCGAGCTCGACCACTGCCGTCGGCATCGCTTGCCCTTCTACTACCTCGGCTTCTGGGTCGAAGGCTGTCCCGCGATGGAGTACAAGGCGAGCTTTCGGCCTGCGGAAGTCCTGGGAACGGACGGCGTCTGGCGGGATTACCTGATCGAGGTCGACAAGCCCTGACCCCGGCCGATTAGGTGCCGCAGCAGCCGGGTGTTGCGTAGGATCGACGGTGTCCCGCTACGCGGCGGGCGTCAGAACCGGCTGTTTGTCACAAGGACGTCATGAAGATTTTGCTCGTGGACGACCCGGCGCAGCGGATTGCGATGGCCCGCCTGCTCCGGCGGGCCGGGGCGGACGTGACGACCGCCGACGACGGCAGCGACGGTCTGCGGCTTCTGCTGCAGAAGAGCTACGACGTCCTGCTGACCGACCTGCATATGCCGCACGGGCCCGACGGGTTCGAGCTGATCGCCCACGCCGGCCGCTTGCCGCTGGACCGTCGGCCGCGACGTGTCATTGCGGTCAGCGGCGAGTACGACCGCAATGTGCTCCGCGACGTCCTGGAGCGGCCGGCCGGCGTCGACTACTTCGCCAAGCCGGTCGATCTCGAGCAACTGCTGGACACCATCGGCGGCCCGAGCAACTGACGCGGCACGTGGACGACCGCCCCCGAACGACCTTACGTGCGGCCGGTTCCGTCGCCGTGGCGGAATAGTCCTGCCGCCGCAGCGTTCGCACCGGAGGTGTCCGCCTTGTCCCTGGCCGCGCCCGCGACTGCCGCTCAAGCCAAGCCTGCGGAGCAGCCGGAGCCGGACGACGCGGTGCTCGTGCAACAGCTCGTTGCCGGCGACGCCGCAGCGGGCGAGCAGCTGGTCCGTCGCCACTCCCGGTCGCTGCTGTCGTACCTCCGCCGGATCGCCGGCAGCGTGCACGCGGCTGAGGAGCTGCATCAACAAACCTGGCTCTCGGCGTTGGAGCACATCGAGCGGTTCGACCCACGCGGCGGAGCGGGCTTCCGGGCGTGGATCTTCCGCATCGCGACCAACAAGTCGACGGACAGCTTCCGCCGCATCGCCCGCGAGCGGGCACGGCACGACCGAATTGCCCGCGATCCGACGCAAAGCCCGACGCCGACGCCGGATCCGGCGGACCTGTCGCACCTCGACGCCGAAGTCGGCAAGGCGCGGGTTCGTGCGGCCGTCGCTCGCCTGCCGGATGCGCAGCGGCGCGTGGTCGAGCTCCGGTTCTACGGCGGCCTGAAGTTCGCGGAAATAGCCGAATGTGAAGGCTGTCCGTTGAACACGGCACTGGGCCGAATGCACAAGGCAGTCAAGAAGCTGCGTGCGGCGTTGGAAGATGCCGATGTCGTCGGAATGGGGAACGCAATAGATTCCGCCCCGCGTCGTTCGTAAAGGAGAAGACCCACGCGATGCCTCCCGAACCTCACGAGCCCGAATCCGACGCACTTGCGCACCTGCTCGCCGCCGCCGGCGAGCGGCCGGCGGCGGCGGACGATCCGCGGGTCGCCGCGTTGCGGGACGACCTCGCCGCGGTCGAGGCGGCGATGCAGGATGAGTCGAGCCGGGTCGATGCCGCGACGGTCAAGCGTGCCGAAGCGACGGCGGTGGAGGCCGTGCGGGCGTTCGCGGAGCGGCCGGTCGTTGCGGGTCGTATTCGGCCGGCGCGCGAGTCGGACGCGGCGTCGCCGGTTTGGCGGTATGCGAAGTGGCCGCTCGGGGCAGCGGCCGCGTTGGTGTTGGGCCTCTCGCTGCTGACGGTGCTGCAGGACGAAACCTTCGTCGCCTCGGCCGACGGACCGGCGGAGACGGCATCCGCGGAGCAGGAGGCGAGCGAGCCGGTGATTCCAGATGCCGAGGTGTACGATGCCCTCTTCTCGCCGATGGCGATGCAGGACGAGATGTTCGACGTCGAGGGCGACGAGGCGACGGTGAACCCGCTGGACGACCTCGACGCGTGGCTGCGGGACGTGCCTGCCGACGGTTGAAGCCACGGACGGTTGAATTCGCGATCGATGACGTTTAGATCCTGATGCCGATGCTTCTTCGCCTGCTCATCGTCAGCCTGTTTTGCCTCTCGCCGCTGGCCGGCGTCGCGACGGCGGTGCAGCCGCAGGATCGGCCCGAGCGAGGGGATCGGCCGCGTCGCCCCGCCGCTCCAAGCGAGCAGGAATGGCGGGACGCGGTGCGTTTCATGGAAGCACACTCGCCCAATCGCCTTCGGATCGTCCGCCGGATGGAAGCTCGGATCGGCGAGGGAGCGAACCCGCGGGCGCTTGCCCGCTCCCGCGCCCGCGTCTGGTCCCGCGTCGGCAGACTGCTCCGCAAGAAGTCCGACGAGGCGGGCGACTATCCGATCCTTCTGGACCTCTACGAGAAGGAAGATGCCGTGCTCGGCGCGGTCATGGCCCTGCGGCGGACGGAACGGAGCGGCACGGACGAGGCCACGGCGACTGCCCGCCAAGTCGCTGTCGAGGCGGCGACGGAGTATGTTCGGGCCGGGCTCAAGGTCCGCCGTGAGAACCTTCGCCGCCAACGGGAGAAGCTTCAGCGGGAGCTGTCGGCAATTGAGCAAGACGAAAAGAACGTGCAGGCCGAGGCCGACGAGATGATCGAGCGGTTCAGCCGTCTACTGCCACCGGTTGTGGAGCAGGATTAGTTCCAGCCGCTTCGTTTGGAAAGTGTTCGCTCCGGTTCTCGATTGCTCGGGAATTACCAGTAAAAGCCGCGGGCCCCAACCCGCGGCTACATTGCATCCACAGTCTGGTGTGATGCCTCACATGCTGCCGCGGGTCAGCTGCTCGACGGCGTCGATGACGCGGCGGACGTGGAAGGGTTTCGTCAGAAACGCGTCGAAACCGCGACGAGCGAGTGCGGCATCTGATTGCTCGTCGCCACTCAACGCGATCAGCTTCGTCAACTGTAGATCCGGCGTACCGCGGACCGTTTCGACAACCTGCATTGCGTCGACGTCCGGCAGCCGAACGTCGATGAACATCACGTGCGGCCTCATGCGAGCCGCCAGGACGCCGGCAGCGAACGCGTTCTCGACAATTTCAACTTCGTAGCGTGCTTCGTCTTCGAGAATCTTCTCAAGAACATCCGTGACGTCTCGTTCGGCGTCGAGGATGAGCACACGTGTGTTGCCCGTCTTGAGCCCGCCGAGCGGGATGCCGTGCTCTTTCATGAAGCGGACGAGTCCGTTGAGCGGGATGCGGCGATCCTTGCTGCCGGGGATGCGGTAGCCCTTCAGCTGGCCCGAGTCGAACCACTTGCTGACGGTGCGCGGGGCAACGTTGCAGATCTTGGCGACTTCGCCGGTTGTCAGGACGTCTTTGGCCTTCAATTCGTTCATCGGTAGGTACTCCCGCAGCGCCTGCCGGCGGGAACTCATTGCAGTGACTGCGACCGATTCGCGGGTAGACGCGACTCGGCGGCCGGCATAGGCGGTGCCGTCGGAACCTACGACATCCTCACCACCCGTGCGGCAGGAACCCACCTCTCGTGCACTTTGTCGACGCGTCCGATATTGATGGTCCGACAAACCTCGTCGAGCGAGAGGGTACGAAGCCCGTCGAGCAGTTGTCATTCGGCTCCGCCTGTGCATGATCCGCAGCCGCCGGCACGCCATGCACGTCCTTTACGTCCACCCCAACTACCCGGCACAATTCGGCCACGTCGCCGCCCATCTCGCCGAGCAACGCGGCTGGCGGTGCACCTTCGTCAGCAACACGCCCGCCGGTCGGCACCGCTTCGACTCGGGCGGCACGCTCGAGAAGATCGCGTACAAGCCGGTCGGCGGTGCGACACGCCAGACGCACTTTCTCAGCCGCACCTTCGAGAACGCGGTCGCCAATGCCGAGGGCGTCTTTCGCGCTCTTCTGCAAAGGCCGGAGATCGAGCCGGATCTCATCGTCGGGCACAGCGGCTTCGGCAGCACGCACCTACTCCGCGAGCTCTTCCCGGCAGTCCCGGTCGTGAACCTCTTCGAGTTCTTCTACCACCCGTACGGCCCGGACAGCGACATGACGTTCCGGCAGGATCTGCCGTGGACGCCGGGCGTGGCGAAGTTCCTGCGGAGCCGGTGTCGTAACGCGATGATCCTGCTCGACCTGGAGAACTGCCAGGCCGGGTACTGCCCAACGCAGTTCCAGCGATCCCGTTTCCCCGTGGCGTACGCCGACCGGCTGCGCGTGATTTTCGACGGCGTCGACACGAACGTCTGGAACCCGCGCGATAACACGCTGCGTCCGCCGGTAGAGCAGCGGTCGGCGCGGAAGCTGGCGGGCGTGGAATTGCCGGCGAAGACGCGAATCTTAACCTACTGCAGTCGCGGCTTCGAGTCCATGCGTGGCTTCGACCTCTTTGTCCGCGGATTGCGGCGTGTCCTGGAACGGGTGCCGGACGCGCACGCGCTCGTCTTCGGCACCGACCGCGTCGCGTACGGCGGCGACGACGAGTACGTGCCGGGCGGCAGTTTCAAGACGTGGGCAATGCAGCAGGACGATGCGGCCGGCTGCGACTGGAGCCGCGTCCACTTCGTCGGCCGCCAGCCGCCGCCGGTGCTGGCCGAGGCATTGGCGGCGTCGGACGCGCACGTCTATCTGACGGTGCCATTCGTCCTGAGCTGGAGCACGATCAACGCGATGGCTTGCGGAGCGGTCGTCATCGGCAGCGACACGTCGCCCGTCCGCGAGGTGGTGACGGACGGCGAGACGGGCCGGCTGTTCGACTTTTTCGATCCCAACGCCCTCGCCGACGCCGCGACGGCGGCATTGCAGGATCCCTCCGGTCACCGCCGCTTGGGTGACAGCGCGGCGGCGATGGTGCGGGAGCGGTACGCGACGGACGTGGTTCTGCCGTCGATGCTGGCGATGTACGACGAGGCGAGGTCGGTTCAGCGTGGGCTCGAGCAACGCCGTCCGCGGCCGGGGACGCCTCGAACAAAGTCCGCAGGTTCGTCCCCTTTTGCGGGATGACGAGAGCCCTACGCCGGAGCCCGTGAGCCTTCGTCGCCGAGAACGTCGGACGAACCTGGAGGTAGTTAGTCAGGAGCCGTTCGAGAACTCGGGTCGTAGCAGCGGCGGCTCGCCGCTGCCGTCCGTTCTCGCAGAATCATCCAGATCTAGATCCAGATCCAGAGGCAGCGGCGAGCCGCCGCTGCTACGTTTTCAAACAGCTCCGTTAGTGCGTCTGCTCGGCAGGTTCGAAACCCGCGCAGGAGCTGACAGGGGTCACCTTGAGGTCGAGTTGCCGATTTTCCGGGTGGCCGCAGGGCTCGACAACGTCTTCGGGAGCTTCTTTAGTCGTGCGAATCTGCACGAGCTTCGGCTGGTCATCGGCTTCGTCTTCGCCGAAGTGAATGCAAACACCGCACTGGCCGTCTTGAATGCTGAGCATGGGAATCTCCTGGTTCTGGGGAAACGGGACGCCAGCAGATCTGCAATTGGCGTGCCAGCAGGTCGAACCTTCTCTCAGTTGCCGTAGGTCACCGGCGTCGTGTCGATGTCGGCCGTTTCGACCGGGGCCTCGATTACGCCCGTTCCCTCGCCGGGCGCGGCGAGCTCGAGCATGCCCCACGTCACCGGCCGGAACTGGCTGCCGGCTTCCTTGGGGGCCGACCAGTAGAACTCGGTCGCCGTCTGGTAGTCGCGGACGTTGACGTTGAATCGAATCGCCGAGCCGGCCGAGGGGTCGAAGCCGTGCAGGCGGTCCGTGGGGATGAACAGCTCCGTCACGTACCGGCCCGGCAAAACGCGGGCGGCATCGACAAGGCCGGTCGCAGGGATCTGGTGCGTGCCGTTCAGCAGGTCGCCGTCGCGGCTCCACTGGCCCCACGTGCCGCTGTTGCCCGCCTGCGGGAAGGGGTTGGGCACGAAGAAGAACTGGTGGTCGTTGGCCGTATAGCCGCGGCGGGTCGCGTCGGCGTCGCGGGCGGTGCTGACGAAGATCTCGACCGCATCCTGCGTCCACCATGGCCCATCGGCTCGCGCCGCCTGGACATCGGCATCGGGCACCTCGACCGCGACGTACAACCCTTCTTCGCTCCAACCGGCGAACACCTTCGGCTCCGCCTTACCGACGCGGTCGGCACCGACCGTTACGTTCCGGCGGATCGCCAGCTGGAACCGTTCGCCGAGCTTGCGCCACTCGCGAAGGCTGCCGTCGATGCGCGGCGTCTTGGGCAGGTGCGCCAGCATGCCCGACGGCGTCTGTCGCACGTAGTCCGGCCGCCACGGGCTCAGAATGTTCCCGCCGCTTTTTGCATGTAGGTCGTTCAGGCCCGGCGTCGTCGCGCGGACGGCTTCGACGAGGCCTTCGTACTCGTGGTCGTCGACGTCGACGACGCCGAAATTGACATCCTCGCCGTCGCTCGTCCGGCCGGACGGCGGTTCGTCGTTCCACTGAAACCAGTCGGCGCCGACGATGTACGGCACGGCGGCGAGTCGCTCCGTCATGAGCTTGTATCCGTCGGCGCGGGCCTGCTGGTCGGGGACTTGGGCGACGAAGCCGAAGGTGTTGCGGTTGCCGCTGCGGCCGTCGAGGGCGTGGAAGCTGTACTCGCCGATCATCACCGGCTGACCGCCGGAATCGCGGTGCAGGCTCTCGAAGAGCTGCCGGTCGAGCCGGGCGTCGCCGACGTAGTAGTTGATGCTGACCGCGTCCGTCTGCCCCGCCTGGCCGCGGACGACTTCAGGGATGATGTAGCCTTTGTAACGAACGCCGAGGACGAGGTGGTTCGGGGCGTACTGGCGGACTAGGCGACTCGTCAGCTCGAAGTAGTCGCGGCTCAGCTGTTCGACGAAGTCGAGATAAAGCTTCTCATACGCACCTTCGGGGTGCGGCAGATACGTCCAGGCGTCGAGGTCGTCCCACGTGCCGAGCGTCGTCTTCCAGTCGGCGTTGAAGGCGTCGATCGTCGGCCAGACGCGTTGCATGGCTTCGACGACCTTCCGGCGGTTCGGGTCGCTCGGGGCCAGCCCGTCGAAGTAAGCGGCCGGGCCGGCGGTGTCATCCGACCAGTCGAGCTCATTGTCGGTGAAGTAGCCGACGAGCGTCTTGCTCGTCTGGAGCGGCGTGACCTGGTCGCGGACGGCATCCTCCACGGCGACGGCGAAGCCCGGGTGGTACAGCCGCTTGGCCGGGCCGACGGTCCATTGCCAGAGGTTGAGGTCCCGCGTGATCGGCGTGTCGGGATTCAGATGCCCTTCGTGGAAGACCGGATGGCACCACGCGCCGAGCCCCTTGAAGCCGGCAGCGCGGACGCGGGCCAACGTGCGGACGGCCCAGGCGTCGACGTCGCCCTCGCGGAGCGTGCCGGTGACCTGCCCAACCCAGTCGCGGCTGACGTAGTGCGGCCCCAGCACGCGTCGGCCCTTCTGATACGGGACGACGGTCGTGACCGTGTTGAGGAACTCAAGCTTTCCGGTCGGCGACTGGAACCACCAGACGCCCTCTTGGTCCTGGACGAGTCGCCAGTAGCCGGGCGTGCCGCGGACCTGCAGGAAGTCCTGCTCGTCCGCCGCCCAAGCGCTGGAGGCGAGCAAGGCGATGGCGAGGAACAAAATGGCGAGTGTGGCCGATCGACGCATGGGTTCTCCGTTGCTGCGTACTGCCGCGGTCAGGGGCAGGTTCCCGGCGGTGCCGGTTTGGAGCGGGGACATGGGATGCTTATCGGACGCTTCGGCGGGCGGGGTTGACGGGTCAATGCTGGACTTCTTGCCATGGTTCCTGCTGCTTGATCCACCCGCGGCAGCGTCCTAGCGTGCCGGCGGCCGTACCCGCCGGTCCGGCCGACGATGGCCCGCTTCTAGACCGCCAGTCCGTCCTTCGCCGCCCGCACGCCGCGGTCGACGCCCCACGTCTGTTCATCGCACGCTCGCGCCGAACCTCGGCGACCGTCTTCGCCCCGCCGCCCTTCGCGTCGCGGCCTGATCCTCCTCACCGACTTCTACCCGACTTCCTATGCCCCGTGACAACACCGTCCTCCGCAACATCGGCATCGCCGCCCACATCGACGCCGGCAAGACCACCTGCTCCGAGCGAATCCTCTACTACACCGGCCAGATCCACAAGATGGGCGAGGTCCACGACGGCACGACCGTGACCGACTTTGACGAAGAAGAACGCCAACGCGGCATCACGATCTACTCGGCGGCGATCAGCGCGCCCTGGCTCTACGAGCACGACGCCGGCTGGCTCTATGGCGACGCGACCGAGGCCAAGGTCAGTGAGCAGATGGACAACCAGGCCGGCGTTATGCGCAAGGGCGTGATGCACCAGATCAACGTCATCGACACGCCCGGCCACGTCGACTTCACGGCCGAGGTCGAACGCTCGCTACGCGTCCTCGACGGCGCGATCGCGGTCTTCGACGGCAAGGAAGGTGTCGAAGCCCAGTCCGAAACGGTCTGGCGTCAGGCGACGAAGTACAAGGTGCCGCGGATCTGCTTCATCAACAAGATGGACAAGATGGGCGCCGACTTCGTCTTCAGCTTCAACAGCATTAAGGAACGGCTCGGCGCGCCCGCCGTCGCCGTGCAGTTCCCGATCGGCCAGGGCAACGACTTCAAGGGCAGCATCGACCTCGTCCGCGGCGTCGAGTACCACTACGAAGGCGAAGACCAAGGCACGACGGTCGTCGAGAA
>CAYQCT010000012.1:10888-26569 GCA_964416015.1 uncultured Tepidisphaerales bacterium
TCCATCGCTGAGAAGTTCCTCGAAGGCGAAGAGCCGACGATGGAAGAGATCAAGCAGGCCCTGCGCAAGGGCACGATCGACTTCCGCCTCCACCCCGTCTTCTGCGGCTCGGCTCTCAAGTACGTCGGCGTGCAGAAGCTCATCGACGGCGTCATCGAGTACCTGCCCAGCCCGCTCGACCTGCCCCCGATCCAGGCACTCGACGCCAAGGACCCGGACATCAAGGTCGAGCGGCATTGTGACCCGAGCGAGCCGTTCTGTGGTTTGGCCTTCAAGATCGTGGCTGACAAGTTCGGCGAACTTACGTTCGTCCGCGTCTATAGCGGCACGGTCGAGAAGGGCACACGCATCCTGAACGTCAACCGCGAGAAGAAGGAAAACCTCAGTCGCATCTTCCAGATGCAGGCCGACGACCGCATTGCTCTTGATCAGGGCGAGGCCGGCGACATCATCGCCTGCATCGGCCTCAAGGAAGTGCTGACGGGTGACACGATCACGGACTTGGACAACCCGGTGCTGCTCGAGCGGCCGACCTTCCCGGAGCCGGTCATCAGCATGTCGATCGAGCCCAAGAGCGCCGCCGACAAGCAGAAGCTCGGCGACGCCCTGACCCAGATGCGCCGCATCGACCCGACCTTCTTCGCCAACTACGACGAGGAGACGGGCGAGACGATCATCGCCGGCATGGGCGAGCTGCACCTGGAGATCATCCGCAACCGGCTCACCCGCGAGCAGAAGGTCGACGTTATCGTCGGCAAGCCGAAGGTCGCGTACAAGGAAGCCATCACCGGCAGCGCCGAAGCCCGCGGCCTGTTCAAGAAGCAGACCGGCGGTTCCGGCATGTTCGGCGACGCAACCATCACCGTCGAGCCTTTCACGCAGGAGGATTACGACGCTTTGGAGAACCCGAAGTTCAAGTTCGTCGACGGCATGGCCTTCGAGAACAAGGTGGTCGGCGGCTCGATCCCGCGGGAGTTCATCCCGTCCGTCGAGAAGGGTGCCCGCGACGCCATGAAGACCGGCGTACTGGCGAACTACCCGATGCTCAATGTGAAAGTCACGCTCATCGACGGCAGCAGCCACCCGGTCGACTCGAAGCCGCCGGCGTACGAGCAGGCGGGCAGCCTCGCCTTCCGCGACGCCGCCACCAAGGCCGGCCTCGTCCTGCTCGAGCCGATCATGAAGGTCACCATCACGACCCCCGAGGACTTCCTCGGCAACGTCACCGGCGACCTCAACAAGCGGCGCGGCGTCATCGTCGACCAACGCACCAGCGGCAACAGCCGCATCATCGACGCCGAGGTCCCGCTGTCGGAGATGTTCGGCTACACGACCGAGCTCCGCAGCATGTCCCAAGGCCGCGCCGCCAGTGCGATGGAGCCGCTGAAGTACGCCCCGGTCCCGAGCAATGTGCAGAAGGCCGTGCTCGAAGAAGTCGGCTGATTCATCCGTAGGGTGGGCTTCAGCCCACCACGAATAATCAATGGAGGCCGGGCGTGACTTGGGTCACGCCCGGCCTCGTTCTATAGATCGAAATACTTCGTCGCGCGCCCCGCCGCCTTGGCCACGGGGTACTTCGCTTCGTTCTTCGCCAGCTTGATTGCGAATGCCGTCGGCAGGTCGATGCCGCGGTCGTGGGCGATGAGCAGAACCCAGCCGAGCACGTCCGCCAGCTCGTCGGCGACGTCCTCGGTATGCTCGCGCAGGTGGGCCTCCAACGCCTCGCCCTGCCGCCACTGGGCCAGTTCCAACAGTTCGGCAGCTTCGAGACTGAGACTGAGAAACTGGTCCTTCGGATTATGAAACTGCTGCCAGTCGCGGGCGTCGCGGAACCGCAGCAACGCCTTGGTCATGTCGGCCAGATCGTTCACGCCATACCGTACGGCCCATGCCACGCGAGCCGTTCCAGACGCCCGACTTCGTCCGCCGCCTCGGCCCGGTGCTGCGGCCGCACGACTGCCCGTACCCGTGCACGCTCGCCTTCAACGCTGGCGTCGCGAAGCTGCCGGCCGGCGTCGGCGGCGACTACGCGGGCAAGTACGTCATGGTCTTCCGCAACGACTACGGCGACTTCAACCAACCCGCGGACTGGCCCGGCCGCGACAGTTCGCTGCCGACGGGCAAGACGGCGACGAAGCTCGGCATCGCGACGAGCGACGACGGCCTCGAGTGGAATGTCGAAGACCGTGAACTATGGAATCAAGAGCCGGGCAAATTCCTGACGCCGAAGACGTTCAGCCGTCGGTACGACCCGCGACTGACCGTGCTCGACGGCCGCGTCTACCTCTGCTACGCCGTCGACACCGGCTACGGCGTCCTCGGCGGCCTTGCGGGGACGGACGACCTTGTCCACTTCGAAGAGCTCGGCCACGCCCCGCCGAGCAACCGCAACCACGTCCTGTTCCCTGAACAAATCGACGGCAAGTTCGTCCGCCTCGAACGACCGTTTCCTCAATATGGAAACCGCGGACCGAACCACGCCTTCGACATCTGGATCAGCCACAGCCCCGACAGTCGATACTGGGGCGAACATCGACTGGTAATCCCGCGAGAAGAGTACCCGTGGGTCAACGACAAGATCGGCCCGGGTGCTCCGCCGGTACGGACGGATGAGGGATGGCTTTGCATCACGCATGCCGTCGATCTGCACGAAGACGACCAACTCGACGGCTGGGAGAAGAACCCGTGGTACAAGCGTTACACCTGCGGCCTTTTGTTGCTCGATTCCGACGAACCGTGGAAGGTGAAAGGCCTCGCAAGGAAGCCGATCATCGTGCCGGAAGAGGACTACGAACGCAAAGGCTTCCGCGGCGATGTCATCTTCCCCGGCGGCCTGCTGGATCTGGGCAACGGCACGATGCGAATCTACTACGGCGGTGCGGACACTGTCGAGTGTGCGGCCGAGGCGAAGACGAGTGACCTGCTGTCGATGATCGAGCCGCTGTAGAGTTGGCGGTGGCTGTCAGCTTACCGACGAAGACGACGTCCTGCTGTGATGGCGAGCCTGCGCCGGACGGTGCGGGCGAGCTGGATCCCGTCTGCGGCATGACCGTCACGCCGCCGGCGAACGGTGGAAGTCATACGCACGACGGCATCACGTACCACTTCTGCTGCGACGGCTGTCGGACGAAGTTCGCGGCAGATCCGGCGAAGTATCTCCATCCGCAGCCGACGAAGGAACCGGTTGATCCGGACGCGACTTATACGTGCCCGATGTGCCCGGAGATTGAGCAGGTCGGGCCGGGGCCGTGCCCGATCTGTGGCATGGCATTGGAGCCGAGCGAGCCGACGGGCGAGGTGGACGAGGGCGAGTACCGCGACTTCCGCCGGCGGTTCGTCGTGGCGGCGTTGCTGACGTTGCCGATGCTGCTCTGGATGGTCGCCGACATGCTGCCGGGCCGGCCGTTGCAGCAGTTGATCTCGCCGCGGGCGTCGCAGTGGGCGCAGCTCGCGCTGGCGGTGCCGGTCGTCTTCTGGGCCGGCTGGCCCTTCTACGGCCGCGGGCTGAGCGGCTTGCGGATGCTGCGGCCGAACATGTTCACGCTCATCGGCATCGGCGTGCTGGTGGCGTTCTTTTACAGTGTCGTTGCGACCGCATTGCCGGGCATCTTCCCCGGGAGCCTGCAAAGCGACGACGGCCTCGTCGGCGTCTACTTCGAGTCGGCGGCGGTCATTGTAACGCTGGTTCTTCTCGGCCAACTTCTCGAGTTGCGAGCGCGGGCGAAGACGGGCGATGCGATTCGCGAACTTCTCGATCTGACGCCAGAGACCGCGGCCCGCCTGACGGACGTTGGCGAGGAACGCGTGCCGGTGGCGAAGCTCGCGATCGGCGACGTCGTCCGCGTCCGGCCCGGCGAGAAGGTGCCGACGGACGCGGTCGTGGTCGACGGCGAGACGCGACTCGACGAGTCGATGCTGACCGGCGAACCGACGCCCGTGACCAAGGCGGCAGGTGATCGTGTCACCGGCGGAACGCTCAACACGACCGGCAGCGTCACCGCCCGCGTCGCCGCGATCGGGCGCGACACGACGCTGGCCAAGATCGTCGCCATGGTCGGCCAGGCTCAGCGGTCGCGGGTGCCGATCCAGCAGATGGTCGACCGCGTCTCGCTCTGGTTCGTGCCGGCCGTCGTGCTCGTTGCGGTCGTGGCCCTGTTCGTCTGGCTGATGGTGCAGCCGAGCCTGGCGGTCGTCGCGGCGGTGAGCGTGCTGATCATCGCCTGCCCTTGTGCGCTCGGTCTGGCGACGCCGATGAGCATCCTCGTCGCCGTCGGTCGCGGGGCACGGGCCGGCGTGCTGGTGAAGGACGCGGCGGCGTTGGAGGCGTTGGCGAAGGTCGACGTCGCCTTCGTCGACAAGACCGGCACGCTCACGCAGGGTCGGCCCGAGGTCGTCGCGATCCGGCCTGCGGAAGGCGTCGGCGAGGACGAGCTGCTTGCCCTTGCCGCGGCGGTCGAGAAGCACAGCGAGCACCCGCTCGCCGCCGCCGTCTTGCGTGCCGCGTCTCCGACAAGTGAGGCGAGCGACTTCGAGAACCTGCCCGGCCGCGGCGTCGTCGGCACCGTCGATGGCCGCCGGATCCTGGTTGGCGTTGCCCCGTCCGACGCCGGCGACGACCTGCGGCGGCAGGGCCAGACGGTCGTGCAGGTCTCCGCCGACGATCGATCGATCGGTCTGCTCGGCATCGCTGACCCGCTGAAGCCGACGAGTCGTGACGCCGTCGCGACGCTGCAAGCCGATGGCGTCGAGGTCGTCATGCTGACCGGCGACAACCAGCTCACCGCCGATGCCATCGCGAAGCAGGTCGGCATCGCGACCGTCCGCGCCGGCGCCCTGCCCGCGGCCAAGGACGAGGCCGTCCGCGAGATGCAGGACCACGGCCGCGTCGTCGCCATGGTGGGCGATGGCGTCAACGACGCGCCGGCGCTCGCACGGGCGAACGTCGGCATCGCGATGGGCACCGGCAGCGACGTCGCCATTGAATCGGCGAGTTTGACGCTCGTCGGCGGCGACCTTGCTGGTCTGGTCCGTGCCCGCCGACTCGGTCGCGCGACGGTCGGGAACATCCGGCAGAATTTGCTCTTTGCCTTCCTCTACAACGGCCTGGGCGTGCCGCTGGCGGCGGGCGTGCTGTATCCGCTGACCGGGTGGCTGCTGAGCCCGATGTTCGCGGCGGCCGCGATGAGCCTGAGCAGCGTCAGCGTCATCGGCAACGCACTGCGGCTGCGGGCCTCGCGGCTGTAGCCTCGGCTACACCCGGCCGCTGCGAAGGTCGTCGAGCATGCGGCCGAGCGTATCATCGGTCCACTTGCGGACGTCGTCCACCGACAGATGCGACAGGTCCGTCGGCTCGCCGTAGAGGACCGAAACCGGTCGCGGACGCGGGAACGTGCTGCTGCGCGGCCAGGCGTCGAACGAACCGTCGAGCACGGCCGGCACGACGGTCGCCTTGGCCCGCTTGATCATCAGGCCCATGCCTTTCTGCGCCGGCTGCAGCTCGCCGTCGAAGGTGCGGCTGCCTTCGGGGAAGACCGCCAACGCCCAGCCGGCCTTGAGGATGTCGAGCGACTGCCGCATCGCGCCGATGTCACCCTTGTTCTGGTCGACCGGAAAGGCGTTGAGCCGACGGATGTAGCCGGCGAAGATCGGGTTGTCGAACAGCTCCTTTTTCGCCAGGTACGCCATCGGCCGCATCAGCGGCACGCCGATGATCGGCGGGTCGAGGTAGCTCTGATGGTTGCTCGCCAGCAGCACCGGCCCCTGCAGCGGCACGCGGTCGACGCGGTGCACCTGGAACCGGAAGAACATCCGCAGCAACGAACGCAGGATGACACGCGACGTCGCGTAGGTGAACGTCGTGTGCTGCGGGTCGCGGGCGTCGCGCGGCTCGGCCGCCATCAGGATCGCTCCCGGACGAGGTCGATGATCGAGCCAACGACCTGGTCCTCGTTCATCTGCGTCGTGTCGACCGTGACGGCGTCGTCGGCCGGTTGCAGCGGCGCGACGGCGCGGCCGGCGTCGCGTTGGTCGCGGTCGTGCATGTCGGCCAGGATCGCCCGCTCGTCGACGATCTCGCCGCGGCTGCGGAGCTGCTCGACGCGGCGGCGGGCGCGTTCTTTGGCGTCGGCGGTGAGAAAGATTTTGACCGTAGCGTCGGGGAAAACGACGCTGCCTTGATCGCGGCCTTCGGTGACGAGGCCTCCGTCGCGGAGGTCGTCGCCGATGTGGCGTTGCTGGACGACGAGGCGTTCGCGGAGGCTGGGCACGGTGGCGACGTAGCTGGCGGCGCGGGTCGCGTCGCCGCCGCGGATGAGGTGGCTGACGTCCTCACCGTTAAGGATCGTGGCCGGCGGGTCGCGGCTCCAGTCGAAGGTGACGCGGCAGTGCCGGGCGACGAAGTCGAGCTCGCGTGGGTCGTCGAGGTCAGCCTCGCGGCGGTGGGCCTCGAGGCCGATGGCTCGGTACATCGCGCCGGTGTCGAGGAAGACGAAGCCGAGGCGGCGGGCGACTTCGCGGGCGACGCTGCTCTTGCCCGTGCCGGCCGGTCCGTCGATGGTGACGATCGTCGCGCCGGCGGCCACGCGGCCAGCCTACGCCGGCCGCTGCTCTATTTCGCCGCCCATCGCAGCCCGCGTCGCATCAGTTCTGCTGCCTCGGGCGATTCTTCGAATACCTTGTCGACGTGGCCCAACGCGTTGTAGAAAACGCGGCCTTGGCCCCAGTACTTCGTCCAGACCTGCGGCATCTTCACCGTCCCGTTCGGCGTGTGCGGCCCGTCGGCAACGGGAAACGTCGTCGTCGCCCAGACCTTCACGGCCGGATCGACGTGCAGGTAATACTGCTCGCTGTCGACGGCGAAGTCGGCGATGCCGTCGTTCAGCTCGCCGCGTCCCGGGCCGATCTCGACGGTGTACTTGGTGTTGTCGTTGCCGGGATGAGCGACCCATTGCCCGCCGGTCATGAACTGCCAGCCGACGTCATTGCGGAAGGCGTCGCACATGCCGCCGTGGCACCCGGCGAGCCCGACGCCGCTGGCGACGGCGTCCTGCACGTTCTTGGACTGGCTGGCCTCGATCGTGCTCATGGTCCAGATCGGGACGATGAGGTCGAGCTTCGTCAAGTGATTGCCGTCGTCGAAGGCCGACAGCGTGTTCTGGACGTCGACGTCGAACCCGTCGTCGGCAAGATAGCCGCGGAAGCGCTCGGCGACTTTGTCCGGCTCGTGCCCGTCCCAACCGCCCCAGACGATGAGTGCCTTCTTCATGGTCGGAGCGTAGACGGCAGCTTCGCGCTGCTGCTTTCCTGCCGCGCCCGGGCGGGCGTTGTGCCGACGATCGCGCGGAAGGCGGCGTGAAATCGTTGCCGCGAGGGAAAGCCACATCGGTCGGCGACGGCGTCGAGGGTCAAGGTGGTCGAGGCCAGAAGCCGCTGGGCCTCGGCGATGCGGACGCGGACGATCTCCTGCATCGGCGAGCGGCCGACTGCGGCACGAAATCGTCGCTCGAAGCCGCTTCGGCTCAACGGCATCACCGCCGCCAACTCGTCGGCGGTCAAGCCCGTCGTCGCCTGGTGGCGGATGCGGTGCAACGCGTCCGCCACGATCTCGTCATCGGTCGCGATCACGTCCGACGTCTGGCGAAGCACCACGCCGGCAGGATCAAGATACCGATGCGGCGGCGTCTCACCCCGCAGCACCGCCGCCAGCAGCTCGCAGGCCGCCTCGCCGATCTGCATCACGCCCGTGTCGACGGAGGAGATCGGCACGTTCGCGGCATCGCACAGGGCGGCATCGTCGCCGCTGCCGACGAGGCCGACGTCCCGCGGCACTCGCAGGCCTAGCTCCTCACAGAGCTCGAGCAGCTGCAACGCCAACCGATCGTCCGGCAACCCCAACCCGATCGGCTTGGGCACGTCCCGCAGCCACGCACGCAGCCGACGCGAGGACAGGATCGTGTCGAGGCGGAACCGCGTCGTGCGCGGAACCATGAAGGAGTCGAAGCGACAGTTCCGCCTCGCCGCCGCCGCTTCGGCTGCGAGACGGCGGTCGCCGTGCCAGCCGAGGCGGGCGAAGCCGACGTAGCCGATGCTGGTGTAGAGACGGTCGGCCAGATGATCAACGGCCTGCTCCGCCGCCGCCGGCCCGGCCGTGGTCACCGTCGGCAGACCCAGCTCGGCAGCATGCCGGCGTACGAGCGAGACGATCGGCTTGCGGCGTGCAGCGAGCTGCTCGACGAGCGGCTTGTCGAACAGGCGAATGATGGCCGCGTCGGCGTCATCTAGTAAGGTCGCGACGCTTTGCTGACCTAGAAGATCAAGCCCGGCCGGCCCCGGCGGCAACGCGAGTCGCCACGCCGGGCGTTGCATGAGGCAACGGATGACGGATGTCAATGCCGCCCGGCCCTCGCCGGTGGTGGCGTCGATCAGGATCAGGATCCGGTGCATTGGCTCCGTGAAACGATACACGATGTATCGAGAATCAGCTAGCCGGATGGGTGCTGGCTGAGCATCATGGGACGTCCTGCCCGGTACGGAGACGACTGGTCGTCAGCGTCCCGCACGGTGGCACTCGATCTCTGGAGGAACCATGAAACTGCATCCGCTCACTGCCGCTCTCACTGTTGCCGTTCTGGCGCCTGCCGCAATCCAGGCGGCTCCGATCGTCTACCTGCTGTCGAACAACGCCGGCGCCGAGACCGGCACGGACAGCTACGCCGAGCTTATTGCCGACGCTCTGGGGACGGGGACGGTTGTCAACGTCGTCTCCGACAGCGACTACGGCGACGGCATCAACGCCGCTCGCGAGGCCGAGCTCGAAGCAGCTGACCTGGTCATCATCAGCCGCAACAGCGGCAGCGGCAACTTCGACGGGCCGGCGCGTGACGTCTTCAACGACCGTCTGACCACGCCGACGCTCGTCAATTCGCCGATCGCCCTGCGCGATTTTCGCCTGAACTGGTTCAACACGGGCAGCACGTCTACGTCCGCTGGCGCCCTCCGCGATGCCGCCGATGACAGTGTCTTGAGCTACTACGGCGTCGTTGAAGACTTGCAATTCCTCGATACGACGAGTGTCGGCAACGGTGACCTGCTAACCTATGTCGACGACGACGCCAGTGGTATGTTCGACACGGGCGACCTCCTCGCGAACGTGACCTTCGACGCCGGCGAGAACTACTACGCCGGCGGCCCGACGGCCAGCGGGTTTCGCTCGCTGTTCACGCTCGACGGCTACGGCTCGGCGGCGGACTTCGAGACGGACCTAACCGACGCGGGCCGGGCGGCGTTGTCGAACGCGATCGTGACGGCGGTGCCGGAGCCCGGCATCGCGACGGCCGGCCTGCTCGGCCTCGGCGGCCTGCTGCTGCGGCGTCGGTAAGGCTGACGGCCGGCCGCCGCGGTTGCTACCTTTCCTGCATGCTCCCTCGGCTGCCGATCGTCTTGTTCGCGTTGCTGACATCGTGCATCGGCGGCTGTGCCAGCTACGAAATAGACGCGACGGCCGGCTACTCGCGGCTGCTGGCCGAAGCGCCACAGGGCGCGGAGGCGTTTCTTGAAGACGCCAACGGCGTGCGGGTTGCCGCCAATGCGAGCCGAAGCTTCTTCACGCCCGGCTTCCTCCGCGGCCCTGGCGGCAACGGGCCGCGGGGCAACGTCAACCTCAGCTACTCCGGCTTCGTCCGCGACCTCGACGGCGAACAGGTCGGCGCGCCGGTGACGACGGTTGCCGAAGGCGACGCGAGCTACGAGGCGGTCGCGTTGCAGGTCGGGCCGTCGTTTCGCCTGAGCCTGGCCGGGTTCTTCGTCGAGCCCGGCATCACCGGCGGCGGCGTCTTTGGCGGCGCGGATGCGGACTTCCGAACCCTGTCCGGCGGCAACTTCGATGACAGCGAGACCGAGTTCTCCTGGATCTTCCGCCCGTACGTCCGGGCGGGATTCGTCGGTGACCGGTTCCTGCTCGGTCTCGAAGGCGGCTACGAACGCAGCGGCCTCGATCCTGGCGTCGGCCCGGGCGACGCGGACGAGGCGTGGTACGTCTCCGTCCTGCTCGGCCTTCGGCTGACGCGGTAGCTGCACTGTGGTACAATTCACCGTCCGGAGATCGTCATGCAAGCTGTTGTAGCCGAGCCCTTCCTTTCTCTCGACGAGCTTCTAGCTCATCCCGACTATGACAACTACGAGTTTGTTGATGGCGTTCCAGTGGAGCGCGAGGTGAGTCTCGTATCTGCCGAAGCCGAAGCCGCCTTGACGCGACAACTCGCGAACGCGCGCGGTGATGATCCGACGGTGCGTCTCTTCTCTGCGCAGCTCGCGTATCGCTGCTTCGAGGATCCCGATCGGATGCGCAGGCCAGACGCCAGCATCGTCAGATCGGCGCGACTGGTCGGTCGAGGCGACGCAGGGGTGCTCGACATCCCACCGGACTTCGCCGCAGAGGTTTTCTCAAAGAATGACGTCTATCGCAAGATGGTCGAGAAGGTCCGCGAATACCTGGACGCTGGCTTCCCGCTGGTCTGGCTGCTCGACCCGTACGGCCGGACGCTGACGACGTACACAGGCGACGGCGACGTCGCGATCTTCACGGAATCCGCCGAGGTGACGCTGCCGGACCTGCTACCGGAGTGGAAGTGTCGCGTGGCCGACCTGTTGCCCCCGGCGACCGCGCGGGACGGGTGAGGCCGGTCGTCCGGGTGAAGCGGGCGACGCGGCTCACTTATCGGCGACGAGAAATCGTTACACTGCTTGGCCTGCAGGTCGTTGTTGGGACAAGATCGACCTGATGAAACCTGCTTTCCTCCTGAGTTGTGCCGCCGCCTCCGCTTGCCTCGTCGCGGTCAGCGACGCTGACGCGCAGACGTTCAGCCTCCTTCTCGATCCGGCGACGGGCGAGGTCGTGCTCGAGGGCGATGCTCCCGTGACCGGCGTCGAAGTTGCCAGCACCGCCGGCCTGTTCGACGTCACGCAGCTCAATGCTGCCCCTGACATCTTCGGAGGCAACGTGCTTGCCCCCGGCGAGCTCGATTTGCCGCTGCTTTCCGAAACCGATTCGCTCATCAGCGGCCTTTCCTTCGTTCCGGGACTCGCGCCCGTGGGCAGCGTCTCGCTCGGCAACATCGTCGACCTCAGCGACGCCGCCGACCTCGCGCTCATCGTCGGTGGAACGCCCATTGAGGCCGTCCTGGACGACGTCGTCGGCAGCGTGACGCTCAACGACAGCTCGCTGGTCCCGCTGACGCTCTCGCTCATTCCCGAGCCGGCCACGGCGTCGCTGGCGTTTGTCGGAATGGCAACGCTGCTGGTGCGACGTCGCTAGCGTCGCCGCCGCTTCATGGATCATTTCGAACACCGCGACCACGAGCTGTTCTGCGAAGGCGTCCCCGCTGCGGCATTGGCCGAGGCGTACGGGACGCCTTTGTACGTCTACTCGCAGGCGACCCTGCTCCGCCACTACCGCCAGATCGCCGAGGCCTTCGCACCGGTCGATCCGACGATCTGCTACAGCATCAAAAGCAACGGCAACCTCAGCCTCTGCAAGCTTCTCGTCGAAGCCGGCTGCGGCATGGACGTGACGAGTGGCGGCGAGCTGTACCGCGCGTTGCTGGCGGGCGTCGATCCGGGCAAGGTCATCTTTGCCGGCGTCGGCAAGACGGACGCCGAGATCCGCTACGCGCTCGATGCCGGCATCGCTGCGTTCAACGTCGAATCCGAGGCTGAGATCGAGAACCTCGCCCGCGTCGCCACCGCCGCCGGCAAAGAAGCGACTGCGGCGTTGCGGGTGAATCCCGACGTCGACCCGAACACGCACGCCTACACGACCACCGGCAAGAAGGAGAGCAAGTTCGGTGTCGACTTGGATCGGGCCGAGGCCGTCTTCGCCAAGTACAAGGACCTGACCGGCGTGCGGATGGCAGGCCTGCACATGCACCTGGGTTCGCCGATCTATTCGACCGAGCCGTACGTCCTGGCGGCGAAGAAGATCAACGCGACCATCGACCGCCTGCGCGAGCAGGGTCACACGATCGACTGGTTTGACATCGGCGGCGGCTTCGGAGTGAATTACGAGCGGCCGGACCAGGCATTGCCGGTCGAGGCCTTCGCCGAGGCGTTGCTGCCGCACCTGCAAGGCCGCGGCTACAGGGTCGCGATCGAGCCGGGCCGGTACATCGCGGGCAACGCGGGCGTCTTGCTGGGGCGGGTTTTGTACCGCAAGACGAGCGGCACGAAGTCGTTCGTCATCACCGACGTCGGCATGAATGACCTGCTGCGGCCGAGCCTGTACGGGGCGTATCACTTCGTCTGGCCGACCCGCGGCGAGGGCCCGAGCAGTCGCGGGGTGGACGCGGTCGTGCCGGACGCAGAGACGGTCGACGTCGTCGGCCCGGTCTGCGAAAGCGGCGACTTTGTAGCCAAGGACCGGCCATTGCCGCCGACGCAGCGTGGCGACTTGCTGGCGATCTACACGGCCGGCGCGTACGCGTTCTGCATGGCCAGCAACTACAACAATCGTCCGCGGCCGGCCGAGGTGATGGTCGAGGGCGACACGCACCGTCTCGTCCGGCGACGCGAGACGTACGAGGACCTGGTGCGGCTCGAGGTCGAGGATTGACGGGCGTCTAAAGGTTGGTCATGATGCGGTTCATGAACAAGAACTTGACCCGCCTGTTGCCTGCCGTTGCTCTCGTTGCCGCCGGGATCGGCGGCGTGACGCTCCTGCCGACGCCGCGTGCCGCCGACGCCGCGACGGCGACGGCGGCGGCCAAAATGTACGACGTCGACACGGTCCACTCCACCGTCGTCTTCAGCGCCCTCTACATGGGACAGTCGCCTTTCTACGGCATGTTCACCGAATCCCGCGGCGTCCTGTCCTACGACGGCAGCGACCCGGCGAGCCTCCGCGTCAACGTCGAGCTCCCGATGGAGGCCATCGACACGCACAACGAGCAGCGTGACTCGCACCTCAAAGCTCCCGACTGGTTCAACGCCCGCGAGTACCCGACCGTCACCTTCACCGGCAGCGGCGCGACCGACAACGGCGACGGCACGATGAGCATGCAGGGCGAGCTGACGCTGCACGGCGTCACGAAGCCGATCGACGTGACCGTCACGCACCTCGGCGCGGGCATGACGCCACGCGGCGACCGCATGGGCCTGGGCGCGACCTTCACCGTCAAGCGGACCAACTTCGGCGTCGACACCATGGTCGGCGAGAACGGCATCAGTGACGAGATCAAGCTGATGGTCGGCCTGCAGGCGGTGGCGCAGTAGATGTCACTCGACGACCCGATGCTGCAACGGGCGGTCTACGCCGCCGCCCTCCCGGCGGCGGTGGGACTGCTCGTCGCGCTCGTCCTCGGGTTCGTCGGCCGTCGCAAGCTGACGTCGTTCGCCGTGCCGAGCGCGGCGATCGCTGCGTCGCTGCTGGCCTACTGGCAGCCGATGCACGCGGCGGCGGAGCCGGGGTCGCTCGGGTTCGACGGGCGATGGCAGCGTTGGGAGTGGATGCTGCCGGCGACGGGCCTGATGCTGCTGGCGTGGCCGGCGTTGCTGCTCGTGCCGACGCCGACGCGCGGTCGGCGGCTGTTGCTCGTCGGCGGCGTCGGCGTCGTCTTCGGCGCGCTCGGCCTATTCGCGGCGATCACGCGGTATCCGGAGGTGCACCCGACGGCGTACCTGTTCGTCCCGCTCGTCGCGGCGGCGGTCGTGGCGAAACTGACGTGGTTCGCTACGAAGGACGCGACGCCGACGGACCTGCTGGCGGTCACGCTGGCCGGCGTCTTCGCGTTGCCGGTCATCGGCCTGACCGAGTTCGCCGCGGCGGGCGTCATGGCCGGTGCCGTCGTCTTCGCTGCCGGCGGCGGCTGGTTGGCGACGCTGGCGTTGCGAGGTGAACAACACGCGGATGCACGACACGCCGTCGCCGCCGGCGGCTTGGTCGTGCCGGTCGCATTGCTGCCGGCCATCGCGGCTGGGTGGTTTAACTGCTACGTCGACTACGGCCCGGCCTACGGCCTGGCACTCGCCCTTCCGGTCGCGGCCGGTGTTGCGGGCGTCGTTGGGCCGAGGCTGCCGCGGAAGGTGGTCGGGCCGGTGCTGGCCTCGGCAATCGCGGTGCTGGGCCTGATGCTGGCGATCAGCGAGGCCGACTTGTCGCCGTATGTGACGCTGCCCGACTGGCTCGAGCCGTACGCGGGCAAGTGGACCGAGATGGACGAGCCGGCGGCGGACGAAGTCGATCCCTCGTTCGGCTGGTGAGGCCGTAGGCTTGCGACGATGAGGCCTCTGGCGATTCTTCTGCTGATCGTGCCGCTCGTCGGCTGCGCCCGCGGCGGACGCGACGTGCCGGCCCAGGACAATGTCGAGCTCGTTGAAGCCCGCGGCATCGAGTCGCCCGTGCTGCTCCAAGCCGCCCGCGAACTCGACGCAGGCGATTCGGACGCGGCCCACGAGCGACTGCGGACGATGTTCCGCGCCCGCGTCGACCGCCAGCCGCCGGTCGTGCAGGAGCGGGACTACGCGCTCTACCTCATGGCCAACACGCTCGTCGCCGAGGACCGCCGCGTGCGGGCCTTCTACTACCTCGACGAGCTACTCGACACGTACCCGGAAAGCAGTCTCTACCGGCCGGCGTTGCGGCGGCAATACGAGATCGCCGACAGCTATCTGTCGGGTCGCGACGATCGGACGCTCTTCTTTCCGCAAGGCGGTCGGCCCGAGGCGTTGGAGATGCTCTTCCGCATCCAGCAACGCGCGCCCGGCAGCGAGCTCGCGGAGACTGCGTTGATCCGCTCGGCAGACTTCTACTTCGACCGCGGCGAGTACGACTTCGCCGAGGACGCGTACACGGTTTTCCTCGACGCATTTCCGAATGCCAAGGCGGCCCGGCGGGCGAAGCTGCGGCAGGCGTGGAGCAACCTGTTGCAGTACGAAGGCCCGCGCTACGACCCGACGCCGCTGCTCGACGCCCGGCAGCAATTCGAACAGATCCTTGCCGACGATCCCGGTCTCGCCCGCCAGGCGGACGTGCCGGAGGCGATGGCGTACATCGATCGGCAACTCGCGAAGAAGCAGCAGATTCAATCCGACTGGTATGCCCGTACGGGGCATCCTGAAGTCGCTGCGAATCTGATGGTCGAGGCAGAGGAGTCGGCGCAATGAGGGCAGTGCTGCTCGTCGTCGCCCTGCTCGTCGGCGGCTGCGGTTATCGGGCGATCGGGGTCGACGGCGTGCACCGCGAGGACGTGCAGACGGTCGCCGTGCCCGCAGTTGCGTTGCAACCCATGGGCGAGTCGGCCGACCTGGAAACGCCGCAGGCCCTGACGGCGGCACTGGTTCGTCGCATCGAGGAGGCGACGCCGTACCGGGTCGCCCCGCCTGCGCGGGCGGACAGTCGGCTGCGGGTGACGCTGGTTCGGTCGGACGTGCGTGCCCGCAGTCGCGACCGGACGAGCGGCCTGCCGAGCCGGGTGCAGCGGGAGCTGCGGGCCGAGGTCGTCTGGACGGACCTGCGGGACGGGCGCCAGCTGCTGGAGCTTCGCAACTTCGGGCAGTCGGCGACGCGGTATCCGACGCTGGGCGAAGACGCATTCGTGACGCGTCGCGTAGCGGCGGAACGGCTGGCGGCGGCCATTGTGGACGAGATGGGCCGGCGGTGGTGAAACAACTGAAGCGTGCGCGGCAGCGGGC
>CAYQCT010000012.1:26579-27813 GCA_964416015.1 uncultured Tepidisphaerales bacterium
TCGCCCTAGTATCGGCCTAGGCAGTCGGCGAGGTTCGTTGTCACGTCGCTGCCCTACCGAAAGGCGTACATGGCGAACGACACCAACGAGTCGAACAAGAAGCGCCCGGCGGAGGGCAACAAGAACGGCTCCGGCAACAAGAACGGCTCCGGCAACAAGAACGGCTCCGGCAACAAGAACGGGTCCAACAAGCCCGGCCCCAACGGCCAGCCGAACCCGAACGGCATGGGCTTCCGCCGCGGCATGGGCGGGCTCGTGGTGCTCATCCTCGCCGTCGTCGCGGTGCTGGTCTTCGTCATCGGCTCCGAAAGCAACGAGTACGTCGAGCTGCCGATGAGCACGGTGCTCGACCAGAACGATCAAGGCAACGTCCGCACGGTTGCCATCGGCGGCACGGACATGCGGGGCGAGTTCCGCCAGCCCGTCGCCGTGGCGGACACGGGAGAAGTCTCCAAGTTCCGCTCCGTTCTGCCGGCCGGACTGAGTGGGCAGGACAACTTTATCGCCCGCTTCCGCGAGCCGGCCTCGGGCGAGCGCGCGGAGGTCAAGGGCACGACGCCCAGCAACTGGGTGCTGTTCCTCGTGCCGCTCTTGCCGTGGGTGTTGTTCATTGCTCTGATCTACTTCTTCTTCATTCGCCCGCTTCGCACCGGCGGCGGCCCGGCGGGCATGCTCGGCAGCTTCGGCCGCAGCAAGCACCGGCTCACGCAGAAGGAGAACACCAACGTCACCTTTGATGACGTTGCCGGCGTGGAGGAGGCCAAGGACGAGGTCCAGGAAATCGTCGAGTTCCTGAAGAATCCCAAGAAGTTCCAACGACTCGGCGGCCGGATCCCGCGCGGCTGCCTGCTCGTCGGCCCGCCCGGCACCGGCAAGACGCTCCTCGCCAAGGCCATCGCCGGTGAGGCCGAGGCGCCGTTCTTCAGCATCTCGGGCAGCGACTTCGTCGAGATGTTCGTCGGCGTCGGGGCCAGCCGCGTTCGCGACCTGTTCAAGCAGGCCAAGGAATCTTCGCCGTGCATCATCTTCCTCGACGAGATCGACGCCGTCGGCCGCCGGCGTGGGTCGGGCTTCTCGTCCGGCGGGCACGACGAGCGTGAGCAGACGCTGAACGCGATCCTCGTCGAGATGGACGGCTTCGACAGCAACGATCAGGTCATCGTCATCGCCTCGACCAACCGCGTCGACGTCCTCGACCCGGCCTTGACGCGGCCCGGCCGGTTCGACCGGCAGG
>CAYQCT010000012.1:27823-35805 GCA_964416015.1 uncultured Tepidisphaerales bacterium
TGAAGGGTCGTATGGAGATCCTGAAGGTCCACAGCCGCAAGGTGAAGCTCGGGCCGGACGTCGACTTGAGCCGCATCGCCCGCGCGACGCCCGGCTTCAGCGGTGCGGACCTCGCCGCCTGCATCAACGAGTCGGCGTTGATGGCGACGCTGGCCGAGAAGGACCACATCGAGCAGGAAGACCTCGAAGAGGCCCGCGACAAGGTCCGCTTCGGCCGGGCCCGCAAGAGCCGCGTCATCGACGACATGGAGAAGAAGGCGACCGCCTACCACGAGGCCGGCCACGCGGTGGTGCAGGCGATCGTGGAAGACGCCGACCCGATCCACAAGGTGACGATCATCCCACGCGGTCCGTACGGCGGCGCGACGATGAGCCTGCCGGAAAAGGACCGGCAGAGCGTCAGCCGCAAGTGGTGCATCGCCTTCATCAAGACCGCCTTCGGCGGCCGGATCGCCGAGGAGATGTTCACTAACGACGTCAACAGCGGCGCGTACGGCGACATTCGCCAGGCCAGCAGCATCGCCCGCAAGATGGTCACCGAGTGGGGCATGAGCGACCGCGTCGGCTTCGTCTTCTACGGCGAAGGCGACGAGAGTCCCGGCTTCTTCGACATGGGCGGCAGCCGCGAGTTTAGCGAGGACACGCAGCAGGTAATTGATGCCGAGGTCAAGAAGATCATCGACTCGCTCTACGAGGAGACGCGTGGCCTGCTTGAGGAGAATCGTGACAAGGTCGATGCCGTCGCACGGGCGTTGATCAAGCACGAAACGCTCGACTCGTCGGACGTCGACCACATTATGCGTGGCGAGAAGGTCGAACGGCCGACGGTTAGCGACCTGCTCGACCAGGAGAAGCAACGAACGCCGCCGGCGCGGGGCACGGTCATCGCGCCCGGCACGTCGAGCACGGACCCGGACGTCAAGGTCGGTGCCGGCCCGCTGCCGTCGCCGGGTTGATCGGGCGAGGCAGCGTCCGAGAACGCGGGACGATGTCGCGACTGTCGCCGGCGGTGCGGAAAGCGGATAGGTTGCGGCTGCACCTTCCGCCATGCCTGCCCACGACGTCGTCCTCTCCTTCGCCACCGCCGCCGAGCCGGCCAATCTTCGCCGGTTCATCGCGAGCCTGCGTGCGGTCTGTCCCGCTGATTCGGTCGATGTCGTGCTCTTCATCGAGCCGAAGGCGGTCGATTTTGCCGACGCAGCCGTCGAGCACGACGTCCGCCTGGTGCCGGTTCGGACGATCTGGAAGGAAGCGGCGGCGGCCTCGTTGCCGGTGAAGTCCGCGTTCTTCGCGTTGCTCGAAGCCACCCGTCGCTTCGGCCGCTCGGGTGACGGGCTCTACCGCACGCTCGCCCAGCTCTGGCTGCACCCGCACGCGGGTCGGCACCATTTCTACCTCGACTACCTGCTGGCCAACCCGCAGTACCGGCGGGTGATGACGACCGACTCGAAGGACGTCCTGTTCCAGGCCAACCCGTTCGACCGCCTCGACGACCTCGGCGGCGACGACGTGCTCCACGCCTTCTGCCAGGCCGACCACTTCACGTTCCGCGACGGCGACACGGACACCCGTTGGATCCGCGAGCTCTACGGCGAGCCGACACTTGCCAAGCTGCGCGACCGCCCGACGCTGTGCGCCGGCACGACGATGGGCGGCAGGACGGCGTTCTTGGCGTACCTCGAGGCGATGGTCGCGGAGTCGCTGCAGCACCGGCGTCTGCCGCTGGACCAGGCGATGCACAACAAGATTCTCCACCTCGACTGGGCCGGCCATCCGCCGCGGTTGCACCGCAACGCGGAGGCGATTGTCTACACGATGTTCGGCATCGACGACGCCGAATATACGATCGGCGACGACGCCACGGTTACGCTCGGCGATGCGGTGCCGGCCGTGCTGCACCAGTACAATCACATCAGGCCCGTCCACGCCGCGCTGCACGCCAAGTGGTCCGCCGCGGCCGCCGGAGGCCGCGGCGGCGGCTGATGCCAAAGATGCACGCGCCGGCACGTCGATGTCGCGTGTGGAACAGACGCCGATGGACCAGCACGATCAACCCGCCAACGCAACGAACCCGCCAGCGAACGAGGTCGTGACAAAGAACGCCGACGATGCCGGCAAGAGCGGCTGGTTCGGCTTCGTCCTCCGTTGGACCATCGCCATCGTCGGCGTCACGTGGGTCGTCTCGAACCTGACGATCCGCGACCGCGTCTTCGTCCTGACTGCCGACGAGGTGGGCGAAGCCGTCGTGGTCGATGCGGCGTTGCTCGAGTCGTTGGGCGAAGGCGACGCGGTCGCGACGTACGAAGATCCCGAGACGGGCGAGCCGGTGACGGTGCCGGTCGATCGGCTGCTGCACGGGCCGGACCAGAAGTACGTGGATGTCCGGCTCGACGGTGAGTGGCAGAGCGTGCAATTGGCCGGGATGCGGCTGGACGAGCCGGAAGGTCGCGGTACGCCGCGGGCGACGGAGCTGTTTGTCTACACGCCGCAACGGTTGGACGGCGGTCACGCGATCGCGATGGACCTGACGGTGCCGGACGCGTTGGTGTACGAGCCGAAGCCGCCGCAACCGCTGGTGCGGGCGGGCCTCGGCGAGATGGTGCGATCGGCAAATCCGTGGCTGCTGGTTGCGGCGGTCTTCGTCTTCCCGATCACGCTGCTCTGCACGGGGCTGCGGTGGTGGCGATTGATGGGGCCGCTGGGCATCGACATGCGGCTGGGCCGGGCGTACACGCTGAACATGGTGGGGTTCTTTTACAACACCTTCATGCTCGGCAGCACGGGCGGCGACTTCATCAAAGCCTTCTACGCCGGCCGCCACGCCAAGACCGGCCGTAAGGCGGCGGCGTGGCTGAGCGTCTTCGTCGACCGCGTCATCGGCCTGCTCGTCCTCGTCGCCATGGGCGGCACGGCGGCGTTCGTGCAGTACCTGCTGACGCCCGACAAGTCCCAGCCGGTCGCGACCGCCTGCCTGCAGGTGGCCATCCTCAGCGCCGCCATGCTCACGACGGCCGCCGTCGGGGCCGTCATCGCCAGCAACGGACCGCTGCGTCACCTCATTCGCCGCCGCACCGGCTTCGACGCGCTGATCAACAAGGCCGCCCCGCGTGACGTAGATTCGACCAGCCAGCCCGGTCTGCGCGTCCGCGTGCGCGACAAGACGCGGGAGGCCCTCGATCAAGGCTTCGACGTCGCCGAGGCGTATCGCAACTCGCCGCGTCGCGTCGTCGAGGCGGTCCTCCTGACGGTGCCGGTGCACGGGGCCGTGATCGTCAGTGCGATGCTTGCTGGCACCGCGCTGGACCTGCCGATTCCGTGGCAGTACTACCTCGTCTGCGTGCCGGTGATCGTCCTGGCGGCGAGCATCCCGATCAGCCCGCAGGGCGCGGGCGTCATGGAATTTTTCGCGGTTCTCCTGACAAAGCCGCAAGGTGCGACCGTCGCGCAGGCGTTCGCGTTGGCGCTTTGCATTCGCGTCGTGCAGATCCTCTGGAACCTCACCGGCGGCTTCTTCGTCCTTCGCGGCGGTTTCTCACAGCCGACGCAGCGCGAGGCCGACGAGCAGGTCGACGAGACGCCGGCGTCGACGCCCGCCGTTGCCACCTGAACTGCCGTGTCCCCGCCGCCGAGCCAGACCAACGACAGCCGCTCATCGGTGCTGCGTGGCGTGGATCGCCTCATCATCCGCGTCACCAATCTGCCGGCGGCGGTGCGGTACTACCGCGACACGCTCGGCCTCGAGCTGCGTCGCGAGGCCGGCACGTTCGCGTCGCTCGCGATGCCGTCGGGCGTCGAAGTGCTGCTGCACACGGACGATTCGCTGCCGGCCGAGGCGACGTACCTGCTGGTCGAGGACGTGCGGAAGCTGCACGCCGAGGCCGAGGCGCGGTCGCTTCGGTTCGTCGGTCCGCCGCAGCGCGTCGGGCGTGGATACCGGGCGACGGTGAAGGATCCGTTCGGCACAGTGCTTCTGCTGATCGACCGAACGCTTGCCGCGGCGAGCCCGTCGACGCCGGAGACTGCCGCCGTTGCCGATGCGTTGTTCCCGGGCGTTCCGGTGAAGCTGGCGATCCGCCGGCCGGAGCTGATTCGGCTCTACGAGCAAGCCGATCGGACGGCCGACGACCTGCCGTACACGCCGCAGTTCGAGCAGATCCACGCCGGTTACGCCGCCGTGTTTCCCGAGCCGCAGCCGGACCGGGCCGAGACGTGGCGGCATCTGCTGTCGCTGCGCAAGCGCGGCGAGCTCCCGCGACTCGGTGCCGCCCGCTCGTCGACACGCGGCACGTCGCAGGCCGACACGCGGGCCGTCGAGCTGCTCCGCCGGATCATCGACAGCGACTTCGCCGGCAAGCTGGGCCGCCGCGATCGGCTGCCCTACAGCGTCGACTTCGACCGCCTTGCCGACCGGTTCAACGAAGAACGCGTCGGTCGTGGGGATCCGCCGCTCGCGCCGCATCCGCTTTGGCGACTCGTCGCGTCGATCGCGAAATAACCGCTTCGTAGCATCGGCGTATGCCGGAGCCGGACGAGCCGTTCGTCGTCGAAGACGATCTCGAGGAGGACGAGGACGACCGCCGGCTGCGTCGCGTGCGGGCCGAGCGGGCGACGCTTACTCGAGGGGCCGCCCGCCGCGCTCGCGACTGGTCGCTCATCGCCGGAGCCGTGCTGTTCGGCGTCGGCGTGCAGCTGGCGTACCTCGCCTACGTCCGCCTCCGCAACGGCCAGCTCGGCGTCGCCCTCGTACAGGCGACGCTTGCCGTCCTCGCACTTGCTGCCAGCGTCTTCCTCTACCGCCGCTTTCGCTCGCTTTCGGGAGCTGCGCGAACGCTTCGCCGCGACGGATGAACCTCACGATCCCCGAGCTACACGGTCGTCCGTAAGCGAGCCGGGTGGGCCCTGCTCACCGTCTGTTTCTGGCCAAACTTGCGAAACCGGATGGTGGACCGAGGCCCACCCTACACCGGAATCGTCTTCTCGAACGGCTCCTAGAACCGTACGAACCTTGCCAACAGCTCCCCACGGCTGGCGACGCCGAAGACGCGGTGGATGCGCTTGACGTGGTCGTGGACCGTGTGCGGGCTCAGCCCGAGCTGCCGGGCGGCCTGCTTCTCGGAATCACCGGCGGCCAAGCGTGCCAAAACCTCCCGCTCGCGCGGGGTGAGTGAAGCGACCGTCGCCTGCAAGGCCGCCCGCTCGGGATCGACCGGCGGCGGTTGCTCGCTCGGCGACGCCAGCGTGTTCAGGCGAGTCTCGACGCGAGCGTAGTAATCCGCCACCAGCCGCCGACGCTCGTCGCGTGTCGCCTTGACCTTCTCAAGACGCTCGGCGAATTCGGCGTCGGTTGCGGCCAAGGCGGCTTCGACGTACTTGTGCCGGGGGTCGCTCACGCGGCGAGCATCCTACGGTTTCGCGAGCGGACGCTGCGGCGCGTACGGTGGCGGCGAATGACGCGCTCGGACGACTCCGCGACTTCCCCGGCAGCCCTCTCGCCCGCCGAGGCCGCCCGCAAGGCGGACCGCCTTCGCGACAACGTCGCTCGCGTCTTTCTCGGCCAAACTGAGGCCGTCGAGCTGCTGCTGGTCGCGCTGCTCGCCCGCGGCCATGCGCTCGTGGAAGACGTGCCCGGCGTCGGTAAGACGACACTCGCAAAGGCCGTCGCCCGCAGCATCGACGGCGTCTTCAGCCGCATCCAGCTCACGCCCGACCTGCTGCCCGCCGACCTGCTCGGCGTCGGCATCTACAACGGCACCACCGGCGACTTCGAGTTCCGCCCCGGCCCGATCTTCGCCAACGTCGTCCTTGCCGACGAGGTCAATCGCACGACACCCCGCACGCAATCTGCCCTCCTCGAAGCCATGGCCGAGGGGCAGGTTTCGGTCGAGAACCAGACGCGTCCGCTGCCCAAACCGTTCGTCGTCATCGCGACGCAGAATCCGTTCGAGTTCGAAGGCACCTACGTCTTGCCGGAAAACCAGCTTGACCGGTTTCTCGTGAAGGTCGCCGTCGGCTATCCCGGCCGCGACACGGAGCGCTCGATCCTTCTCGACCGTCCCGGCGAGGTCGGGCTCGACGCTTTGACGCCCGTGCTGACGGCAGACGAGGTCGTCGCGATGCAGGCCGCCGTGCCGCGCGTGCGGACGGACGCGGGCGTGTTGGAGTACGTGCTCGACCTCGTCGCAGCGACGCGCAACGACGGCCGCTTCCACCTCGGCGTCAGCCCACGCGGCTCCCTCGCGTTGTCGGCCGCCTCTCGCGCACGGGCGTTGCTTGCCGGACGTGACTATGTCGAACCGGACGACGTCAAGGCGATGTTCCTGCCGACCTGCGGGCACCGCGTCATCACGAAGACGTACCTGCACCACGGCGACGCCGAGGCAGGCCGGGAGGTGCTCCGAGAGATCCTGGCGACGGTGGCCGTGCCCGGCTGAGGCATCAGCCCGCCGTGCCGAGCCGCTGCCAGAACGTTTGCGGCGGCGGCGGCTCGAATTGCACCCGCACCACCACGTACCGCACCGGCCCGTCGTCCTGGCGCACCGGCACGACAAGCGTCGCCCGGCCCTCTTCCTGTCTCACGCCGAAGCGGTCGCACCACGCGAGCAACTGCCACCGATCGACGGCGGCATCGGCATCGCCGCTCGGCGTTGACAAGCCCGCGTCCGCCGTCTCGACGGATGCCGCCGCGAGAACCGTCTGTTCCTCTGCCGCGTCGAAGGTCTTGTCTCCGAATCGGTACGTTTCGCCCTCCCGAAACGCCCGCTGCGGGCGACCCGGCAGTTCGTCGGCGAGCCGGCGGAGCAACTCCCACTGTGCTCGGCCATCCGGCACAATCACGGTTGCCGTCGGCTCTTGCAGCAACCATCGGGCGACCGCTTCGGCGGCGACAAGCTCCGACGGCGGCGACAGAAGACGACGCAGCAGCGTCTCACCATTGCCCCCGAGCCGCTGCGAAAAGCCAGCAATTTCCTGCGGACTCCACGCGGCGGGCGACTGCTCCGCGGCTCGGTTCACCAGCCCCGGCAACGCCGCCGCCGCGGGAGTCGCGTCGGGATCGGCCGGGTCGATCGTCGTCAACGGGAACGGCAGCGTCGGCCCGCCGAGTGCGGGTGCGGCATCGCTCAGAGCCCGCAACCAGCCGAGCGCGAAGGAGGCGTCGGCCGCGTCGTTCGGGAGAAACTTCGTCGGATTCTGCCGAAATTCCGCCGCCGCCGCCGCGGGATCATCCGGCATCGCGTGCCACGCCGCCTGCCATGCTGCCACGTCGCCCGCCCGCTGCGGCGTGATCGGGATCGACACCGCGATCGGCCGATCCGGCAAGAGGCGGTTGACGCGACGGACGAACAGCGTCATCGCCGCCTGATCCTTTGCATCGCTCGGCGTCTTGAGTTGCTGCCGTCGCGCCGCCCAATCGTCCGCCGGCTGAGCCTCGGACCAACGAGCCACCATCGCCGTGGCCTGCGGAGCCACGCCCTGCCGCAGGCGTCGGTCGAGTTCGTCGCGTAGATCGTCCCGCTGGAACGCGTCGCCTTCCACGTTTCGAAGATCGTCCGCCAGCTCCTGCCATTGCTGAACCAGGTCCGCCGCCGCTGCCGCTTCCGGCGTGGCGTCGTTCGTCGTGCGAGCGAACGCCGCCGCCGCCTCGACAGGCGTCGCCGGCACGTCGGCAACACGCCCGGCCAGTCTCGCGTGCTCCGCCACCAGCTCGCCCGTTCGATAGATTGGCTGAATCTCGACAGTCGTTGGCAGTGGTAGGTCAGACGTCGCGGCTTGCTCGTACGGAGGCAAGATCATCGCCGCCAAAGCTGCAACTTCTGCTTGCCGGTGCCACTGTACATCGGACCGTGCCGCGGCCATTACACCGCGTCGTCGCGACTGCTCCGCCCGCAGTTCGTCACGCACCGCCACGACCTCCGCGACCGCCTCCGGCACGGCCTCTGGCGGCGCGACGGGGTCTCGCTCGCCGGCGAGGAAGGTGACGATGA
>CAYQCT010000012.1:35815-37780 GCA_964416015.1 uncultured Tepidisphaerales bacterium
CCGCCTCCGGCACGGCCTCGCCCACCGCGAACGTCAACCGCTCCACAAGCCGATCCGCCGCCTCGACGGCATCCCGCAACGCCACACCTTCGGGAACATCGTTGCTATTCTCCACGCCAAGCAACTGGCCGATCTCAGTATCGGTCGCTTTCAGTCTGGACCCGATCGAGTCCCACGCCCTCACCTGTTTTGCCCACTGTTGACGATGTTTGCGATACTCCGGAACCGTTCGCGGCTGCGCGTTGATCAGTTCTTTCTGCGTTTCTAGAAGTTCATCGATGGCGTTGGCAAGTACTTTTCGAAGATCCGCAGCCTCGTTGAACGCCTCGCGTGAGACGACAGTCGAAGCTTCGCGAAGTTGTAGGGCGTCCGCACTTGCGCGTCGACGCAGTAAAGAGACGGAACGCCGTTCGACAGCAGAAGGATCCCCAAGTAGAAACACAGTTGCCGACTCCGCATCGACCTTCGCGATTGCCGCGACCGCAGCCCAGTAGACTTCGGCGTCCTCCATCGTCGGCTCGCCGCCCGGCCGCCAGGCGACGGCGGCGAACATCGTCGGCAGCGCTTCCCCAGCCGCTTTCCTGCGTGAAGCCGCGAGCATGCGCATCAAGGCCGCCTCCGCCGTCACGGGATCACCTGCGAGGCTCACCGAATCGAGCACTGCACGCGACAACGGCCGACCGAGGATCGCGGCACCCGCAAATGCGAGGGCGTCGGCACGTCGGCTCGCGTCGGCGGAAGAGGTCGTAGAAGCGAGCCCGCTGATAAGGCCCGCGTTCGATGGTGAGAGACGATCGTCGAGATCCGCAAGGAGATTCGGCACCTTTGTACCACCTGACATGCCTTGGTGCGTGAACCCGCTCGCCAACCCGCCGCCGAGCAAACCTTCGCCTTCGGCGGCCGCGGCGATTTGCGACCACCACGCCGCGTCGCGTCGTGCCTCCGCCGTTGCCGTCTGATTGTCCGTCGCGACGAAGCCCATGACGAGCAACGCCACGCCCAAAGCCGCCGCGGCAAGGAGACGTCGTCGCTTGCCGGTTCGCGTCGCCTCCGTTGCCTGCCGCCGCCGCTCGACCCAGTCGGCCTCGACCAGGATGTTCTGCTGCCAAGCATCCGTCAGGAACGGCAACGGCGTCTCCGCGTCCGCTTGCGGAAGCAGCCCCGTGAAGAAGACCATCCGCGATTCCGCCGCGTCCGCCACGGCCAAGGCCCGCTCGCCAAGTCGCGCCAGGCGCTGCGGCAACTCGTACAACTCTGCCGCCGCCGCGGCGAGCGCGGCTTTCGAAGCCCGTCGACTCCGCATGCTCAGCATCGGCAGCAAGACCGACACCCGACGCCGCAGTCGTCGCTCCATCTCGTCCAGTCCCTGCCGCCTTGCCGAGGGTCGGTCGCCCGCGAAGCCGAGCGGCCCGCCGAGTGTCGCGCCGGCCGTCGACAGCAGGGAGACCAACCCGACGAAGCCGGCCTCGCGTTCGCAACGCGTCACCGCAAGATACACCGGCACGTCGCACCCGAAGCCGCTCGTCAGCTCGGCCCGGCATCGCTGAACATCCGTCGCGTGCGTTGCCGCGTCACGTCGTACCTCGTCGGCAGCGACGACTGCCACGATGCCGTTCGCCGGGCAACGCGGGCGTGGCTTTCGCAGAAGATCCGCCAATTCCCGCCAAGTCTTGCCGTCACCGCCGATCGTGAGTGATCCGGAACATTCGAGCAGCACTGCGTGTTCCGTAAACCACCAGCGGACGTTCGCGTCGCCGATCGGCGGCGTCGCCAGCGGCACGCCGCCCCGCTCGACGAGCGTGCTCTTGCCGACACCACGCCGGCCGACGAGCAAGTAGAGCGGCAAGTCGTACGCGCTCCGCCCGGCCCGCTCGAGCGCCTCGAAGCCGGCGGCGATCGTGGTTGCCAAGTCGCTCACAAGTCCTCCGCGGCAAGTCGCTCAATCACTTCATTTGCCTCCTGCAC
>CAYQCT010000013.1:0-11561 GCA_964416015.1 uncultured Tepidisphaerales bacterium
AGTTGTTCGACGCTGTTGCCGCTGAGTTTGCCGTAGTCGTCGAAGGTCTCGACGCCGAAGTAGATCGCGCCGTCGGTGCCTTCGTAGGCGTGGCCGCGGTCGACGAGCGTGCGGATCATGCCGAGCATCGCGTCGACGTTGTCCGTCGCTTTGGGCATTCGTCCCTGGTCGACCTCATTGGCGACCTTCAGGCCGAGCCGGCGTCCGTCTTCGAGGAACGCATCTGTGTAGAACCGTGCGATCTGGTACGGATCCGTGGGATCAGCAATGGCCGCTGCGTGGGCCTGTCCTTGCTTCTTGGCCGCGGCAAGTTTCTTCGCCGCCAGCTCCATCTTATCTTCGCCACCCCCGTCCGCCAGATCGTCTTCGGTCATGTGGCCGACGTCGGTGATGTTCATAACGTGCCGCACTTCGAGCCCGACGAGCTCCAACGTCCGCCGCAACACGTCCGCGAAGAGAAAGCTTCGAAAATTTCCAATGTGTGCAAAGTCGTAGACGGTCGGCCCGCACGTGTACATCCGCACGACCGGCGGCGTCAGCGGCTCGTACGCCTCCTCGCGGTGGTGGAGCGTGTTGTAGAACCGAATCGGCGGCAGGCTCGGGTCCGACATGCTGGAGCGTAGAGGCTTCACTCCGCATCCGCGGTGAGCGCCGTCTCGACGGCCTCAATCATTTCGTCGCCACGCAGCCCGCTCGCGATCAGCTTACCGTCGGGGCCGATGAGTCGAATGTCGGGGATGCCGCCGATGCCGAGCTTATTGTCAACGTCGGTCACATCGTGCGGCCCGATGAAGCCGTTGATCCAGGTCAGGCCCTTGCTCTGCGCGTATCGGCGGGCTGCGTCCTGATCGGCGTCCATGCTGAGCCCGATGATGACCAGCCGATCATCGTCTTTGAACGTCTCCTGCAACGCGAGCACGTTCGGCGTCTCGAAGATGCACGGCCCGCACCAGGTTGCCCACGCATCGAGCAAAACGTACCGGCCGCGGAAGTCGCTGAGCTGATACGACCGGCCGTCGACGTCCTCGAAGGTCACGTCAGGCACCTCGTCGCCGACCGCCAAGTTGACGACTCGAGACAAGGCAAGCGTGCCGAGATCAAACGGCTCGTCACCCTCGGGAACGACGATCGTCCGCTCAACTTCCCGCGTCACGCCGCCATCGCCCGGCTGTTGGACTTCAACGTAGAAGAAGTACTCGCCTGACAGCACGTCGTCCGCCCGCAGCGAGCCGTCGGGTTGCACCGTGACGGAGAAGAATCTCCGCGTCTCTAGTCCCGTTCGAAGCGCCTCGGCATAGGTGCGGAAGGCCTCTGTCTCGGCGAACGCCTCGCGGTCGCGTTGGCTCATCGCCTGCACCTCGCCATAGGTCGGCGTCTGGGCGGAGTCGGCGGGCGACCAGTCGTTCTGCAGCAGGCCGAGGGTCGCACGGGCCGGCGGGTCGACGTCGGGCATGTCGACGCGGCCAACGACTGCCCTGCCGGTGCCGCCGAGGACGAGCTGACCAAGATCGCCCGCCGCGAGGTCGACCTTCAGCCCGTGCGACGGGTAAAGCCGACCCCCCGGCGAAAAGGCGACGCCTTGCGATGCTTTCCACCGTCCCGGCGTGAGCTTGTCGAGCACGAGCTTGCCATCGGCATCGGCGTAGTGGACGCCCCAATGGCTTGCCACGGGCGTGATGTTCCAGTTCTCGGCCAGCGACTCGTCGCGTTGAACATGGATCTCCGCCCCGCCGACGGGACTGCCGCCCACGCTGGCGAGCACTTCAAGCCGTGCCCACGGTCCCAGGTCGATGCGGACGTCATCATCACCGACGTGCAGGACCGGCGTCTCGCCGTAGCCGCCGTCGTTCAACGCGATGACGCGATAGGCATGTTCGGGCTCGACGTCGAAGGCGAACCGGCCTTGGGCGTCGGTGCTGGTGAGGTCCGCCCCGTAAAGGTTCCCGATGCGGCCGTTGTCGATGATCGGACCATCGTCAGGCTCGACGAGCAAGAGCGCGGTATTGCTCGCCGGGTCGCCTTCGGGTGTCACGACAACGCCACGAACCTCCGCCCCGGCCGGTGCTGCGAGCAGAAGCAACAGGCTGGCGACGTGAGGGAACCGCATGACGCCGATCCTAACGTGCCGCGTGGACAAGCAGGAACGAGAGCTCGGCACCCAGTTCGCCCCCAAGTTCGATGGCGACGGCCTGTTGCCGTGCGTGACGGTGCATGCGGAGACGAAGGAGGTGCTGATGGTCGCCTTCATGAACGAGCAGTCGCTGGCGGCGACGTTGGAGACAGGGCACGTCACGTACTGGTCGCGCAGCCGCGGAAAGCTCTGGAAGAAGGGCGAGTCCAGCGGCATGACGCAGCACTTGCGGCGGCTGCGGGTGGATTGCGATCAGGACTGTCTCGTGGCCGAAGTCGTCGTCGGCGACCCGGCCAAGACGCCGCAGGCGGCATGTCATACGGGCTACGCGTCCTGCTTCTACCGCGAGGTGCGGGCGGACGGGTCGCTGGCGTTCGTGGAGAAGGACAAGGCCTTCGATCCGCAGGCGGTGTACGGGTGAGGCGTGGTAGAGTGGTGCGATGCCTGATGTGCTGCCGTCCCCGACCGGTGCAGGTTCGATCACGTTCGTTGTGACGGAGGACGAGGTCGGCGGGCTTGTTGCTGTCGCCCGCGGTCACGACGGACGTTCGCTGGTGACGCAGGGCAACGACCTGGAGGATCTGAAGCAGATGACGCGCGACTGCGTCGATGCGGCCTATGAGGCGAACGAGGTAGGTCGACCGGGATTCATTCACCTGCACATCGTGCGCGATGTCGTCCTTGCCGCCTGATCGTGGCGAAGCTTCCTCGCGACATCGACGGCGCCGCGCTCGCCCGAGGCCTGCAGCGTGTCGGCTACGTCGAGACGCGGCAGACCGGCAGCCACGTTCGGCTGACGACGCAGCAGAACGGCGAGCACCACGCGACGGTGCCGCTGCATCGTCCGTTGAAGGTCGGAACGCTGGCGGCGATCCTGGATGACGTGGCGGCGCACCTGCGGATGACGCGTGAGCAGCTGCTGCGGCAGACGAAGCTATAGGCTGTTGCCCGTGCGGCGGTTGATCGTCTGGACCGTGCTTCTCTACCGCGCCACGCTGCGGCCGGTGCTCGGCGGGCAGTGCCGATTTACGCCGTCGTGCAGCGAATACATGTTGGAAGCCGTCGATCGGTACGGGCCTTGGCGGGGATTGGCGAAGGGAATCGGGCGGATTGGCCGATGTCATCCGTGGGGCGGCTCGGGGTACGACCCGCCGTAAGTATCCCAACGTAGAGACGAACATGCCTGCAACTGTGCCCGTGATGAAGCCGACGGCTGTGCTGGATCAGTACGCGTTGGAGGTCCGCTGCAAGCTACTCGAAGTCGCCGCCGTGCTCGATCGGTACGACCGCGCCTGCCAGGCACATCCGGAGCTGACGCCGGAGGACGATCCGCGGCTCGTACAGTTTCGCCAAGCGTTGGCCGTGCTTCATAGTCCGCAGGCCGAGGCGAACCGGGCGGAGCAGGTGGCGATGATCTACTCCGAACATTTGAAGTAGGATTGCGGAATACGGCCGGATCGGGCCGTCTTTCCTCTCTACTTCGTCCTTCTGCATTCATACTTCCTACTTCTTCTCTATGTACGTCATCCAACCCCACTACCACGCCATCGCCCGCACGGCGCAGGATTATGAGCGGATGGCCATGAGCGGCGTCGTGGCCGTGGCCGAGCCGGCGTTCTGGGCAGGGTTTGATCGCGACCATCCGGAGACGTTCCTCGACTACTTCAAGCAGATCAGCGAGTTCGAGCCGACGCGGGCAGCCGAGTACGGCATCAGGCATTTCTGCTGGCTCGCGGTGAATCCGAAGGAAGGCGAGAATCCGCAGCTCACGCGGGCTGTCCTCGATGCGATGCCGCCGTTCTTCGAAAAACCGACGGTGCTCGGCATTGGCGAGACAGGCCTGCACAAGTCGACGCCGAACGAGATTCAGTCGCTTGAATGGCACCTGCAGCTCGCGCTGGATCATGACCAGCTCGTTCTGATTCACACGCCGCACCTGGCGGACAAGCTGCACGGGACGACGAAGGTCTTGGAGGTTCTGGAGAACTTCATCAAAGCAGGTTTGGCACCGGAACGCGTCTGGGTCGATCACGTCGAAGAACACACGGTCCGGCCGGTTCTCGACCGCGGGTACTGGGCTGGCATGACGCTGTATCCGCTGACTAAGATGACGGGAGGCCGAGCGGCAGATGTCATCGAAATGTGCGGGCACGAGCGGATGCTCGTGAACAGCTCCGCCGACTGGGGGCCGAGTGATCCGTTCACGTTGCAGGCGTGTATTCTTGAGTGTCGTCGGCGAGGCTGGTCGGAGCACCTACTCACCGAGATTTTTCACAACAACCCGGCCCGCTTCATGGGACAGAATCCGCACTTCGATCTGCCGCTGCTGCGGGTCGAGGAGCTGTCGCCGGCCGCGTTGTAGGCGGCAGATGCGCGAGCGCTTCCCGGGCAGCCTTCGCGAGGGTGGAATCGTCGAGCGTGGCGACATCTTCCAGGAATGCGCGACTGGTTCGCAGCCGCGCCGCTTCGTCGTCCGGGACGATCAGGTAACGGTCCAGCAGCGCGTCGACCCGCGCTCGCTGCTCCGCCGTCGCGTCCGACAGATCCGCCCGCGCCAGCACTGTCGCCGCGGGTCGGCCCAGCGACTGTAGTTCCCGCTGCGCCCGTGACCGCGTGCCGAAGTCGGCCGCCTTGAGCTCGCTCGCCAGTCGCAGCACCGTCGTCTCGACGTCCGCGGGCACTGGCAGATCGCGAAGGAAGACCGCCTGCGCCGTAGACCGGGTTTCGGCGGCAAGCGCGTCGTCCAGCCCAAGCAACCGCAGTAGCGGCGTGACGTGTTGGTCGAAATCTTCGCGGTGCTGCTGTCGCAACTGCACGATCGTCTCCGCGTCGTGCGAAACGGCAACGTCGTTGTTGATGCGGACGCGGAGCGTTACCGGCGCCGGGGTAGCGAGCAGGCCGACCTCGCCCTGCTGCTGTAGCTCGACCGAGAGGGTCTGCTGATCCAGCCATTCCGCGTCGCTGCTGAGCGAAACGGCCCCGTCGCCGCGAAGAAACAGTTGCGTGTACCGCACGATCGGTGCACCCGATCGAGCGGCCTCCAAATCCGCGGCGGCGATGGGAAGCAACACCCGCCCCGCACGACGGGCGGCATTCCACTGCACCTGCGCCGGGCCGCCCGGCAAGTCGAGCCGCACCGGGCTCTGCACCGGACCGGCGAAGTCGATCGCGAGGCGGCCGTCCACGATTCGTGCCCGCAGAGACGTTCCTTCCTCTGCGGCGGCGAGCAGTGCCGTCTCGCGAAGCACATAACTCTGTGCCTCGGCGACCTGCTCCGCCGGCGTCGCTCCGGCGGCCTCGGCCGGCCGCGTCGCCTGCGCAGCGGCCAGCGTTGGCAGGAGCGAAGCTGCGATAAAGACAGGCAGCAGACGCGGCATGACCTACATTCTACGACACCGGTTGGCCTGCTCGCGGCTCGGCTGCTGGACGCAGTCGGCGGTGGATGCGATACTCGCGGGCGTCGTCGTGGCACGGATGCCGGGCGAGTCGATCGTTCCGTCGCGGAGGTCACGCTGGTGCTACGACGTCCGAGTCTTCCGACTGCCCTGCTGTTGTGTGGATGTTTCGCCGCGGGCTTTCTGGCGACGCGGCTGCCCGGCTGCGCGCCCGAGGCGGCTGCGTATACCGAGGGCGAGACGGCGGAAGGTCAGCCGGTCGTGCGGGTGCGCGTGGTGGAGGACGCGACGGTGGTCTCGCTTAAGGCGACGGAGCCGGCGGTCCTCGCAGGCGTGGCAGGCGGGGCGGTGCGGATGCGATTGCCTGATGTGCCGGTGACGATCACTCGGACGACCGGCGGCTTCCGCATCGGCGACCAGATTTTCGCGGCCGAGCAGGGCAAGACGCTCGTCATCGAGCCGCGGACGCCGGAGTCGCTTTCGATCGACGGCCGACGGTTTCGCGGCGTCTTCCACCTCGTCCCACGCGACGACGGCCGGTTCGACGTCGTGAATCATGTCGGCACGGACGACTATCTGAAAGGTGTCCTGCCGAAGGAAATCCTGCCGGATTGGGACATGGCGACGCACCGGGCGCAGGCGATCGTCGCGCGGACGTACGCGCTGTTTGAACTGCGGACGGCCGGCCGCGGACGCGGGCATTTCGACCTGCACGACGACACCCGCAGCCAGGTCTACGGCGGCTTTGACGGCGAAACCGCCAAGGCGCGGCGGGCCGTCGAAGAAACTCGCGGCGTCGTCGTCGCCCATCCGACCGCCGCCGGCTGGCGCATCTTCAAGGCCTACTTCCACTCGACCAGCGGCGGCGTCACGCTCGGCGGCGACACCGTTTTCGGCGAAGCTCCCACGCCCGCGCTCAGCCCGCAAAACCTCGGCGACCTCGGCATCGAAAGCGGGCGCTTTCACTGGGATCCGGTCCTGATCAAGAAGGATGAACTGACTCGCCGCATGCGGGCCTGGGGCGAGCGGACGAACCACCCGGTCCGCGACATGAGCCGCATCGACACGCTCCGCGTTCAGAACGTCAACGCCTTCGGCCGGCCGACGATGTACGTCGCGACGGACACGCGCGGCCGCCGGTGGGAGCTGACGGCGGAGCAGGCGCGGTGGTCGAGCGGGTTCGATCGCGGCGACGCCGACCCGGTCTACAGCGGCTGGTTCGTGCCGGTGAACAACGAGGCAAGCATCGTTCTCGCCCGCGGCCGCGGCTGGGGCCACGGCGTCGGGATGTGCCAATGGTCCGCCCAAGGCATGGCCGAGCGTGGCGACGACTTCGCGACCATCGTCCGTCGCAGCTACCCTGGAACTGCGATCTTGCGGGCATACTGACGAACTTTGGCGGCCCTGCGATCTACGCCTGCTGTCGAAGGTTCATCTCTTCGACCACATCGTGCGGCCCGCCGCTGCCGAAGGTGCAGGCGAGCGTCAACGCGTGACGCAGCCGACGCAGGTACTTCGATGCGGGCACTTCTTCGCAGCCGAAACGCTGCAGGTGCGCCGTCCGCGCTTGTGCATCGAGTAGCTCATAGCCACGCTCTCGCAGCCGCTGGACAAGGCCGACGAGGGCAACCTTGCTGGCGTCGGTGCGACGGTGGAACATGCTTTCGCCGAAGAACGCCCCGCCGAGGCTGACGCCGTAGAGGCCGCCGACGAGCTCGCCGGTCTGCGGGTCGTAGCTCTCGACGGAATGGGCGAAGCCCTCACGGTGCAGCCGCGTGTAGGCCTCGACGAGTTCCTCGCTGATCCACGTGCCGTCGGGCCGACGACGCATGCACTGCCGCATGACGCCTTCGAAGTCTTCGTCGAAGCCGACGCGGAAGGTCCCGCGACGCAGGGTCTGGCGGAGCGAGCGATGGATGCGAAACCCCTCGTGCAGCGGCAGAACGCCCCGCGGATCAGCCGTGTACCAACGCGTCACGCCGTCGCCGTCGGTCATGGGGAACGCGCCCTGGGCGTATGCGCTGAGCAGCGTCTCGGGATCGAGGGCCGCACGTCCGGTCATTCGAACAGCCATGCTACCGGTTGCCGCGGCAGATTGCGCGCTGCGACCGACTCCACCTGCTCCTCAAGCAACGAGCCACGCCCACGCCACCAGCACCGCCGCCTGCACCGCCGCCAGAAGAAGGCCGGCCACGACGACCTTCGCCACCATCCGCGTCGCCCGTCGGCGGAACCACCGCGGCGTCTCCGTCTCGACGACAGCCGACACCCGCGGAAGCCGCTGGTACGCCGCTTCGACCGTGTTGATGATCGTGGTCGCCTCCGCCTCGGAGATGCCGAGGACGGCCGCCTGTTTCAGCAGATCCTGCCGATCCGAGGCATCGACGCCGTTCGTCTCCGGGTCGCGGAAGCGGTCGAGACGGTTGGTGACGGAGGTAGCGAGAAATCGCCGCGCCCGCGGATCGTTGTTCAGGACGGGGCCGGGCCGGAGCGAGTCGAAGGCGGTCGGCCTGGCTTGGTTGCGGGCGGCCTGCTGATGCTCGGCCTCACGCTGCAGCTCCCACGCCTGCCGCGCCGCGCGCCGTTCCTGGGTGTAGCGGTTCGCGGCGTCGGGATGGTCGGCGAGTTGGGACACGGCAAGAAGGCGACGGCCGACGAGAAGTTCCGCCGCAGGCAGAACCGCGGCCTTCACCTACGATTCGGCTGCGTCTCCTGCCAACTTTGCCCCCGCGGCGACTTCTATGCCTGATCCCGCCGCCGATAAGCCCCGCCGTCGTTGGCCCCGCGTCCTCCTGGCGCTGGGTGGCTTGCTCCTGCTCATCGGGCTCGGCGTCGGCTTCGCCGTCTGGCAAGGCTTTGCCTCCGTACCGGACATTTACCTCCGCGAGCGGCTGACCGGCCAGGAGCGTCTCGACGCCATCGCCGGCGTCGAGCGAAAAGTCGCCAGCTTCCAAAGCAGCCTCGGCGAAGCCGTCGCGCAGCGTCGCAAGGCCTCGACCCGCCGAAAACCCGCCGCCGCAACCCAGGAGCCGACGCAGCAACCCGCGACGCAGCCCGCCGCCGAGGTGCCGATCGACCCGGTCCGCCTCACCTTCACCGGGCCGGAGCTCGACACGTACTTCGACAACTGGCTCCGCAGCGCGGGCCATCTCGAGGCGATGTCGGCGCATCTGAAGGAGCCGCGACTCCTGCTCGACGAGGGCCGACTCGTCCTCGCCGGGCAGTCGCCGCAGCTCAACAACGCAGTCATCTCGATTTACTTCCTGCCCGAACTCAGCGACAACGGACGCGTCCGCCTGCGGCTCGAGTCGGCGTATGCCGGACGGATGCCGCTGCCTGACTCCGCCTTCTCCGGCCTCCGCGACGCAGCCGCCGGCGGCCTCGCCAACGACGTCGCCGACGCCACCGCCGGCTTCTCCGATGACGGTTCCGTCAACGATGCGACGGTGACGATGGCCATGAACGACCAGATTCGCAAGCTCGTCGCTGGGGAGCCTGTCGAGGACCTAGTCATCTTCCCCCGGCTGCTCGACTTCGGCGTCGTACCTTGCCGGCTCGTCGAGGCCGACGTGCCGGGCGACAGGCTGACGATGGGCGTCGTCCCGATGCGACGCGAGGGAATCGAGGCGCTTGTCGACCGGTTGAACGCCGCCGAGTGAGAAGGTCGGGAAGAAGTTATTGGACGCAGCGGCCGCGAAGGACCGATAAGCGGAGTGCGGGCATTTCGCCTGCAGTTCGCGATGATCTACGGCACCTACCTTTCCGCCACCGGCATGGCCCAGGCTCGCGCGTCGCAGGACGTGATTGCCAACAACCTCGCCAACGCCGAGACGCCCGGCTTCCGCCGGCTGATGACGCTGCACGCCGAACGCGCCCCCGAGCCCGACGCCCCGGACTACCTCGCCGGCGCAACGGGCGGCAGCATCCTGCTCCCGACCCGCCTCGACACGCAGCCCGGCGCTCTCGACCGCACTGACCGATCGCTCGACATCGCCGTCTCCGGCGAGACGTTTCTGATGGTCGAGAAGGACGGCGGCCAATATTTGACCCGCGACGGCCGACCCGACCGTCCGCGTCCTGGGCCGCGACGGCCTGCCGATCACGCTGCCCGGCGGCAGCGACGCCTCCCGCATCTCGGTCGGCGAAGACGGCTCCATCACCGACGACCGCGGCGAGCGAATCTTCGCCAACTTGCGTCTGGCCCAGCCGAACAACCCGCACGAACTCCGCCCCGTCGGCGGCGGCCTGCTCGACGCGGGCAACGACACCACCGACGCCGCCCCCGGAAGCTATGCCGTCCACGGTGGCTTCCTCGAGCGGAGCAACGTCGACCCGACCATCGAGCTCACCCAGCTCCTGGGCGCCGGCCGCCGGCTCGAAGCCAACGCCCAGATGATCCGCCACCAGGACAGCGCACTCGGCCGCCTGATCGAGGCCGCTGCCGTCTAGGCGATACGTCCGTTCCTGATCGTTTCCGCAACTCGCACCTCCCGATATGGCCATAACTGCTCTTAACTCTGCCGCGACCGGACTGCGTGCCCTCTCGACGCGGATCGACGTCATCGCCAACAACCTGTCGAACGCCGAGACGACCTCGTTCAAGAGGCAGCGCGTCAACTTCGAGGACCTGATGTACCTCACGAAGCGCCACCCCGGCACTCTGAACGCCAACGGCAACGCGTCGCCCGCCGGCGTCCAGGTCGGTCTCGGCGTCAAGGTCGGCAACACGCAGCTCGATCTCACGCAGGGCACGCTCGACCCGACCGACGGCAAGCTCGACCTCGCCATCGAGGGCACCGGCTTCTTCAAACTGCAAGTCGCCGACGGCATCGGCGACGGCATCGCGTACACGCGAAACGGCGACTTCTTCCGGAACAACGAGGGCGATCTCATCCTCGGCCTCGGGGCCGGCTACAAGCTCGACCCGCCGGTGAACATCCCGATCGAGGTGCCGATCAACACGGTTGAGATTGCCGAGGACGGCACGATCAGCGGCATCCCGCCGGGCGCGGTCGAGGCCGAAGTCTTCGGCCGACTGCAGGTGACACGCTTCAGCAACCCGCAAGGCCTCAAGCTCCTCGGCGGCAGCCTGCTCATCGAGACCGCCGCGAGCGGCCCCGGCATCGACAGCGATGCCGGCGAAGATGGTGCCGGCCTCGTGCGTCAGGGCTTCCTCGAAGGCTCCAACGTCGACCCGGTCAAGGAGCTCGTGACGCTCATCAAGACGCAACGCAACTTCGAGCTCAACAGCCAGTCGATCCAGACTGCCGACCAGGCACTGCAGACCATCGGCAACCTCCGTCGCTTCTGATCGATCTCCATCGCTTCTGATCGATCTCCATCGCTTCTGATCGATTTCGCTCATATCGCAACCGCTGTCATGCTCCGTCTCGCCCTTCTGTTTCTTGCAGCCGCCACCGCCACCGCGGCGGGCGAGGTGGTTCGCATCACGCTGCACGAGCACGCGACCGTCGGTCACCTCGTTACGTTGGCGGACGTCGCCGATGTCTCGGACGATGCCGTCGGCAACATCGCCTTATCGATCGATAATGGGCAGATCACGCTGGAGCAGGTCACGCAAGCCCTGGCCGCCGCCGGGGTTCGTAGCGACCGTGTGCTGCTGCGTGGACCGGAGCATTGCACGATCGTCCGTCGTGCCGAGGTGTCAACGGATCAACCGATTCATGACGACGGCTGGGGTGTAGTCGCGAAGCCCACCGTCGAGCTTGCGGCGGCAACGCCAACGACGCGGCCCGCGATCGTTCACGAGCCGAACCAGCCGCGTTCGTCCGCAAAAGTTGGTGAGACCGTCGCCGTCGTCCGGGTCATCCGGCCGATCGCGCGGGACGCGATCGTGCAGCGGGAGGACGTCCGCGTCGACCGCGTCCACGTTCGCCGCAAGACGACCACGGGGCCGACGCTCGAACAGGTTGTCGGACGTAGGGCCGCCCGGTCGATGAAGGTGGGGGCGACGCTTCGCTCGCGTGACATCGTCGCGCCGCTGCTCGTGCGTCGCGGGCAACGCCTCGTCGTCA
>CAYQCT010000013.1:11571-27701 GCA_964416015.1 uncultured Tepidisphaerales bacterium
CTGATCGAGGCCAACGAGGCCTTCGCCGCCCAGTCGCTCGCCGTCGCCAAGGAGGACGGCGGCTTCGGGCAAACCGTTCGTTGTGAATCCGAATCGACCGGCGAGACCCTCCGCGTCACCCTCACCGGACCTCAGGCCGGCACCGTCGCTTACTAAAGCTATATGCGCAGAACCACGCTTATCACGCTCCTCGCCCCCGCGGCCGCCGTCGCGCCGGCCATCGCCCAGTCGCGACCCGCGACCGACACGCCCGCGCCCGCCGCGACGCAGACGGCCGACGAGATCGCACGACGCATGTTCACCAACGGCTCGTCGCTCCTGCAGGCCCAGCTCGAGACACGCGGCCAACGCGGCGTCCGCGGCGTCACGCAGCAGAACGGCGTCATCGACGCGAGCGTCAGCTTCTTCGTCGTCCCCGAGCCGGAGCCGACCGTCCTCCGCCGACACGACCTGATCACGGTCATCGTTCGCGAGGAGAGCAGCAGCAAGAGCACCGGCCGGGCGGCGTACGAGAAGGAGTACGAGCTCGACGCCGCGCTCAAGCAGTACATCAATCTCAATCTTCGCGAGCTGACCATCGCCGGCAAGCGGGCGGACGAAGCGCTCGAGCTCGAAGCCGAACGCGGCTTCGGCGGCGACGGCAGTACCGACCGCCGCGACACCTTCGTCACGCGACTCACCGCCGAAGTCATCGACGTCAAGCCCAATGGCACACTCGTCCTGCAGGCCCGCAAGCGGATCACCGTCGACGAAGATGGCCAGGAACTAGTGCTCACCGGCATCGTCCGCACGAAGGACGTCACGGCTGCGAACACGGTGCTGTCGAGCCAACTGCACGACCTTCGCCTGGAGAAGCGGACGGTCGGGCCGGTGCGGGACGCGACGAAGCGTGGCTTCCTTCCGCGGTTCGTCGACCGCGTCAACCCCTTCTAGCGCTTCTCGACTGCTGATCCTTTACGAGCGACTATGCGCATATCACGATCCATCACCTGCGGCCTCGCTCTGCTCGCCGCTGCCGCGCCCGCCTGGGCGACGCGTATTGCGGACGTGACGCGTCTCGACGCGTTTCGCACCGAGAAGCTGACCGGCATGGGCCTTGTCCTCGGCCTTGACGGCACGGGCGACGGCGGCGACTTCCTGCCGGCGGCGCGGTCGTTGGCGCAGATGCTGGGACACTTCGGCAATCAGTCGTCGGTGCTCGAACTCCGCGATGCGAGCAACGTCGCGATCGTCGCGCTGACGGCAACCGTCCCCGGCAACGGCGCGCGGGCGGGCGACGTTCTCGATGTGCACCTGACGAGCGTCGGGGCCGCGAGCAGCCTTGCCGGCGGCCGGTTGTTCGTGACGCCGATGACCGGACCGCTGCCGAGCGGCGGCGGCGTCTTCGCGTTGGCCGAAGGCGCGGTCATCATCGAGGATCCCGCGACACCGACAGTCGGCCGGGTCGAGCGCGGCGTCGTCATGGAGCGCGACCTGCCCAAGCGCTTCGTCCGCGACAACGGCACGTTCGGCCTCGTCCTGGCCGACGCACACGCATCCTGGACGGCGGCGAGTCTGATCGCAAAGGTCATCAACGATTCCGAAGGTCTCGACGGCGAAGAACTCGCCGTCGCCATTGGGCCCAAGAACGTCATTGTCACCATCCCGCGGGTCGAACAGTCGCGGCCGGACCAATTCATCAGTCGCGTGCAACGGCTTCCAATGCCCGTGCTGGCGGACGAGGCGCGGGTTCGCATCAACGAACGGCTCGGCACGATCGTCATCACGGGCGATGTCGAGATCAGCCCCGTCGTCATCTCGATGCGCGGCCTGACCATCACCTCAACCGCACCCGGCGACGGCGTTCGCGGCCCGGCGGATCCGTTCGGCGGCGAGCCATTGGTCGGCGGTGGCGTCACGCGGCAAGGCGACTTCGTGCCCCTGGCTGTCGGCTCCACCGTCGACCCGCGACAGCAGGCCAAGCTCCGCGATCTCGTCGACGCACTCGACCGCCTCAAGGTTCCCGCGGCCGACCGCATCGCGATCCTCAAGGAGCTGCACCGCACCGGCAAGCTCCACGCCAAGCTCATCCTCGACTAGTTTCTTATGAGCGATATCAGTCATAACGCCCTCTCGACTCGTGACCAGCTTCGTCCCGTCGTGAAGCAGTGGGTCGGCCAAACCTTCTACGCCCCGGCGCTCAAGAGTGCCCGCGCCTCCGGCCTGACTGATGGCGACAGTCCGCTCACCGGCGGCCGTGGCGGGCAAGCCTTCGGGTCGCTGCTTGATGGGCATCTTGCGGAGCTCGCTGGCTCGGGATCGGGTGGAAAGCTCGTCGATGCAGTCGTCGATCACCTCTCACCCGCGGGCCGCGCATGAACGCATCGGATCCAAAAAATCCTGCGTTGGACGCGCTGGTCCGTTCGCTCGACGGGCTTATCAAGACGCACGGCGAGTTGCTCGCGACGCTTCGCGAACAGCTCGAGGCGATGCGGAAGATGGACGCCGTGGCGATGTCCGATGCCGGTCGACGGCAGGAGGCGATCCATCGTCGACTACTTCGTCTCGAGACGGACCGGCGTCGCGCGGCGCGGGCGCTGGCGACGTCGCTGCGGCTGCCGGCGGATGCGGCGTTGACGGATATCGCCGCGCGTCTCGCGACGCCGCCGGCGGAATTGCAAGACCGGCGAGTTCGGCTGCGCTCGCTTTCGACCGAGGCGGCGAAGCTCGGCGAGCAATGCTCGCGACTTGCCGGCGGCGTGTTGGCGCACCTGAACAGCTCGCTCCGCCTGCTCACCGGCGGCGGCACGTACGCGGCGGGCGGAAACTTCCACATGCCGCCGCGTCTTTCCCGTATGGAAGCCATCGGCTGATCCAGCGGCAGACACGATCTGACCGATAATGAGCATATGAGTCTGACGGGAACCTTGCAGGTCGGCCGCGCCGCTTTGGCTACGACATCGGCGGCGATCCAGACAGCGGGGAGCAACATCTCCGGCTCGTCGGACCCGACCTACTCGCGGCAACGCGTCAGTGTCTCGGCCACGCCGGGACAGGCCCGCGGCGACGGCGTGATCCTCGGCACTGGCGTCGGCCTCGCCGGTGTCGAGCGACAGGTCGATGCCGGCCTCACCCGTCGGCTGAACCTTGCGAGCGCGGAGATGAGCAAGGGCGAGGAAGCGGCAACCTGGCTGCGGCAGGCGGAGGCGGCGTTCAACGAGTTGACCGATGCGGACCTCTCGACGGCGACGTCACGGTTCCTGAACAGCTGGGGCACGCTGGCGAACGAGCCGCAGGATCCGGCGGCGCGGCGGGCGGTTCTGTCCGAGGGCGAATCGCTCGCCCGCTCCTACAACGACCTGCATTCGAGGCTCGTCCGCCTCAGCCGCGACGCCGGGGAACGTGTCGGCACGTACGCAACGGACGCGACGCGGCTCACGCAGGAGATCGCGAAGCTCAACCGGGAAGTCAGTCAGGCCGAAGGCAGCAGCGGCGGGACGGCGAACGCCCTTCGCGACCGTCGCGATGGGCTGATCGGGGAGCTTTCAGACCTTGTCGGCGTGCACGCGATCGAGGACGTCGACGGTTCGATGAATGTCTACGTCGGCAGCCAGCCGGTCGTGCTGGCGGGCACGGCGCGTCCGATCGAGTTGGAGCAACGGCCTGATCCCGCGACGGGACGCACGACCTACGCCGCAGTATTTGGCGATGGTGGCGGGCCGCTGCCGGTACGGTCGGGAAGGCTTGCCGGGACGCTCGACGCGAGGGCGACGCTCGACGAGACGATTGCCCGCATCGACGCGATGGCGGATACGCTCAAGTTCGAGCTTAACGCCATTCACGCGACCGGCCAAGGCACGACGGGCTACGCGAGCGTCGCCGCGGAGCATCGGGTGATGGACGCGACGGTCGCGTTGAACGATCCGGCGGCCGGTCTCGATCCGGCGCCGGGCAACGGCTCGTTCGTCGTGCACCTTCGCGACCGGGTCGGCGGCACGACCGCGAGCACGCGGATCGACGTCGACCTCGACGGTGCCGGGCCGCAGACGAGCCTCGACGATCTGGCGGCGGCGGTCGACGCGATCGGCGGCGTGTCGGCGAGCGTGGTCGACGGGCGGCTGACGATGCAGGCGGACGCGGGTTCGCAGGAACTGGTCTTCGGCGAGGACACGGCGAACGTGTTGGCGTCGCTCGGCGTGGCCGGCTTCTTCGAGGGCAAGGGTGCGGCGAATCTGAAGGTTCGCGGGGACCTTCTCGCAGAACCGGGCCGACTGGCGACGAGTTCCGACCTCACCGCGGGCGGCAACGGCGCGGCGGCACGAGCTGCGGCGTTGGCCGACAGCGGCCTGGCGAGTCTCGGCGGCGGGACGCTTGCGCAGGCGTACGAGGCGACCGTCTACGAGGTCGCCGCGGGCGTGCGGTCGGCGGAAAACGAAGCGGAAGCCGCGGCGGCGATTACGGACTCGCTCTCGGCACAACGGTCGGCGATCAGCGGCGTCAGCCTCGACGAAGAGGCGGTTCAGCTGATGAAGTACCAGCGTAGCTACCAGGGTGCGGCCCGACTTATTGCGGCGGTGGACGAGATGATGGAGACGCTGCTCGCCATCGTGTGACGAACTTCTCTAACGATCATTTATGAGCATATCGACGAACTCCATCTCGAACCCGCGTGTCGGCGAGCTACAGCTTGCCACGTCCGCCTCGCGCAGCATCGGCCGGACGCAGTCGGCCATCGCGGAGTCAGGCCGGCAGATCTCGACCGGCCGGCGGCTGGTGAATCCGAGCGATGATCCGGCGGCAGCGGCGAAGTCGCAGCAGGTGCGGCGGGCCATGGAGGCGCGGGAGGGATACGACGCGAACTTGCAGCACGCGGATCGCATGCTGACGGCGGCGGACGCCGCGGTCGGCGACGCGCTGGATCTCGTGCGGGAAGCGCGGCAGATCGGCCTGGCGAATCTTGGCGACGAGGCGAGCCAGGCCGAGCGGCTCGGGGCAGCGCAGGTGCTGCGGGCGCTCGAGTCGCAACTCGTCGCCACGGCCAATCGCAGCGAAGGCGGCGTCGCCCTCTTCGGCGGCGGGCAGGGCAACGGCGAGCCGTACCGCCTCGTCGGCGACGGCGTGATGTATGTCGGCGGCGACGACGCACGGTCGACCGCCGTCGGCAGCGGGCAGTCGCTCGACTTTCTGCTGAACAGCGAGGACGTCTTTGGCTCCGCCAGCCGCCGCGTCGGCACGAAGCCACTCGCAGCGGATCTAACCGGCGACACGCAGCTCGACCACCTGCGCGGCACGCGCGGCGACGGCGTCGCGCGCGGCAGCATCCGCATCAGCAACGCCGGCACGACGGAGGTCGTGGACCTCTCGCAGGCGGACACGGTCGCCGATGTCATCGACGCGATCAACGCGAGCGGCACCGGCGTCACCGCGAGCATCACCGGCGGCACGTCGATTCGGCTGAGCGGCGCGAACGTCACCGTGGGCGAAGTCGGCCAGGCGACGGCGGCGGACCTTGGTCTGCTCAACGCGACGCCGACCGCGACGCTCGACTCGCCGCCGCTCGAAAGGCGGCTCGCGTTCGACACGCCATTGAGCGTCCTGAACAACGGTGCCGGCGTCGGGACGGCGGGCACGATCGAACTCACGACCGGCAGCACGTCGGCGTCCCTTTCGCTCTCGGGCCTCGGCACGGTGGGCGAGCTCATCAACGCGGTCAACGCCCTGCCGATCTCGGTGGAGGCGACGATGAGCGACGACGGCTCGCGGCTGTTGCTTCGCAACCCGGTCCAAGGCGCGCAGCTGGCGGTCAGCGACAATGGCGGGACGGCTGCGGCGGATCTGGGTTGGGCCACCTTCACGGCCGACGACGTTCTGGCGGATCTCAACGGCGGGCGTGGCGTGCGGCTGAACCCTGGTGGGCCGGACCTGCGGGTCTTGGACGCGGCGGGGAACGGGTTCGACGTCGATCTCGATGCCGCGGCGACGATGACGGACGTGGTCGACGCGATCAATGCGGCCGCCGCGTCGGCGGGCTCGCCGGCGACGGCGAGCTTCGACGCGACGCTGCCGGGCCTGCGTGTGGCGAACGTCACGGCGGTCAGCAGCGCCGGCACCGGTGCGGCCGCGGGCGACCTCGGCCTCGATGCTCCGGCCGATACGACGAACACCATCGAGGCTCGCGACGTGAATCGCGTGGAAGCGCGCGGCCCGTTCTCGAGCCTGCGGTCGCTCATCAACACGCTCGAGCAAGGTGACGGGCAAGGCGCGCGGCAGGCGGTTGCGGATCTCGAAGCGGACGAGGCGAACCTCGCCTCCGCCCGCGGGGAGGCGGGGGCGCGGCTCCGGGAAGTGGGTCAGCGGCAGGAGCGGCTGGCCGATGCGCAGCTGGCGGATCAGGTCGCGTTGTCGCGGCTGGAAGACGTCGATCTCGCCGCGGCGGCCGTGGAGTACCAGGCGTTGCAGAACAGCTTGCAGGCGCAGTTGCAAACAGTGGCCCGGCAGATGAACGTGTCGCTGTTCGACTTCCTGCGGTAACGAGGAAGCCGCAGAAGAAGGTTCATCGGAACAGGGTCGACCTGCCGATAAACGAAGGGATCGTCGCCCTCGCCCTGCGGGTGGCCGGCGAGCCGAAAGACTGTTGGGAGAGACCGGGCGTGGCGGGAAGGATCGGGACGATCCAACCGTCCGGGTGGGACCAGGAGGCTGAGAAAGACGTACGCCGGCGAGTGGCCGGCGCATCAACGAGGCGAAGGACTGCCAATGTCGACAACCAACACGGATACCGAGTCGTCCGCCCAGCGCGGCGCATCCATCGAAGTCGCGTCGGCAGAGGCCGACGGGACACTTGCCTTTTCCACGACGCGTTTTGGCTCGGTGGAGGTCGAGCAGGACCGCGTGATTCATTTCGCCGGCGGCCTGCCCGGCTTCGTCGAGGCCAAGCGTTTCGTCCTGCTCGAATCAACCGCCGGCGAGGACTCGTCGGCCGACACGGGCGCGAGCGACGAGCCGAGCTTCTTCTGGCTGCAGAGCGTCGACGAGCCGCAACTGGCCTTTGTGGTCTGCGATCCGACGACGTTCGTACCAGGCTACGGCCTGTCGCAGGTGCCGCTCCGCGAGGAGTTTCGCCAGGAGCTCGGCTTCGGCGACGCGAGCGACGCGGAGCAGAACGGCCAACTGCTGGTCATCTGCAACCGCGTCGGCGAGTGGCTGACCGGCAACCTGCTGGGGCCGCTCGTCATCAACGCCGAGACGTTCGTCGGCAAGCAGGTCGTACTGACGGAGCGTCGCTGGGGCACGCGTCATCCGCTGATGCGTCTGGCGTCGGAGCCGGCGGGGCAGATTCGTCCACAGGAACAGACGCAGCTTCGCCGAACCGCGTGAGAGGGAAACAGAACGGGTGCACGACGAACTGGATCGATTCCAGCAGCAGCATCAGGAAGCATCCGGACGGGACCCGAACTTTTGTTCTGCGACGAGCGTCATAAGGTACGGATGTTGCTGGGCGAACGTTGATGACTCGTGAAGAGTCTGTAGAGGAAGGTCGCGGATGGCGACCGGCAAGTCGGATCGAGACAGCCGCAAGGCTGTTCGGCTCGGCAGAGTTGTACCGGCCCCGCCGACGGGTCGGCCGAAGCCCGACGGATCGGGATTTGGATGGTTCGACGGCGGGAAGATCCCCGCCCTTCTCGGGACAGGAAGGCCGACCCATGTTGGTTCTCTCACGCCAACGCGACGAAACGATCATGATCGGCGACGAGGTCGAAGTGACCGTCGTCGACATCCGCGGCGACAAGGTGCGACTCGGCATCAGCGCGCCCCGCGAAGTCTCCGTGCACCGCAAGGAGGTGTACGAAGCCATCAAGCGCGAAAACCGCGAGGCCGCCAAGGTACGACCCGAAGACGCGACGCCCGGTGCAGCCGCGACCGGAAGTCGGCCTGCCGTCCGCGTCGTCGGCCTTGGTCGCCAGGGGCAAGGCCGGTCCAACTCCCGCCGGCGTGTCGTGCCGGCTCAGGTGGACACGCCGAAGGCAGAGACGCCGAAGGTGGATGAGACGCAGTCGACGTAGGTTGGTCGGTGACGCGGTCGAAGGACTGCGCGTCGTGACTTGTTGATGTTTCGTCGAGCGCCCACGGGCTGAGCCCGTGGGCTTCGATTGGTCGTGACTATGCCGGATCGTGCAGCTGCATCGGTGCCGTCGGATCGTCGAACAGAGGCACGAGGCGATTCACGCGTTCTGCAAGTCGATCACGCAGGTCGTCCTGCTTCGGATCGAACGCGTGCCCGTTCAACCCGGCGGCGACGAGGAGCGCGACGAGCGAAGTCCAGTCCGAAAGCCGAATCTCTTCGGGCACGGCCGCGGCGGCGCTTTTGCCGGAGCTTCGACGCATGTTGTGGTACCCGCCCAGCGGAACGCAGACGGCGGCCGTCGTGTAGCCGAAGGCGGCGAAGGCCGTGGCTTCGCACGTGCCGCCTGGCATCAACGCGCGGCGGAACTGGAAGCCGTCGTTCTTCTTGGCGAGGTCTTGGCCGATCTGATCGAGAAATCGGGTGAAAGCCGGGTCGAAAATGCTCGTGCGATCGCCGACGCGAAGCACACAGCCGCCGCCGAGCGGCGCGGCGGCTTGGGCGGCGCTGGTCTCGATGCTGATGAGCCGATCGTCTTTCCGCAGCAGACCGCCCCGCCGCTGCTTGGCCGCGACGATGGCGCCGACGAGGCCGACTTCCTCGGCACGAGTGACAAGCATCGCCACCGGCGCCTTCGGCTTTCGCCCGCGGACCTGGTCGAGCGCTTCCAATCCCGCCGCCAGACCGGCCAGGTCGTCGCACGCGCGGGCAAGCAGCCGATCCTTCACCAGCTTCGTCGGCGTGCGGCCGAAGTCGAACATGCCGACGCAGCCGACCGGCACCGACTTGCCACGCGGCAGGCGAAGCGTCGCCCCGATGAGCCGTTGCTTCTCGTCCGCCTTCGCCTCGACGACGCGACCGATGACTTCTCCGGCGTCGGTGAAGAAGCGGACGGCCGTCTTCGCCGGGCAGCACTCGGCATAGACGCCGCCGCGAAACTCGGCGTGGAGCAGGCCGTCCTCCGTCTCTTGGCTGACGAACGCGGGATGGTCCGCGTGCGCAACCATGACAAGCCGCGGCCCCTTGCCGGCCTTGGTCTGCAGCAGGCGGTTGCCGTAGCGGTCGGTCTCGATCGTGACGTTGCGTCGCCGCTTCGCCCAGGCGTCGACCTCGTCGAGCACCGCATCCTCCAGAAACGCCGCCGTCGGCAACGAGCAGAAGCGGCGCAAGAGGTCTACATCATCGGGCATGCCCGCAGACTACGGGCGTGCGGCAACTTGCGACGCGTCGCGAGCTACCGGCCCCACTTCACCAGCGTCGGCGCGAAACGGCGGACCTTCGGGTGCTTCTTGGCCTCGTCGCTGACCTTCATCACGCGGCGGAGGTACGCGTCGTAGGCCGGGTTGTTGCTCTGGCGAGCAAACGGCTCGGTGCCGACGACGCTCAGGCGGGTTCGCCAGCCGGGGATGTTCGTCTCGATCGTCGCGTCGATGCCGGCCTTCTTCAACGCCTCCACCGTCGCCTCGGCACCTTCGCGTTCGAGGTTCGGGTCGTAGCTTTGGATCAGCAGGTAGTTCTGCCCAACCTTGCGGCCGGCAAAGGCGTTCGGACGCGGCGGCACTTCGTCAATGACCGCGGACGGCGTCGTGTCAATGCGGGCCGAGGGCGCGATGGCGGCTTGCGACGGCGTCGGCACGCGTGGCGTCCGCGCGTCGGCGGTCGATAAGTCCGACACTTCCGGGAGCAGCGGAATGCCCGACGCTGCGACGTCGCCGCCGGCCGTTGCCGTCATTCGACCGAGGGTGAACCCGACCCCGGCCACGGCGAGGGCGGCGGTGACGCCGAGGGCGATTTCGATGGTTCGGTTCGGCACGAGCGACTCACGATCAGGAGAGGGCGGCCGCGGCGCACGTGGTTCGGCCGCGGGAGCCGAGGAGGAGCCGGTCGAGGCGTCTCCTTTGAGCACCTCGAACATGGCCAATTTGCCGCCGGCAGTGCCGGCACGAGAGGGTCGCGTCGTCTGGGCCATCCTGGCCTTTCTTGCGTCGGGAGAAGCGACACGCCGCCGAACGGCGTGACGGCGTCGTGGGACTTCCTGCCCCCGTGCGACGCCTGCCTCCGCAAACTACGAATTCGCAGACCACCCGTCAAGGCGGTCGCAGATGATCCTTCCCACCGCCTCACTTTCCACCGCTACCGCGCGTTCCGCCGCGCCGCCAGACGCACACGCTTCCGCGCCGGCTTGCGCCCGTCCCGTTGCACGCGAAACACGCGGTCCGGCTTCTGCTTGCGAACCCACGCGAGAAACTCCTTCAACCGCGGCGACTGACGCAACGCACCGACGCTCGCGAACCCGTCGTCGAGCTCCTTGTTCGTGAAGCTCGCGTGAATCTGCGCGTGGCAGGTGCGACAGGTCGGCACCCGCACATCCGCCCCGCCGCCCCGGCTTTTCGGCTTCAAATGGTGCAGCGTGATCAACCGCCCCGGCACCTGCCGCTGGCAGAGGGCACAGGTCACTTCCTCGTCCGCCGCATAGCGAGCCATGGCCGATGCTTCGCAAACCGCGGCCCAGCGGCGGTGTCAGAATCCGTGAACCACCACTGCGTCAACCTCCGCTACTGCCCGGCCGACAGGTTGCGGTAGTCGAGCAACGCCTGCTGCCAAGGCCGCATCGGCCGACCCAGCGCGGCCTCGGTCTTCGACAAGTCCAGCACGCTGAATGCCGGCCGACGCGCCGCGTCCGGCCGCTTCTGGGCGTAGGCGGCGGCGGTCGTCTGCGTCAGCTCTTCAGGCTCGATGCCGAACACCTTCAACGTCTCTGCGGCAAAGCCGTGCCATGTCGTCCGGCCGCTGTTGGTCACGTGATAGACGCCCCGCGCATCGCCCGCGGCAAGGTCGAGCAACGCCTCGGCCAGGTCGACCGTCATCGTCGGCGCGCCGTGCTGATCCGCGACGACCGACAACGGCTCGCCCGCGCGGGCGACGTCGATCATCACCTTCGGAAACGGCCGACCCGCCCACGGCCCGTAGAGCCAGGCGGTGCGGGCGATGATCCAATCGTCGTGGCCGCTGTCGCGGATCGCTTGCTCGCCGGCCAGCTTTGTCCGGCCGTAGGCGCTGACCGGCGTTGCGGCGTCGTCCTCTTTATAAGGAGTCGTCGCGTCGCCGTCGAAGACGAAGTCGGTGCTGACGTGAACCAGCTTGGTCCCGTTGTCGCGACAGGCCGCGGCAAGATTCGCGGGGACTTCCGCGTTGATCTTCTGCGCCAGCTCGACCTCCTCTTCGGCCTTGTCGACAGCGGTGTAGGCGGCGCAATTGATGAGCAGTTTCGGCTGCACCTTGGCGAAGGTGGCGGCGACCTGGGCCGGGTCGGTCGCGTCGCACTCGTCGCGATCGACGCCGACGAAGTCGACGCCACGCCGGCGGAGCGAACGCATGACGGCCGCGGCGAGCATGCCGTTCGAGCCGAGGATCAGGACGGGACGCGGAAGCGGCATGGTGCGTGTATCGGCAGGTGGTGAGGATCAGGCTTGCCCGGCATCGTCGCCGCGCTCGCGTCGCTCCGCCAGCCGGGCCGCGCGGACGAGGCGAACGCTCTCCGGGCCGTGGCGGAGCAAGGGCTTTGCGACGGCATCAACCGTCGCCGCCGCGACACGCGAGGCGGCGGTTCTGCGGAACCCAAGCCGCTCGCGCACGCCGTCCGGCAGCGTCTCGGCCGTCCACCACCGCAACGGCACGCCGCCCGGCCGCAGGAAGACGGGCCGCCGCGGCGCGACGATCTTCGCCGCAACCTCGCGGCTCGTCGCGCTCGTGCCGAGCGTCGGATCCGCCAGGCGATCCTGCCAGTAGTCGACGAACTCGTCGTAAGACTGCGGCCCGTACGCGAGCGGCAGCGAGAACCGCACCGTGCTTACCCGCATGTCGTCGTAGTACGCGGCCTTGTCTTCATGTGGCAGCGGATGCACGAACCGCTGGAAGGCTTCGATGCCGCAGGCGACGAGCGTGGCCATGACCCACAGGAGAAGCTCCGGATCCTTCGCTGCGTACGGCCGGCCGGAGGCGGTCGTGCCGGCGACGTGCGTGTGCAAGCGATCGACCCGCGCGACCGCGGCGTCGGAGGTTTCGACGCGCGCAAAAACGGCCGCGTAGCTGGCTTCGAGCGTGCGGTGCAGCCGGGCAACGGGATCGCGCTCGAAGTCGCTGTAGTCGCGTACGCCTGCCGCAACCCGCTCGTCCGCAACCTGCAACGCCAACGCGGCCGGACCGTAAAGGAGGACGGCACGACTCCTCGTGATTCGGCGGATCGCGCTGTCGGCGGGGAACTTCGTCACGGTCGGCCGATCCTCATGACGCGACGAGCTGGCGTTCGTAGAGCTGCTGATACGTTTCGTTCGAAGCAAGGAGTTCGTCGTGCGTCCCGACGGCTTCGAGGCGGCCCTGCTCGAGAAGTGCGATGCGGTCGCAGTCGAGAATGGTGCTAAAGCGATGTGCGATGACGAACGTGGTACGGCCTTTCATCAGTCGTGAAATCGCCCCTTGGATCAAATGTTCACTCTCGGCATCCACCTGGCTCGTGGCTTCATCGAGAATCAGGATCGGCGGGTCGCGGAGGATGGCGCGGGCGATGTTGATGCGTTGCCGTTGCCCGCCGGAGAGCTGGCCGCCGAGGCCGGTGAGGGAGAAGTCGTAGCCGCCCGGCTTCTGGAGAATGAACTCGTGCGCCTCGGCCTGCCGGGCGGCGTCCTCGACTTCGGCCTGCGTCGCCTGCGGTCGGCCATAGGCGAGATTATCACGAATTGTCCCAGGAAAGACGACCGCCTCCTGCGTGACGATGCCGACGAGTCGGCGCAGTTCGTTGAGCGGCACGTCGCGGATATCGGTGCCGTCGATCGTGATCCGCCCGCCCGTCGGCTCATAGAACCGCGGCAGGAGCGAAAGCAACGTCGTCTTGCCACTGCCGTTGCGCCCGACGACGGCGACGGACTCGCCGGGGGAGACTTCGAGGGAGACGCCATCAACGGCGGGCGGTTGGTTATCATTATAGGAGAAGGTGACGTTCTCAAAAGCAACCTGATGTTCGTGCCGGAGATCGCGAAGACGCGAAGACGCGGCAGGAGAAAAGGGGTCGGGAGCCTTTGTTGCCGCGAAGCCGCTGCGCCCGCCTGAGGATGTTAAGGCTACAAAGGCTCCCGACCCCTTTTCTTCCTTTTCTTCCGGTGTGGACTTCTCTGGTTCAACGCTTTCCTTCGTCTTCGCTTCTCTCTTCGCCTCTTCGCTCCTTCGCGATCTCCGATCCGCTTCCGTCGGCGTATCAATGGCTTCAAACACCCGCTCGCCCGCGGCATTCGTCCGCTGCAGGACGATATTGAGTTTGCTGATTCGTCGAAGTGATTCAGCGATTTGGATCAAAGCACCGAAGACAAGAAGCGCCTGTGCCGCAGATAGGGTTTGATCAACCCGGACGAGGTAGGTCGCGACGGTGAAGATCACGCCGACGGCGAGGACAGCGAGCGTTTCCATCACCGGCGTGTTCATCGCGTCGTACTTCGCCAGGCTCATCTGCCGATCGAGCAGCCGGCCGAGGACGCCGCGAATCTTGTCGACCTCGGCCGCCTCGGCGTTGTTGGCCTTGACCACGCGGACGCCGGCGAGCGTGCTTTCAACCTGGCCCAAAAGCTCGGCGTTCTGCTGCAACGTCGCCCGCCCGGCCCGCCGCATCTTCTTGCCGAACCGGCGGAGTACGACGACCATCACCGGCGCGAACGCGATCACGAACAACGTCAGTCGCCAGTCCATCCAGAGGGCGAACGCGAACGCGAAGGCCGCGAAGATCGGCTCCTGCACCGCCCTGCCGAGCATGACGCGGAAGCCCTCCTGCAGCTGCGCGCAGTCGCCGACGATCCGGCTCGTCACGTCGCCGGTGCCGGTCTTCCCGAAGTAGGAAAGCGGGGCCCGGAGCGAGTGATCGTACAGCTCGCGACGAATGTCATTGATGGCGGACAAGCTCGCCTTGTTGCTTAGATATTCCTGGATAAAACGGAACGCGTTGGCGATTGCACTCAACACAAAGATGCACGCCATGATTGCCGCGACAGCACTGACCGGATTCGACGGCAAAAGGTAGACAACGCGGCGGAGCAGGCGGAGGTGCCAGGAGGCGTCCTCTGCTTGATGAACCCAGAGGCGGGGCACGTCCGACGTCCCGCCACTCGGAACTGTGACCGATAACGGTGGTAGACGGCTCTCCAACGCAAGCTTCGCTTCATCAGCGTCGCCCGAGGCCAGGAAGCGAACTACATCACGCGGATCTTGACGAAGAAGGTACGCAAGATTCTCCCGCCTTGTGCCTGCACCCCAGCCATTTGCCATTCCATGAGAGACTTCGACCTCAACGACTCTCGGATCATCGGCGATGTCTATCCCCCACCGCTCCTCCGCCACCATCCGATCCACCCACATCTGCGGCGTGTCGCCGTCGAGCAGGGCCTTCATTACCGGCAGGACCGCCCCGAGGCCGCTGAAGAAAATGCCGCCGGCGAGGAAGGCGCAGGCGATGCTCGCGACGACCAGTCGCTTGTACGGCCCAAGGTACCTCGCCGCCCGCCAGACGTACTGCCGCCGGCTGCGTCGCGGCGGCTTGCTGTGGTAGTCGAGGACGTCGGGCATCGAACCTGTTTGGTGGGCCCCGGCCCACCGTCGGGTCGCAAGGCAATCCAGATGGTGGGCCGGGGCCCACCCTACGGGAGGTGGCGTGCACCGGCCGCTTGAGCCGATACGCTTATCGGACCACCGCCCGCACCGCATGAGCGCCCCGAAGACCACCTCCAACCTCGTCCCGCTCTCGCAGCCGGACATCACGCAGGCGGAGATCGACGCCGTCGTCGAGGTGATGCAATCGAAGACGCTCTCGATCGGGCCGAAGATCGAAGAATTCGAGCAGAGGTGTGCCGCGATCGCCAGTCGGAAGTTCGGCATTGCCGTCAGCAGCGGGACGGCGGGCCTGCACCTGTGCATGCTGGCGGCGGGCGTCGACGCGGAGGACGAGGTCGTCACGACGCCCTTCTCGTTTGTTGCCTCCGCCAACGCCGCGCTCTTTGTCGACGCGACACCGGTCTTCGCCGACATCGATCCGCAGACGCTGAACCTCGACCCGAAGCTGGCCGAGGCAGCGATCACGGAGAGGACCAAGGCGATGGTCGCGGTCGAAACCTTCGGCCATCCCGGCGGCATGGACGAGCTCGAACGCGTCTGCCGGCGGAACGAGGTCACGCTGATCGAGGACTGCTGCGAAGGCTTCGGCGGCCGACTCGGTGATCGGCCGATCGGCAGCTTCGGCCGGGCCGGCGTCTTCGGGTTCTACCCGAACAAGCAGATCACGACCGGCGAGGGCGGCATGATCGTCACGGACGACGACGTCTTCGCCGCCATGTGCCGAAGCCTGCGCAACCAGGGTCGCGACGGCATGGGCTGGTTGGCGCACAAGCGGCTCGGGTACAACTACCGACTTAGCGAGATTGCCGCGGCCATCGGTTGCGTGCAGTGCGACCGGCTCGAGGAGATCCTCGCCGGCCGACGCGAGGCGGCGGCGATGTACACCGAGCGGCTGATGGACAGCCGGCACCTGATCCTGCCGACGCTCGACGAGGACGACCACGCGAGCTGGTTCGTCTTCGTCGTCCGCCTGAACGACCTGTTCGGGCCCGGCGATCGCGACGAGGTCATCCGCCGACTTCGCATGAAGGGCATCGGCTGCAACAACTATTTCCCGCCGATTCACCTGCAGCCGTACATGGTCGAACAGTTCGGCTTCGAGCCGGGCGACTTCCCGGTGGCGGAGCACGTGAGTGACCGGACGCTGGCGTTGCCGTTCTTCTCGGAGCTGACGCCGCAGCAGGCGGACCGGGTGGTCGCGACGCTGGACGAGGTGCTGACGAGCGTGCTCGAAGGCGGCCAGCGGCCGACGGTATAGACGAACTATGGTTCCGCGTCACACGGAGGTGACACTGCAATGACGATTCTTTCAACAGCCACGACCGCGACGACGCCGCTGACGGAGAACCCGGCGGCGATGCTGGCGGTCGGCATCGGC